>BNVT01000012.1 GCA_025998295.1 Endomicrobiia bacterium
CATACTTGAAGAAAGAAATGTATAAGACTGATCCGGTATCAAAAATATTGTTTCTATTTTTTTATTTAACTTTCTGTTCATCAATGCCATCTGAAACTCATATTCAAAATCAGAAATAGCTCTCAAACCTCTTATCACAATAAAAGACTTAATATTATCGAGATAATTGGCCAAAAGCCCTGAAAATGACATAATTTTTACATTGTTTAAATATCTTGTAGATTTTTGTAGCAAATCTATCCTGCACTGCAAAGAAAAGATATGCTTTTTATTAACATTATCTGTTACTGCGACTATTATTTCAGGAAACAAACGCGAAGATCTGGTTATAATATCCAAATGCCCTTTTGTAGGAGGATCGAAACTTCCGGGATAAACTGCTGAAAGTCTTTTATTCATAATCTGAGTCTTATATCAATTTTCAAACTGTTTTGTCAAAAGACCGCATTATATCATGCAGAATGACACTGAAAAAAGAATTAAATTTTATGTTCTTCCATGTTTATCGATGATTGGATAACAACGCATTCTCTAATGGGTTTTGTTAGTTTTTCTGATTGTGCAATAGTCGCATTTGACTATTCTTTTGTGCTAACTTTCCTGTTAAGGCACACGACTTGCTCCCTTGTAATATGCACGATATTCATATTCTTCTCCTTTTCTTCCTGGCACTAATGTTTGTGCCCAAGCATCGTAATCAAATCCACGAATTTTACCACCAAAACAAGAAGTCATCCAGTCGTTTTTGTCGTGTTCTGGAATGCGCGTCCAAAGTATTTCTTCATAAGAGAACCTGCAGCTCTTGCCTTTTGACATTTGGGCGTTGGCGTTGTCATATCTTTTGCTGACAGTGAGGGCGACTCCGTGGGCCCCGGCGTGGACAGCGGCAGTGTAGTTGGTGTAGGTGGCAAGGCTAGGAGCTTTGTACCAGGCGAGGGCGGCATCACGGATGTTCTTAATGTCAGCGTTGGTGGGGTCGGCGGCAAGGGCGGCCTCAGCTCGGATGCAGGCGCGGGCAGCTTTGGTGGGGTCGGCGGCGCAGTCGACAGCGGCCTTGACGCTTTCGAAGTCAGCATTGATATTGACAGACAGCTTTTTGATGTCTTTGGCGATAATTGCTATGTTTTCTTCGTCGGTGCAATTTACGCATTTGCGCATGCGGGCGCGGGCGACGGCGTTGGCGTTGATCTCGTCGCCAGTAGCGGCATCGGCAGCGTTGGCAATGGCGACGTAGTCTTTGCGGAGGGCGTTAGGGATAGCGACGACGCGTGTGATACTACGGTTGGCGGCTTTGGCTTCGGCTTCGCTGGAGAGACCAACAGCGATCATAAGGTTGCGGGCGGCTAGATAGGCACGCTTGGAGAGGTCGGTACCGCTGGCGACGTAGGCGGCAAAGCAGAAATCGGCGTAGGCAACGCGGCTAGTAGGGGCGGCGGCGTATTGTTTGGCGGCATCATAGGCGGCGTAGCGGTTGGCTTTTGCTATTTGTGTTTCTTCTGATTCTAATATTGGTTCTGGATCTTTTTCTTTTCCTTTTGCTGGTTCTAATACTGGCTCTGACTCGATCGGTATTG
This sequence comes from Endomicrobiia bacterium, assembly GCA_025998295.1. Lineage (GTDB taxonomy): Bacteria > Elusimicrobiota > Endomicrobiia > Endomicrobiales > Endomicrobiaceae > Endomicrobiellum. Next base: position 1,575 of record BNVT01000012.1, read on the forward strand.
CTGCTGATCCTTCTTTGGGTTCGCAGATTTTGGTCCATTCTTCGACGCATTTATTGGCGTTGGCGGCGGCGGCGTCGCCGGTGACGCGGCGGCGAGGGCGTCGCGGCAGCGGTGGCGGCAGCTGAGGCGGCGGCTGTGGCGGTGGAAGTGGCGAGTTCTATGGTGAGGTAATCCCCCACGCCATATTTGGACTTAATATTAAAGGCACGCACTTTGGCGTTATTTTCTTTAATCCCAGATTTTATTTGTAAAAGAACTATAAATACAGCATCCAACTTATCCCCTTCTGCGCATCTATAAGCTGTCTCATTTCCTTGTCAGAATGCTTATACCAAGCATCCTTGGGTATTCTATCTATTCCAAGACGACTCATGTGACGCAATTTTCTTCTTACTGCCATTATACCGCAAGAATTTGCAGTTTGATGTTTGCTATAATTTTTTCCGTTAACTCTGTAAACAAAGTGTTCATTAGACGTGAGCACAACTTCTCCAAGACTATCACCGTATTCTTCTTTTTCTAACTCCTGAAGTGCAATTATTTCTTCAATAGAGCGGCGTTCCAGATCATCATCCAGCAATTTTTTTATGAGTGGAGAAGCATTTTTTACCATTGATACCCCTAAAAATCTATTTACTTCCGCCTCAGGGCAATGCGCACCCGCCAATTGCATAAGTAATTGAGAATGATCTGCTTTTGATGCCCTTACAAGTTCATATACTTCCGTCACAGGGCGCTTCGCAGCCAGCGCTTGTAATATTAATTGAAAATGATCTGCTTCTTCTGCTTTTTCCTTTTCTTCTTTTGCTCTTTTTATTTCTTCTACTTTCTCTGGGGTAGCAGTCCTTCTGTTTACAAGAAAAGCGTTCTTTTTATCGCAAGAACTTAAAACAAAACTAAATGCAATAAATATGCTCAAACATTGCTTTAGTTTCATTGTTATACTCCTTTTTTTTGTTTGTAGCTTTTGTTTTTTCATAATGTCCCTTTTGACACAGATAACATAGTCTTTGTAAATTTTTTCTGACGTTTATAGTCTTTTGCGTTATTGTTATGTCCATACATGATGTTATTGTAATACATTATGATGTGACTCTGCAATACTCTGGCAAAATTTAAAACCATTTTAAAAAAGTGGAGAAAAAAGACCTTGGAAAAACTATAAACCGAGCGTTAGAATAAGACCTATGGAGATTTCAATATTGTTCAAATTTTGGACTCATTATGGCTTTATCCTTGAGAGGCAATTTGTAACATTTTATAAATAGGAGGATAGGCTTTTTGTCTGATATCGTCTGGAACTGAAACAATATTTTTCATATTTACAAGCACGTCAAGGACCTTTGTCAGCGTAATTTTTTTCATGTTAGGACATTGTGCAAGATTTGTTACAGGATAAAAATTTTTATCAGAGTTATCTTTGCTTAGTTTATATAAAATCCCTGTTTCGGTACCTATAATAAAATCTTTAACAAAATTTTTTTGTACATATCTGCACATAACCCCTGTTGACATAACATGATCTGCCAAAGAGACAACTTCGGGACGGCATTCAGGATGCACAAGCACTTCGGCGCTTGGATGTTCTTCCTTTATTTTTAAAACATACTCGGGCAGAATAAAGTTATTATGTGTAGGACAGAATCCGTTCCACATATTCATTTTTATACCGGAAGTTTTTTGAACGTAACTTCCTAAATTTCTATCAGGGACAAAAAGTATGTCTAAGTTTCTTAAATTTTTGCCTGAAGCAATGCTTTTTACAACATTTACGGCATTAGAAGATGTGCAGCATATATCACTTTCAGCTTTTATCGCAGCTGAAGTGTTTACATAAGCTACAACTACAGGATTTTTATATTCTGCTTTCCAATTCTTCAATTGTTCGGCAGTTATCATGTCTGCCATAGGGCACCCTGCTTGGGCATCAGGAATCAAAACTTTCTTATTAGGACTTAGTATAGATGCAGTTTCTGCCATAAAATGCACACCACAAAAAACAATGACATCAGTGTCGGTTTGTGTAGCTTTTATACTTAATTCTAAAGAATCTCCGACAAAATCTGCTATATCATGAATTTCAGGTAGCTGATATATATGGGCTAAAATTATCGCATTTTTTTCTTTTTTTAGTTTATTTAACTTTTCACCTATTTCATTCATTTTATATCCCATTTTTAGTTTTAGAAGTTACAATTTTTTCGTTTTTATTTCCAATTTATCATTTTATTTCTTCGAGTTTTTTCATTTTGTCAATGGACATATCGCTCAAAGTGCCTATTTTATCAAACATTTTTACTTTAAACGTTCCTGGTCCTTCGGACGTTGTGTCGGCATTTTCAGCTGCTATTTCAAAACATACAAGACCAGCGACAGATGCAAAGAGATAGTTATCCTCAACGGCGCAGAAAGTCCCTACAACAGAACCTGCCATGCAACCCATTCCTACAATTTGAGACATCATGGGAGATCCGTTTTTAATTGTAACAACACTGACTCCGTCAGTGCAGATATCTTTTTCACCTGTTACAACAACAACACATCCTCGTTCACAAGCAAGACTTTTTGCAATTTATATAATGTCTCCCGAAACTTTTCCACTGTCAACGCCTTTTGTGGATACGCCTATTCCCGCGGTGCTTGCAATTTCTGAAGCATTACCCTTGAGCACCGCAACTTTGTACTGCAAAAGTTCTTTGATTTTGTCATTTCTATATTTTGTAGCCCCTACTCCTACAGCGTCAATAACAATAGGTATCCCTTTTTGATTAGCGGCAGACATGGCCTGCTGCATTGCTTCTAGTATGTTGTTGTCTAAAGTGCCTACATTTATTACAACGGCATCTGCGATAGATGTCGTATCGGCAGCTTCTTCACGAGCGTGCGTCATTACAGGCGAACCGCCAAAAACTTTAACAATGTTTGCACAGTCCGAGATTGTAACCCAATTTGTTATGTGATGTACTAAAGGTGAAATTTCTCTTACTTTTTTTAAAACTTCATAAATCTTATCCATGTCCACTTCTTCTTCTTGGCTGCCCGACCTGGACTCGAACCAGGAGACTTCTGCTTCAGAGGCAGATGTGTTACCGATTACACCATCGGGCAAGTAAGCTTCGCAGGTGAGGATATCGTATCAAAAAGTTATATCTTTGGCAATTTTATCAAACGGCAACTTCAACATGCTAGCGCAACAGTAGGATTACAACAGAAAACATTATAGGATTTGTTAAATTGGAATTGTCATGGATAAATAAAGAGAATTGGGTCTCTCCGGGTATGTTATTGAAATATAATGGTATTTTTTATATAATTGCCTTCCTTTCTGGCGTTCACTTAGGCATTTGCAGCAAATGCAAAATACCGACTGTTATGCTGCTATCGTCTAGCGGTTTAGGACATCGCCCTCTCAAGGCGGAGATCACGGGTTCAAATCCCGTTAGCAGCATTTATAACGTGTTTTGAAGTATTGACGAGACAATAAATTTTAGTAGTCTTCGTCGACGATTCTTTGCAGATGCTTCGTCTGCCCAGCGTATTTTTTACTGAATTTTGTGCGAGCGCACCTACAGAAAGTAATAAAATGCATACTAAGGGACAGCCCTTTTGTACTTTTGCATAAGCATTATCAAAACTGTTTTAATCATTGCTATGACAGGAACCGCAAAAATCACACCTAGGAAACCAAAAACTTGACCTCCTGCAAGCATTGCGAAAACCACCATAACAGAACCTAAATTTACGTTGCGCCCTATGGCTAAAGGCTGAATAAAATTATTATCCAAAAATCGTATTGTAACATACGCTATAATTATTTTTACGGCTATCGCAAAAGTTTGAAACTGTATTACGCCAACAACAAGAGCTAAAATTAATCCGATAAAATTACCAATGTAGGGAATCATACTTGCAATACCTGTAGCAAGACCTATAATCAATGCAAAATTAACACCAAGAATGCTTAAAAATATTGTAGACATAATTCCAACAAAAGAAGCTTCTATAAGCCATCCTCTTATAAATCTTCCCAAAATGGCATCTATTTCATAAATAATAGACAACACTGTTTCAATATAACTCGCCGGAAGGAGAGCTATCATTTCATTTATGCATTTATTTCCTCCTAACAGCATAGACAGTACAAGCATAGGTATTAAGATTATAATTGAAAAAACAGAGAAAATACTCATAAGATAAACAGGAATCTGATGTGCCTTTGAAAACACAAAATCACGAATTTTTGTAATAACTATACCAGAAATATCATAACGTTTAATAACAGGAATATATATTTCAACTTTATCTCTTATAATATCAAGATAATTTGAAAAGTATTTATAATAATCTAAGGAGCTAATTTTAAATTTTTCGAGTTCGCTAATCAAAATAGGAACAAAAATCATTAATATGACGACAAGACAAGTAATGACAATAACAGCAATTATTGTCACGCCAACCCATCTTCTATACCCGTACGATTGTATTGCCGCAACCAACGGAGATATTAGATAGGTAATGAATGCAGCTATAAGAAAAGGAGCAAGAACTCCTCTGGAAAAATATAAAAACAAACAAGCTATAAGAAAAATCATTATCGCAATAACAAAAATTTTATTTTTTGATGATTCTGTCATTATTTTTCCTATTCTTTCCCTTGGAGGCAAATTTAAATGAACCTCCGCGCAGCTTGCTCTGTGCGGTATCAGCGGAGGGAAATTGAAGAGCTGTAATTAATTGTTCTTGTCCAAACTCTATTGTTTGTAGCGTTATTAAATTTCTTTTGTTATTTGAATTAGGCTATTACAACGCTCTAAATTCCAAATATAGCTTTTCTATGCTTTTTTGGGCGTTACACAATCTTATATGCGCTATGCTCCCATAGCCTAATTCTACTACTTTAAGCGGTTTGCGCACAGCTTGCTTCGCGGGGCAATAGTTTAACAATTAAAATTTAGAACAATTCAGTCTTGTTACAAACAAAGAGGCAAGGTTTCTCATTATTATTAAACCGGCTTTACTATCGGACTCTATCATATCTTCAAATTTAACACGATAGACAAGATATAGTTCACTTTCTTTTAAAGCAACAGCATCGCAATCATGATTATGATTTCCTATTAGAGATATTTCTCCAAAAAAATCTTCAGACTCTACAAGCCTACTCGAATTTTCTCCTGTCAGTTTAATTTGACCGTTTTTAATTATGTAAACAACTTTTGCCTCATGACGATTTTCATAAATTTTTTCACTTGAAAGATAAGTTTTTTTAAATACGATTAAAGCTATCTTTGCCAAAGATCTATCCGATAATCCTTGAAACAAAGTAATCTTTTTCAAAAAAACAATATCTTTTTTTAAAACATCATCAACAAGTAAAAATTTAAATAGCCCTTTTATCATATGCTTTCCTTTTCTCACAAACAATTGTTGTCATTACTCATAAACAAAATAAACCATAATACGCAAAATCCCGCTAAAGCAGGTATTACAAATTTCATTACGATTGTATTTGTATCGGTAAATGGTCTTACAATTATATAAAAGTAAATGACTCCGAGAAGACAAAATACCATCATAAAAACTGGCAAATATTTTTTTATATACCTAAAAAAACGACTTTTAAAGATTAAAAACACTGCTATAATCCAGATCGCAAATGATATTAGATATTTTAAAGTTACATTGCTTATATAATAATAAAAAGCATAGAAAGGTTCAAAAATAAACCTTATAGCGGATCCAGATTGTTCCCTTCTGTATAAAAGCACTTTTGTTTTGGGCTTTTTCAAAAGCTGTATCTCTATATTTTCCAAAGTGTTGCCTTCAAAAATAGTCCAAACGTCCGACATATATCCCCAGCCATGCCAATCCGTAACACCAAACATTGTCAAATTATTTTCCTTTGCAAAACTTATCATGGATTTTTGTTCATTTTTGTCAAAATACCTATACCCGCAATTGTATATTTCAAAACCGTCTATACCAATATCCTTGAGTTTCGCAAAAGTATGCTCGTGCCACTTCCACCAATGAGGCATCACAACAAACATATTATTTTCATGCGCCTTTTTTATAAGATCTTCAAGAGACATATTTTCATAATCATAACCATTAAATTCCTTTTGAGAAAGAAGAACAATGGAAACTCCATCTTTCGTTCGCATCTGCATCCCAGGATAAACTATTTTATATCTTGTATCAGCTGGAAATGTCGAAAACCCATTGGAATGATTATGTTCAGTATTGAAAAAAGCATCAAAACCCTGCCATAAATGAGCTTTCAAACTTATATTTTCAGAAGCGACATTATCATGAGATCTGAGCGTGTGCGAATGGATATCAACTGCAATATATCCTTTAGGTTTTTCAAGTTTGGGGCCAGGAATTGGAATTAAAGCTACAAAAGAAAACACCATAAAAAGAATCATAACGGAGTAAGCCATATTTAATAACATCCGTTTTACGCTTTTCTTATGAATTAAGCAGTAAATAAAAACAATTCCCATGACCCATAAAATCCATGAAATTACAACAGGTTTGTAAAAATCTCTATTTAAAGCAAGAATATAAAATGCAAAAGAATAAAAAGGCTCTATAAAGATTCTTATTCCAGGCCATATTATTGAAAAGTCTGCAGGTTGAAGTCCGGTGATTAAATCATAAAGATATATTGGAGAATAGAAAATAATATTTGACCCTATCACTAAACATAAACAAATTACCAATAAACCAAACGTATTTAAATATTTCACCACTACTCCTTATAAAAATTGCCTACAAACATTAGACTTCTGATCCGCGCAAGTACAGGTAAGAGAAAATTTTCGTTACACCTACTTTTTTTGACTTACCCATCAACTGCACTGCAAGTAAAACAACTTAAGTATTGATATAAAAGAAAATAGAAAGATAGCGCCTTCAGTATAAGTATATAAGATTTTCATGAAAGATTTGTAAAAGTATTAAGATTAAGGTATATGTAGTGCCATTGTTTAAGTTGTTTACTATAGCCAGATCGCTTGAAGTTGCACCATCTCTCAAGCTTAATGAGTGAGTTTTACGGTTTCTTTGCGGTGCAACTTCAAGCGATTTGGCTATATAAGATCAACATGAAAACCACCAGAATCACCAACACCACAATTTTTATTCTCAAGGCTGTCCGTTTATCCAACCAATTTTCGTCTGTTTTATTTGGCAAGTATTTCAAAATATTGTCTCTTGCAAAATAGCCAAAATCAACTCGAAAATTTAAAGTAGCAAAGTTTACTAGTACAGAAGCTGATTGACTATAAAACTGGCGACCATGATGGAGTATAAGATATTCCTGGAATTTCCACAAGTTTTCTTGTCCCTGATCCGTCAATAGCCATTATATAAATTTCACCTTTACCTGATCTGTTTGAATAAAATACAACAAACCTGCCGTCTGGAGACCATGTAGGATTTTCATTATTTCCTTGATTATTTGTAAGCTTTGTTATTCTAGCCGTAGATAAATCATAAACATACAAATCATAGTTTCCCCTTGCCTGACGCATAGTGAAAACAATTTTATCACCACGTGGAGACCAAGCGGGGGAGTCGCAAAAACCACTTGTTGTAAGTCTCCTTACATTTCCACCGTCAATATTCATTATATATAGCTGTGGATACCCATATCTGTCCGAAATAAACACTATCTCCTGTCCGTTTGGAGCAAACGACGGACTTGTATCAATACATGGACCAACCGTTATTTGCCGAAGTATTTCACCTGAGGTATTTATCAAGTATAAATTAGGTTGTTTCTCCCTTGATAAAGTAAGAAGTATTTTTTTACCATCAGGAGCAAATGTCCCTGTCACATTCAGTCCTTGATATTTTGAAATAACACTTCTCTTGTTCTTTGTAAGATTTAAAACAAACAAATCAGGATTATTGCGCAAATAACCTGTGTAAATTATTTGATCTCCATTCGTAGACCATTTTGGAAGAATATTTATTTTATTATCTTTTGTCAGTCGGCGGAGATTATATCCGTCATAATCAGTAATATACAATTCTTTAAATCTTGTATTGTCATTTACAAAAACTATCTTTGAACGAGCTATGCCGATCTCTCCAGTAAATCTTCTGATAATTTCATCGCTTGCCTCATGAGCTAGATACCTGTGGTTTAAAGATTTATTTTTGTATTTATGATTCCATATAGTCTCACCTGTAACAACATCAATCATTTTTACTTCAAGAATAAGATTATCACCGTTATTTGCAACGTTACCCGTAATAAGCGCTGAAACGCCTTTCTTTTTCCAAGAAAGCAATCTTTCCTTAAAAGCAAGTTCGGAATTTTTAGACACCGACACTGTCTGTATTCCGGAATCTTCAGACGTTGTCTGTATTATATTGAAATATCTTGAAAGAATGAGATCATTTTCTATTATTCCTCTTAAAATACCTGCAAACTTTAAAGTATTTTCATTTTTATTGGCCGGTACAAAATGTTCCAACGCAATATCGGATCTATTTCCTGTAGCCGAAATAGACAAATAAACATTACTCTTAGCATAACATGGCAAAATAAAAAATACGACAATCAAAAGAAAAAGAAATATTTTTTTCATTATTTAATTCCTAGACCATTTAAATTCAAAAAAAACTCCTAATGATTCTTCATTATAATCCTCAGGTAATTCAGGAAAAGAAGCCACTCTGCGTATTGTATCTAAAGCATTTTTATCAAATTCACTATTACCTGACGATTCCTTTATTGAAATATTATGTACCGTCTCGTCTCTGTTAATTCTAAAATAAACAACAGATCTAAGATTACCGCCATAATCTTCGGCCCATCTCCAATTACTACGAATTTTTCTTATTATTTGATCAGTATAATAAGAATATTTAAAATTCTGAGTATCGAAAGAGGGATTTCCATATAGCGAACCTGTACCTGTGGATGATAATAACGGACCTGTAGACCGAAAAGTTTCAATATTGCTACTGTTACCACTTAAAGAACTTCCTTTTCCGGTTCCGGTTTGACTCCTAGCAATTTGTTTTACAGATTGCGTAGTTGCTTTTTTTGTTTGGATTTTTGATTTTTCTTTTGTTGATTTTTTTTGATTATCTTTTTTTATGACAATATCTTCTTTTGTTTGGGAAGCAGTTGTTTCCACATCATAATCTACAGAAGCCTCCGACGCTGGCTGATCCGACGTTTGCCTTGATGTCTTCTGATTATAGTCTGACGAAGGCTCCGAGATTGACTGATCCGACGTTTGCCGCGATAAAGAATAAAAAGTAACCTCTATGGGAGAAGTCAAATAAACATGACTTTTCTTATTATACGAGACAAAATAAAAGATCGAAATATGCAAGAGTATCGAAAATACTAAGTACGGTAAAAAGTCATCTTGTCTGAACATTTCTATTTGTTCTAATCTTTTCTTTTGCCCTTGAAGCTTCCGGACTTTGAGGAAAATCTTTCAATATTGATGACAAAACACTTGACGATTCATCGCTTTCGCCAAGCATCTCATAACACATAGCCATTTTAAATCTTGCCGATGACACCAAGCCCGATCTTCTATAATGTTCTTCTACCTTATTATACTCTTCAAGCGCTTTATCAAACATACCGCTCGAATAATAACATTCTCCCATATAAAACTGCGCTTGTGGAGCAAGTTCTGTATTTGGATATTTATCTACGAAAGATTGAAATCCTGAACACGCAATATCATATTTTCCCATTGAATAATCCCCATAAGCACTCTGATAAACGAATGAAGGCAAAACAGATTTCGTACAACCATCCTTAACATCTTTTGCCTTCATCTCATTCAAATTTGGAGCCTGATTTAATACGGAAACCTTATCCTGCAAATCTTGAACTGAAGCGTTAAGAGCACCAAGATTCGTTAATGAAGAGTCCACTTTTGCATATAAATCAGCATGATTTTGTTGAAGTTCCCTGTATTGTATTTGTAGTTGAGACACCTCGCCTTTCAAACTTGTAACTACATGCGCAGGCACGCATCCCACTAAACCTGATGATGCCATAACAACAAAACACAATAATACAAAACTATCTTTTCTCATTTACTTTTAGTTCGTTGATTTTTTCGTTTCAGCTCTTCTGTTTCTTGACCATGCAGACTCATTATTATCCGTATCTGCAGGTTTTTCGCGACCATAAGAAATCGTTTTGATTCTATCACCTGCGACTCCAAGCTGAACATAATATTCTTTAACTTTCGTGGCTCTGCGCTGACCTAAAGATAAATTATACTCCGCTGTTCCTCTGTTATCGGTATGACCTTCAATAATAACCGTTAATTCGGAATTATCTTTCAAACGCTTGGCATTTTCTTTCAATGTTTCCAACGCATCACTTGTTAAATCACTTTTATCAAAATCAAAATACACTGTCTTGAGATTCGTACTAACATCAGAATCTCCCTTTGCAGAAGGCTCACTAGTAGGAGCAATCGCTTCCGCCGCACTATCCGGCGACTCTACATCTTGTGTTTTACAACCTGCTACAAAAACAAACACCCCAACGAACATCAGCAATAAGCCTTTTTTCATTTCAATCCCCCCCCCCTGTGATAGTCAACATTCATTTTTAATGATTATTTCATGACAAACGTACGAAATCTTTTTTGTTTTTTACTGTTGTCCATGGTATTAAGTTGTTCATTAAAGAAGAAGTATAATATAATTCAAATACACGCCGCAAGCAACACTTACAACATTACCTTGACAAAGCTACAAGAACGCTTAGATTTACCTTCTTCAAAAACCTCCTTCACCATTTTTTCGAGCAAAGCAACCTCAAGTAGCTAAGAAACGGCAGAACCAAAGACCCTATCCCTCCATAGGCGCCAAGATAATTTAGATATTCCTTTTGTCTGTTGCTTTGAATCAATTTTCCACAGCTACAACATCATCTGTGAGCATGCTATCAAAATTAGTTTTTTTAGTCAAACCGCTGTAGAATCTCGCAGATAAAACGCATGAAAAATTATATAGGTGTCTGTAACTCTCCCCAGTTTTTCTATTTTTAGGACTTTTTATTTTGATTTTTTTAAATTTTAAATTCTTTGTCAAAATATAAAAGACCTCTGCTTTTTGTTTTTTGATTTTTGTCTTAATAGGGCAAAAATCATCTAGTTTATCTCCATGGTTGGACGTTTTGAACCCATCTGTCGCGTAAGAATGTGCTTCGCTTATATATTTATATTGCATGCAAGGTTTAGCATTATAACCGCTTTTGCTACGGTAAGTCTTTACATTTGATAAATAGCTGCTTCATTGATTGTTTTATATGTCCAAATACATACTCTGCTTTTGCAACGATTTTGTCTTATCTTGTTTTCTTCCTTTGTGTTTTTTGCTTATTTGCTTGTTTATGTATCCCTTTTGGCGTATCCGTATAACGTAAATCCTCATTAATCTTTCTTATTTTTTTCCTCTATCTTTTTTTCTGCACATCCTTTGTCTGCATTACGCCTCTTTATCTTCTTTGCTAGCATATAGTCTTAAGTGGCTTTTCAAATATTGTCTAATCTACATACTTGTTTCGTCTTTCTAGTCTGTCCATATTTTGCTTAACTTATTTAATTTATAGCTCTCTTTAAAAAAATGTTCTTTGCTTTCATTTTTCTTCTGTCGATAAAAGTTATCTTTACCTTTGAAAAAATTATATCTTTTTTGATAAATTTTAGAAGGTCTTGGAGAGACCCAAATAAAGAAAGCGGGAAATGAGTTGAGAGATAGAAATCGAAGTTTTTTAAGATAGCAGAAAAGAAAAAAGAAATAGATTTATGGATTGATAGAAATTATAAGAAAGAAAGCAAGGATAAAGAGATTGGAGTAGCGAATATACTGCTGACAATTGTAAACGAAGAAACAAAACTTATTGTAAAATTTTTGAAGTAATCGGGGGAGCCAAAGCGGTCAAGTCAGGTTTTATAGCTGACTAGACTGTTAAACAATTTTGTCGTCATTATTTTCTTGTTGTTTTTATAATTGCTTTCTTTTGAGATTTTTATCTGCTTTTTTTTAAGAAAGACATGTAGTTGGGGAATGTCACAATGTTTTTTGTTTTACCAATCCATACATAAGCGCCAAAATCATTTTGAAATTTAATTTTTGTTTTTGTAAGATTTGCGGGATTTGAACCATTTACGTACCATGCTGAACCAATAATATTTTTATATTTAATTTTTTTCTTAACCGTTGCTGATGTTCTGTTGTTTGCTATAAGCATATTGCCGTATTTCCTTAGTTGTTGTTTTACTATCTCCTCAGCTTCTTTAGAGTTTGGGATAACACTTATAAAATTAACGTGCAAAACTGCTGCCATTCCAGGAGATTTTTCTTCAAATTTTACAAAATAATCTTTTCGTTCAAGAAAGTTTCTCAAACAAAAAGCGTTTGCCGAAAAAATCAAAATAAGAGCTATTAGAGGAAAACATTTTTTCATTATAAAGTCCTTTATCGTCATAAGTAAGTTCAGAAAAATTAAAGACCTACGCATGCACAAAACAATTTAGACATTTTCCTGATCTGTTATTTGAGTCTAGTCTTTCAATAGTCATAATACCCGCAAGATTACTCTAAACCCACGGTTTTGGTAGGTTTTCGTATTTATAACAATAGCCCTCAATAAAAATAAGGAACAAAATTGCTTCCCATAAAACCTGCTCCACCTGTCGCTAAGATATTTTTTGAAACCATGCAGTTTCTCTATACTCCTTTAAAACTAGAATATCACTTATCTTCATCTGAAAGGATTTCAAGTATCCGCTAATTAATTTCCAAACACCAGAAACCTCTAGTTGCTTCATAAACAGAATGGAAAATAATTGTTTTAAAAGCCACAAAAGTAGCAAGATATAATCTGATACCTATCCCCGCCTACAAGAGCAATATCTTTCACTTCATCTTCTTTTTGCTAAAAAATCGCAAAGCAGTCAAAACATCTATAGAAAGTTGGACTTTAAGACACTCAACGTTTGCAAATTTTTTTTCGGGTCTTATTTTTTTTAATATTACAACTTCAGTTTGCGACTTTTTCCATACACCTTTAAAATCTAAAATGTGCGTTTCAGGAACAATGCCGTTTCCTCTGTTAAAAGTAACGCGTGCCCCTATATTTGTAATTGAAGGATATATTCGTTCACCTTGTGATATAAGACTCAAGAAAACACCTTTAGGAAGAATCTTATCGCTATCCACCAGTAGATTAACCGTTGAAAAACCAAGTTTCTTACCAATACCTTTCTCTCTAAACGGCATTCCTATAAAAGAATAATTCCTACCTAATAATTTCTCCACATTTTTCACATCACCTTCTTCAATCAATGTTCTTATATATGACGACGAAATTTTCTTTGAAGCATATTTTAAAGGCTTAATAATATTCGTTTTTACATTACTATTCTTTGCCTTTCTCTCAAGCCACTTGATATCACCCTCCCTATTTTTCCCAAAAGCAAAATCAAACCCACATATTATCTCCGAAACATTAAGAGTACCACATAAAAAATTGTCAAAAAATTCTTCGGGAGTACACAACAGAACCTCTGAAGGAACTTCTATTACGAAAATTTCATCTACGCCAAGGGTTTTTATTTCATCTAATTTTTCTTCGAACGTCATAAGCAGCCCACTAACTTTTCTTACAGGCTTCTTAAGTACAATTACTATGCTTTTAAAATTGTCTTTCTTTGCTACAAATACAGTTTTACTTATAAGAAGTCTATGTCCTTTATGCAATCCATCAAAAGTCCCGATGGTTACTACCGATTTTGTAGTCATTTTGCATCCGCTAATTTATTAATTCTAACAATTTATCGTAAGGTATTAACTTTTTCATTATTTGACTAACATCGTCTGAATCTTCAAAATTTAAAGCGTCTTTAACATCAAAAACATCTATTTTTTCTCTTCTTAAAGTTTTCACGGTAGCTCCACAATCTAAAACACTTCCTAAATCATGAGCCAATGTCCTGATATAAGTACCACTTGAACAAAATATACACACTTTTGCGACATTTTCACAATAAGAAAGCACATCAAAATTTTTTATTGTAACTTTTCTTGGTTTTCTTTCAACTTCAATTCCCTGTCTTGCAAGTTCGCAAAGTTTTTTACCATTACATTTTAAAGCGGAATACATGGGAGGGATTTGTAAAATTTCACCCTCAAATGTTTTAGCTACTTTTTTTATTCTATCGATATTTATATCCATTGTACTATTCTTTGAAATTATACTACCTTCTAAATCATCACTATCTGTAACAGTTCTCATAAGAAAAGAACTTGTGTAAATTTTATCTTTTTTCATAAGTTTATCCTGCAGCTTTGTAGCTTTGCACGTTAAAACAAGCAAAAGACCGGTAGCGGCAGGATCCAGAGTACCGCAATGTCCTGCCTTTTTAACATTCAACACTCTTTTTATCTTATGAGTGGCTTTAAACGAAGTGATCCCCAAGGGTTTGTCTAAAAGTAACAAGCCAGCGATATCATTATATTTTTTTGTCATCAAATTTTTCTTTTAAAACATTACTAATCATTTCTATTGCAGTACCAATATTTTCTTTTATTGTACATCCAGCAGCATTTTTATGACCACCTCCGCCAAATCTTCCAACCACATCTAATAAGTCAAAATTTCTCGCAGAACGGCAGCTGATCCTTGTAGTTTTTTTATCAACTTCTTTAAAAATACAACCAACCTCTACACCTGTTATTTTCAAAGTATAACTTACTATACCCTCAGAATCTTCATCATTTGCACCACTTTTTTTAAGCATATCTTTTGTTAAAACAATATAAGAAACCCTATTATTAAAAATTGTTTTTATGCTGCATAGAGCAAGACCCTGCAGTTTCAACGCATGTATAGAACTATTCTCATAAATTTTTTTATAAATACTATTTACATCTACACCGTATTTCATAAGTTTCACAGCCGCAATATGCGAATTACAAGTGGTATTTGTCTGTTGAAAACGCCCTGTATCCGTCAATATACCAGTGTACAAACTTTCTGCTTCGCTTTTTGTAAGTTTAACTTTCATATACTCTAAAATATTTAATATAAGCTCAGATGTTGACGATGAGGACGGAACAATATAATTTACCGTACCAAAATTTTCATAAGATGAATGATGATCTATATTTATTATTTTTTTTGATTGATCCGGAGTTATTATGTCACCCATTCTAGAAAAATTAACTGACTCTAATATTATTGCACAATCAAACTTATCGGTCTTTTTTGTCGATTTTTTTATTTTATCTGCGCCTTTAAGGAATTTCAAAAAATCGGGAACTTTATCGGCATAAACACAAGCTTTATTACCTAAACGCTTTAAAACAGAAGAGAGCGCCAAGGCAGACCCAAGGCTGTCGCCGTCAGGTTTTACATGACCAGCTATAAAAAATGTTTTTGATTGTTTGATAATTTTTGAGATTTCTGAAATTTTTTTCAATTCAAACAAGTTGATGTTGATTTTTTCATCCTTCAATCTAAACTCTCCATATTATTTTCTTTTACCACGACAAACGCATAAAAAAGTCTCTTGGGGCGGCTGATTTTAGATTTAAGCAAATTCCATAGACTGTTATTTTTAGCATTGTCGACGATAATCAAGAATCAAAAAAAGCTTTCATGCGTTTATTGCATTTCTTTTACAACTATAGCTGACAGATGGAAAATCCACTGCGAACTAAAAAAGTACGTAACAAAGTAAAAACAACGCTATTTCTTTTCTTCTTCTATAGTTTTAAGTATATCAAACACTTTTGAAGCGCTTTCATTGATATCATCATAAACAAAAGATATCGTAGGAGTACGTCTTAAATTTAAACGTAAAGCCAATTGATGTCTGACTACTCCTATATTCTTCTTTAAAACTTCATCTATTTTTTCCTTGTCTTCGTGCAAACCAAAAACAGAATAATAAATTTTGCAGCTGAGAAGATCGTCCGCAAGCTTTACGCCTATAATCGTGATGAAACTTGAATCCAAATCTTTAATCTCTCTTACGACTTCCGAGGCAGTATGCTGTATAAGTTCTCCTACTCTGACGGATCTCTTGTATGACAATGGCATATTATTCTCCTCTCTAAATTTATTGCTTATAAAAAACATATCAAAGGTTTTACCCGCAAATAAGCTCTTTTGATTTAATTGCTACTCTAATTTTCTGGCAACTTTTTCAGTAGCAAAGTTTTCAATTACATCACCAGGTTTAATATCTAAAAAGCTTTCAAGGCCGATACCGCATTCATAACCCTTTTCAACTTCTCTGACATCGTCTTTCATTCTCTTTAACGAAGAGACGTTCCCTTCGAAAGCAATAACATTGTCTCTCAAAAGTCTTACTTTTGTGCCTCTTAGTATCTTGCCATCAGTAACAGAGCATCCTGCAATAGTTCCGTAAGTTGAAAGTTTAAACACTTGTTTTACAACAGCCTTTCCAAGTATTTTTTCTTTCGTATCAGGATCAAGCAATCCTTCCATGGCAGCTTTAACGTCCGCAATCAAATCATAAATAATCCTATAAACGTTTATACTTACCCCTTCGGTTTCTGCAAGTTTTGCAACAGTGGCATCCGGGCGCAAATTAAAACCAACTACCAAGGCATCTGAAGCGACAGCTAAAGTAATGTCTGATTTCGTAATTGCTCCAGCGCCTCTATGTATTATTTTTAAACTTATTTCTGAAGTTGAAAGTCTTTCCAAAGCATCTCCTAGCGCGCCTAAAGAACCTTGGACGTCAGCCTTCAATATTATTCTTAAATCTTTTGCCTGCCCCATACTTATATCGGCAAGAGACAAATGATATCTAGGCTTTAATGCGGTCTCTTTAGCTTTCTCTTTTCTAGACTGAACAATTTCTTTGGCTTGAGATTCATAGTCAACCACAATAAACTTATCACCAGCTTGCGGAGGTTCGTTAATACCTAAAACTTCTACAGGAGTGCTTGGAGCAGCGGAATTAAGTTTTCTCCCATACTCATCAGCTATTGCTCTTACTTTTCCGTACGTAGTACCTACAATCAAATTATCACCGACTTTCAAAGTCCCGCTCTGCACTAAAAGCGTTGCGACAGAACCTTTACGACGGTCAAGCCTCGCCTCTATAACTATACCCTCAGCATTTTTATCAGGATTTGCCTTAAGTTCCATCATTTCGGCTTTAAGCAAAATCATCTCAAGCAATGAATTAATATTGAGTTTGTGTTTTGCGGAAATGTCAAGCATTATTGTATCGCCACCCCACTCTTCGCAAACAAGACCATAATTGCTTAATTCTTGTCTTATTTTCTGAGGGTCGGCGCCCGGTAAATCTATTTTATTTACCGCAATAACAATGGGTACATTTGCAGCCCTTGCGTGACTTAGAGCCTCAATAGTTTGAGGCATTACACCATCAATCGCAGAAACAACAATAACAACTATGTCTGTAGCTTGTGTCCCTCTTGAACGCATTGCCGTAAATGCTTCATGACCCGGAGTATCTAAAAACGTTATATAATGACCACTTGCAGTTCTAACTTTATATGCCCCAATATGCTGTGTGATGCCACCATGCTCTCCAGCAGCCACATTGCTGCTTCTTATTGAATCTAAAAGAGACGTTTTGCCATGGTCTACATGTCCCATAATAGTAACTACGGATGAACGAGGCTTTAATTTTGCAGGATCTTCTTGTGCAAGAGAACCTATTTTTTCTTCAGAGTAAATTGATTCCATTTTAGCATCATAACCAAATTCATTGGCTAAAAGGATAGCTGTGTCCGTATCAAGTCTCTGATTAATTGTAGCAAGGCTTCCCATTGATAGAAGTTTTTTTAACACATTGCCAACCCTAAGATTCATTTTTTCGGCAAGTTCTCTTACTGTTATCAACTCACTTATTAGAATTACGATTTTGTGTTTATTTTCACTTGTTTCGAGTTTAGATTTCACGGCTTTAACAACAGATTTTTGCGCTTCATATCTTACATCTCCAACAGACTGTTTATGCACTAAAGACTTATGTTCAGGCTGCTTTGGCATTTGCGCTTCAACAGCCTTTGTAGGCAAAACAACTGGAACTTCTTTGGGCTGTTGTTTTTCAACTGCAGTATGCGTAGAAAAACGTACAGTCTGAGCAGTAACTTTATCCTGATCTTTTGCCACTATCGACTCTTTTTTATGCTCTCCTTTTTTTACAACAGACTTTTCTCCTATACGTTTTACTCGATGCTTTTTTTCTTCAGAATCAATTTTTTTGACAATTTTATTTCCAGTAGAACGCGCTTTTATCATCTTTGTATTAACAACTTTTGTTTGAGATTTTGATTCTGTCTTTTTAGGCGCAGATTTAGTCTTAACCTTTTTTTTAGCAACCAAACCCGCAACCCTCTTCATAATCTTTTTAGCTGAAATATCTTTTGTTTTTTTTGATGATGCAGCCTTCCTTTTTATAGTTTTTTCTTTAGAATCTTTTGATTTATCAATTTGTTTTAATGACATCGGCGCTCCCATGCTTTTATTTATTGGCATACTTATAAACCAACTAACTTTATTTGATATGCGCATTTTTTCTTAAAGTCCAAACGTATATTTAACCTTCAATGTCCCTGCAACACCGCTTCTTTTGCCAATATAGCCTTGTCCACTGAAGTCTACATCCAATTTCCATATTCTTGCACTTGCTCCTAGTTCTGCTATCCCTGTTGTGCCTTTGGAGCTTGAGCTTGATATACCGC
>BNVT01000013.1 GCA_025998295.1 Endomicrobiia bacterium
CTATCTTTTCTATACTCAATTTTCTCTTTGCTTACCTACTTGCCCTATCTTTTCTTTTCTCTTCTTCTCTTCTCTCCTTGCTATCCTTGACTCTTTTATCAAATGCTTTCTTTACTCCCATTAATACAAATCCATTACATATGACCTAACTGCTTTCTTTTTTGTTTCATAGTACTTCTATTGTACTTTTATGTGTTGGTTATGTAAGGGGTCTAGTGATTTATTCTCCTTTTGCTCATCTTCACACACATTAAACATTGTTTCCATATTCATCATGTAGCTTCTAAGCCTGTCATTTTCTAAGAACTCCTTAATCTCTTCCCAGTTTGGACGTTCAAAGAACTTAGTCTGTTCTTTATCTACTGGTGGTGGTGGAGATTGGAGACGCTATACCTAATTGTGCCACTTTAAGCGGTTCCCCGCAGTAAGCTGCGGGGTATAGCTTAACAATAAAGAGAATTTTAATTCCATAACCAAAATCAAAACAGTGCTTCTTACTGGCAGGCTGCCCTTTCTTATTCTTGGGATAGCCTTTTTTAGCAAATTGTTCTAGCTATTTTGATTTTACGGCGATTTGTTTTCGATGTTTTTTTAGTTCTTGTTGCTTTTTTCTTGTTAAACTGTTCTTTCTTTTTATGAGCTTCAGCTTGTCCTTTTGCACTTGTAAAATAGTCAACTTTGTCGCTAGCATATTTTTTTCTGTCAGCTTCAATACTGTCTAATGCTTTTTTTGTTGCCCTATTAGTTTTTTGTTTTTTTACGACTTTAATTATTTCGTCAACGCGAGATGCAACTAATTCGCTAATATCCTTCTTTATTGCATCTTTTTTTGAGTCAACAGCAGCACTGTAGTCTGTAAGCAAAACGTCAAGTTTTGAAAAAAAATCCTTTGCACCTTCTACATTTTTTCCCATTATGTCCATTTTATCATCATTGTTCGGGCGATTGCGTGCGAGAGACACTGAAGGAACGAAACATCCAAAAAAGAAGATACTGCAAAAAACCATTACCATTTTCTTTAGCATAAAGCCTCCTTAGATATAACTTCTCCAAACTCATCTAAAGCTTACTATAAGACTTGAGCTATAGAGAGATTGTTAAGCTGCAATGTGGAAAATTCTATTCCTACTTCTAAAAAAAGCTCCTTAAAAGTGTTGTCCGGGTACTCAACACCCATAACAACTTTTCTTATCCCTGCGTTTACTATCATTTTAGCACATAAAACACATGGTGAATGCGTACAATAGAGAGTGGAGTTTTCAATATTTATACCATGGAATCCACCTTGTATAATTGCATTTTGCTCAGCGTGAACCGCTCTGCACATTTCATGCCTTTGCCCAGATGGAATATTTAACGTATTTCTCAGACATCCTAAAGAAAGACAGTCTTTAGTTCCTGCGGCAGCACCGTTATACCCTGTTGTTAAAACTCTTTTGTCTCTTACTATAATTGCACCAACATGATGACGTACGCACGTAGATCTTTCCGCAACAAGCCATGTAATTTTCACAAAATACTCATCCCATGACGGACGTTCTTTGGTCTCATCTCTCCCCATGCCGAATATTTAACTAAAAAAATAATATTATGTCAATCAGTACTGTAGAATCTTATCCATGCAAAACGAATGAAGGGAAAATATAGATATCCCAAAATCACAGCAAGCTTTTAAAAAAGCTCTTTTTCTTTTTAAATCTTTCTCTTGCCTGCATCCCTAGATCATGTCCTAACGAAAATCTTTTCTTCCTCACACCATATTTTCCCAAAACCCTAGTATTTTTATATACTCAGGTGACCATTTACTAATTATATTCGCATTCTCCGCTGCCCTATTTTGTTCTCTCTAAACGTTATGCATGCTCTTTACGCTCCAATCTTCTTTTGTCATTTATTTGATCTCTTTTGGGAACTAGGGTGTTTGTATGTATTTTGTTTAAGTCCTTCCACTGCACCTTTATGTGTTAATCATGCAAGAGATCTAGTGTTTCATTCATGCTACCAGTCCTATATCCTAAGATATCTAATGAAACATAAACAAACCCAATTTCTTTAAATTGCCGATATATCTTCTCTCTGTTACTTTGCTTCATAAGAATGTCAAATCCCGCTTCATCTGATTCGATTCTTGCCAGATTACCATGATACCGCACTCTTACTTGTTTAAAGCCCATATCCAAAAGTGTTTGTTCCGCGCGATCTATCATTGATAAGCCTTGATAGGTAATCTCTTGGTCGTAAGGAAATCTTGAAGCTAAACACGCAAAAGATTGTTTATTCCATGTGGAAAGTCCAAGATATTTGGAAAGTTTGCGGATTTCGTCTTTAGTTAGCTTTGCGTAACGCAGTGGACTTTTTGCGCCTTGCTCATCTACAGCTTTTAATCCTGGGCGGTAATCGCTGTTGTCATCAATATTTGAAGCTTCGGCTATGTGCTTTATGTCGTTTTGTTTGGCAATGGCCCAAATTTTTGAAAATAATTCTTTTTTACATAAGTAGCAACGGTTTGTAGGATTTTGCGAAAATCCCTCAATATTTAATTCTTCATATTCGCATATAATATGGCGTATATTTTCTTTTTTACAAAATTCCATAGCTTCATTTAGTTCTCGCTGAGGAAAAGAACGAGACTTTGCTGTTACCGCAATAGCATTATCGCCCAATATGTCGTGAGCTGTTTTTAACAGAAAAGTAGAATCCACACCTCCAGAAAATGCGACAATAAGGTTATTAAACCTGAAAATATATTGTTTTAAATTTTCATATTTTTGCTCTATGGTCATTTTCTCTTAGTTTATTTACAATGTTTCTTAACTTCATCAAAAGATACATTATTTAAATGAGCAGCTTTTTCGATGTCGTCGTATTCAGGTTTAGATTTTGTTACATTATAGCCTTTGCCTGTTTTTATTCGTATTTTCCCATACGGTGTTTCGCATACAGATATTGTACGATTTAGCGTGTAGCGATAGCAGATACTTTTACGCACGCCAAAAGATGAGGTGTGTTGCAACATTAATCCAGCTAAAAAATCAGCTTTATCTTTACCTGATATACAGGTTAGCAAAACAGCCGGACGATTCTTTTTCATTTGAATAGGTGTTGTAAAAACGTCTAAAGCGCCTTTTTCCAATAATAAGTCTACGGCAAAACCTATAGCTTCCCCTGTCATATCGTCTAAATTACACTGTAACTGAGCTATTTGCTCATTCAATTCGTTGCCTGTATCTTTTTCTCCTAAAAATGCTCTAACATAATTTGCTGTTTCGAAGTCTTTTACACCCATACCATAACCTATTTTTTGAACATACATAGTTGGCATTTGTTTGAAACTTGTTGCAAAATGTTTGATAATAGCAGCGCCTGTAGGCGTACATAATTCGCCTTGAATATTACTTCCGTAAAATGGCGTGTTTTTTAATATAAATGCTGTCGCGGGCGTTGGCACAGGAAGTATTCCGTGAGCGCAGTCTGCAAACCCGCTACCGACATTTATTGGCGATACAACAACTTCTTCCGGATTAATAAAATTCATCAACATACATACACCAACAATATCAGTTATAGCATCGCTGCTTCCTACCTCATGAAAATGGATTTGATCTATTGGCTTTCCATGTGCAGCCGCTTCTGCTTTAGCAATTAAATGATAAATATTTAAAGCATTATCCTTAACTTTTTGAGGAATATTTAAATTTGAAATAATATCTTCAATTTTTTTTGAATTTGCATGAGAGCACTCGTGCATATGGTTATACTTGTGAGAGGGATTACAAGACTGCTTATAATTATTGCACAAAATATCTCTATCTGTTGAAGTTTCTTCCATACCGTGAATTTTTACTTTTATACGAGTGCCTGCAATGCCACATTTAATGGCAGACTCTGCGTTTACTTCAACGTCGGAAAACCCTAAAGAATTTATTTGTTTTAAGAATTCTTGTTTATTGTTTATAAGTTCAAATAATGCTGCCGTTATCATATCTCCGGCAGCTCCCATAGAGCAATCTAAATGAAGTGTTTTCATTATATACTCTTGATCCTATTTATGCGGTTAGCAATAAACCCGGCTCCAAAACCGTTGTCAATATTAACGACTGAAATTCCGTTCGCACATGAATTAAGCATAGCAAGCAACGCAGAAAGACCGCTAAAATTAGAGCCGTAACCAACGCTTGTAGGAACAGCGATGACAGGACAACTTACAAGTCCTCCAATAACACTCGCAAGCGCTCCTTCCATACCTGCAACCGCAACAATAACGCGCGCTTTTGCAAGAACGTCATGACGTGATAAAAGTCTATGCAATCCTGCAACACCCACATCGTATAAACGTGTAACATGACTTCCTAAAACTTCAGCTGTAATTGCCGCTTCTTCACATACAGACATATCGCTTACGCCGCCCGAGGCAACCACTACGGAACCGATTTTTTTTATTTTGTGATCTCGGTTTACAACGGCGAGTTTTGCGATAGAATGATATTCTAAATCTATTTTTTGTCCGATTAAAAAATCAACAGTTTGCTGAGATATGCGAGTTATTAAAATATTGTTTACACCTTTGGCAGACATATTAAGAACTATCTCTTCAATTTGTTCGGAAGTTTTATTTTGGCTGTAAATTATTTCCCCAACGCCTTGACGCAGCCCTCTATGATAGTCAATGTTAGCATAACCTAAATCTTCAAACGGCAATAGCTGCAAATGTAATAAGGCGTTACGAGGAGAAATCCGCCCGCATCTTACACGGTTTAATAATTCTAAAATATGTTCTTTTTCGTTTGCTTTGCCCATCATCTTATCCGAATATTTATTTTCCAAAACATCTAACGATCCTATTCATTATTCTATATAAAACAAACAGAAAAACCAAACCTGTTATACCTGCTAGAAAGGTTGATACAAACTGATTGTCGATAAACGGAAAAGAATAATCTCTAAATAACGAAATTACTTCTTTCGCTTTACCTTCAAAACCGTAATTTATTGCCATTGTCTCAAGAGTGTCAGGGGATTTAGATGCAAATAAACTGGCAAGAATAACCACAAATATCGGAAATATCACTGCCGCGGTCTTTTTATTCATTTATATCTCCAATTAAATTTTTAAATGTTTTAAGTAATATCAAAGTTATAATAGTTTCAAGAAAAGCTGCAGCTAAATGTAACTTCATCATATCTTTAAATGCTGTTGTAAAAGATATTGTTCCTGAAATACCAAGTTCAACCAAACATGATAAAGAAGCAATCAGCACCGAAAAGAAGCAAGCCAATAAGATTGCAATGTAATAATTTCTGGATAATATTTTATATATGTAATACGAAGCAAAAGAACCAATAAATGCCATATTAAAAATATTTGCTCCAAGTGCTATTATCCCGCCGTCTGAAAATAAAGACTGTATTACGAGTACGGAAGATATTGTTATAAATCCCAAAAAAGGTCCAATCAAAACAGCTGCAAAAACTCCACCTATCAAGTGCACTGATGTTGCAGATTGTACAGGTATATTAAACATTTGAAAAGCAAATACCCACAGCGCGATAATTGCCAATTTTTGAAAATACTTGTCAACACCTTTAGAAAACCCAAATGAATTAAATCTTGTATTAGTGTTACCGTTATTTCCAGCTGATGTCCCTGCAAAAACAGTTACAGCCTTAAAAACTTTGCTAAAGCAGTAACCCAGCATTCCTAAAGCTCCTGCAAGTAATACTCCGGCCAAATTATTATTTAAAAATCCGTCAGGTATGTGCATTGTTTATCCTCTCGTCTTTGTCTTTCCATTATTTTTTTATCATTCCCGCTCATCTTCGTTGCTACCATAAAAATGGAAATTCAAGTTTTTAGTGTTTGAGACATCGCCATAGCCTAAAAGGGTTAGTCTAAAAACAGTGCTGTGCTGTTTTTAGACTAAATTATTAACAATATTGATAAGAAACTGATGTATGCGAATCATTGCCAATGTATCTTGGGCGCAGTATTTTAATAAATTCTTTTTTGTTTCTTCTATTTTTTTCTCATCATAAACCCCCATTGCCATAAAAGCGAAAGCGGCAGCGGCATCTCCGCCCTTGCCAATTTCTAAATCTGTATAGCTCATTTCTGGAATTAATATCGGAAGAACTTTTTTAATAGATGAACGTCCGTGAAAGTTTATATCGTAATAATTTTTTCTAATGATCAGCTCTAAATCAACAATTCTTTCAATTATTCTATTAAGATCGTTACATAAATCTGGAAGAAGTTCCGCAAGTTTTAATATAATGATTTTTTCAGAATTTGCATAAGTTATAATGCTACCTTCTTTACCAAGACATTCGATAAGTTTCTCGGCAATATCACGGCGGTAGTCTCTAGTTTGATCCGCAATACACTCGTAATGATTCAATATATTTCCCAAAGCGTCAGCTTTGTCCAGTGAAAACTGGGTTAAAAGCTGTGTATGTGGGGCAATACCTGGATACAAAGGCATGATTGCTGTTACAGACTCAAAATCAAGATAACAAAAAGGCTGTTTTATATTTGCAATCTCAGATTTTAAATTTTTAGATATGTAGTTTGTATTTGTTAGCATGCAATTTTTAACAATACTCTGCATCTGTGTAAGTTCAAAATCATCAGGAATCTTATCAATTGTGTCAGCCCCTAGTGCTATCAATTTTTCAATCGCAGGTACGGAAAGTTTTGGTAAATTAAAAATATGGTTTTTTACATCTTTGCCCATACATACGTCAAATACTGGACAATTCTTACAGTTCCTTTTCAAATAAGGGCTAGGCATATCTTCGGAGTTAATATCTTCAAAAGCTTTATCAAAAAGACTCGAAAATTCTTGAGTTTTTAATTCAACCTTATCAGAACAGTCAAGCTTTGTAAAAAGATTTGATATATCCATTCCCAAACGATAATCATTTGATAAATGAAGAATTGTAGTTTTGCTGATGTTGATACCTGCTTTAGCCAACACCATTGCAGTAAAAGACATATCGTTAACGTATTTGACTTTATATTTGCTACCCGATTTAGATTCAAATAAATGCCACGAATTGTTTTTAAGTTTGTGTAATATATCTGCTCTTGCGCAGTAACCGGACACCGCAAACGATACACCGCAAATCGTTTTAACATCAGAGCTTAAAATTAATTCTTTAACATCACAAGTAGCAGCATTTGTATTTAATTTCTTTACATCTACTGCGTCGGGAAAAAGCTGCCATGACATTTTATGAACATTTCTTCCTTCAAGCGCAAGAAACTCATTATCAAGCCCTGTAAGTCTTGGAAGCATGCCTCTTTTTGTCATCCAACCCAAAGTATGACAGTTTAAGTAGTTAATAAAAGCAGTTTTATTTATATATTCCATAAGTTAAAACAACAGATCTCTTTTTCAAACATACAGTTTTAAAATTGTGTACCCCAACCATCAAATTAAATCTAAAAAATCCAAAGCGCTTTTTTCTATTTCTGCACCTGTCAGACATTATTTTTAAACCGCTTCAAAATGCTTGCGCCAGTTTGTTTTTATGGTTATTCTACTCTGCTTATAAATAGTTTGAAAAAACGTCTAATAAATACCCCGCAAGGCTTGCCCGCCAACCATGGAATTACTGCAAAAGTCAATACCTCACGTCCAAATTATACCTGACACCCCCCCCCTCACTGTTTAGTATTTTTATTTCTTTCATGATATTGTCCTTGATATAATATTTACCAAGCCCCACACAATACCCCAACCGTAAGATTGGGGATAAAGTTAGCTCTTGCATCATTTTTCCCGAAATGAAAATGATAGAATATAAGGATGAAAATAAAACAATTAAATCACTGCGTATATCATTGTAAGTATCATAAGAGTACCAAGGGAAAACGACACAGGACAAATGTTGCTTAGATCTTAAGGCAACATCTGTGTCCTTACAAGTGCCCCGACCGTAAGGTCGCGGGAAAATTACTTTTATCTTTCAGACACAACATTCACTATAATTCCGGAAGATCGTCATTAGCACCTCCTTAGTTTTTTAGTTTTGTTGCAATCTTTGCTTTCATAAATTTTTTCTGATGTTTATAGTCTTTTGCGTTATTGTTATGTCCATGCATGATGTTATTGTAATACATTATGATGTGACTCTGCAATACTCTGGCAAAATTTAAAACCATTTTAAAAAAGTGGAGAAAAAAGACCTTGGAAAAACTATAAACCGAGCGTTAGAATAAGACCTATGGAGATTTCAATATTGCAGTCAAACCATTTTAAGTTGCGCTATAGCGCATGTTTTAACATAACTTGCGTTTTTGCAGCAGTGACAAAAGAACCTGTGTTTCTTGCTTTTTGATAAAAACTTATCTTCTTTTTTTGTTACTGTACAACTTAAAGTGACTTGATTACAGGAGGACTTTGTAATAAGAAAATAACAGGAATTGGATATTTTAAGGGTATAGATGTTTTCTGTGTTTGGCTACAAGAGGTATTGTTACCAAAAGTTGAAAAAGGGTAAATTATTGATACTGGACAATGCATCAATTCAAAAAAGTAAAAGGTATGTGACAGGAAACAGAAGATTTTTATAACAAGTTGATCACATCTTTTGAAACTACAATACGATACAACTTAAATTGATTTGACTATAGCATTAGGACCAAAAACAGGAATTGGGCTAAGACGAATAACATAAAAATGATGTTGATAAGAGTTTGGGGTGAGTTAAGCAAATAGGCTTTGGGATAAGTTGGCTAGAGCCGCGGACGGCAAATTCAAGCAGCTAAGCAATTAGAATTAAAAGACCTTCTTGGATGCCAAGATAAGATAATTTATACATTTTCTTGGTCTGTTACTTTAAGCCAATTTTATATAAAATACTTGACATAAATTAATGATAGTGGTAGAGTATTGGCACTTTAGTAATGCGAGTGCTAAGATATATTGATTGCCAAAATAACTTTATAAGAGGGTAAAGTGCGGCACATAGTACTGGAAGTTTTAAAAGAAAGAAAGACTAAAATATTAAGCGCTATTATACATCATTATATTAAAACAGGTAAGCCTGTAGGTTCAAACGTTTTAACACAGGAGTACAATATTCATTTTTCTCCTTCTGCTGTTAGAAATCTAATGGCAGATCTTGAAGAAGAGGGTTATCTTACACATCCTCATACCTCTGCTGGCAGAATTCCAACAGATAAGGGTTATAGATCCTATGTTGATAATCTTGTAAAGTTGCAGAGATTTGCCGTAGAAGAAGAAGAGAGAATGAAAAAAGAGTACAAACAAAAATATAATGAAATAGAAGCCCTTCTTTTGGAAACTTCGCGTATTTTATCGGGTCTTTCCCAATATACCGGTTTTGTTATGGCACCTAAAGCTCAGTACGACGAAATAAAAAACATTGAGCTTGTGCAAATTGCAAAAGATGAACTTTTAGTGGTATTGCTTACTCAAAGCGGAATGATAAAACATAAAAAAATAACAGCTTCTCTTGCATCAGGGCAACTAAGCAAACTGAGAAACTTTTTAAATGAGAAATTAAGAGGGGTGTTTGTCGCGCAGGCAAATAAAAGAATTGTTTTGGAAATAAGAGATTTTAGGCAAAGTGAGTTGGAGATTTTAAGGATAGCTGAGAAAATAAGCGATGTTTTTTACAATATACAGGATGATGTATACATAGGTGGCACGTCTAACGTGATGGAAGTTCCTGATTTTAACGATTTTGAGTCTGCAAAATCGCTTATAAAATTTAACGAAGATAAAGAAAGGTTGATAGAGATTATAAGCAAAGATTTTGGTAGCAAAGGAATAAATGTAAAAATAGGTTCTGAAAACATATTTAAAGGGTTAAAAGATTTGAGCATGATAACTACCGTGTATAAAAACGGCGAACAGCCTGTAGGTGTTTTGGGAATTATCGGACCTAAACGTATGGAATATCAAAAAATGATGTTGCTTGTAAGTCGTGTTTCTGAAATGCTGAGCAAATTTTTTAAAGACAAAGAGCGATAGGGAGGGGGGATATTTTAATGAACGATGAAACAGAGGAAGTTATAAACGAACAAGATGGCCAAACCTGCGGCTGCGGCAAGGCAAGAGACGAAGAGATATCTGAGGTTGAAACTTTAAAGCAGTCTGTTGAAGATCAAAAAAAAATAGCTCAAGATTATTACGATCAGCTTGTAAGGCTTAAAGCTGATTTCGAAAATTACAGAAGACGATCCGAAAAAGAAAAGATAGCCTATTTGGAGTCGGGAAAAGAAGAAATTCTTATAAAACAAATTAATATTGATGATGTATTACAGCAGGCTTTAAAAAGCGCAAAAACAGGCAACAGCATGAAAAGCGTAGTAGTCGGTCTCGAAATGATAAGCAAAGAATTTGCAAAGATGTTGAGGGAAGAAGGTATTGAAGAAATACAGTGCGATAAGTTTAATCCTAATGTATGCGAAGCTCTAGATTACACCGAAAGTGATGAAGAAGATGGTAAAGTTTTAGAAGTTTACCAAAAGGGATATAAAATGAAAGGTAAGCTTTTAAGAGTTGCAAAAGTTAAAGTGGCAAAAAATAATAAAGTTGAAACTGGAAATGAAAATAATTAACACAGGGGGAAGTATATGGCAAAAATTATCGGTATCGATTTAGGAACATCAAATTCTGCAGCAGCCGTTATGGAAGGCGGCAAAGCTACTCTTATCCCTTCGGCTGAAGGTACAACATTAGGCGGTAAGGCTTTTCCTTCTTATGTTGCATTTACAAAAGATGACCACCAACGTTTAGTTGGCGAGCCTGCGAGAAGACAAGCAGTTACAAATACGGAAGGAACTATAAGCGCTTTTAAGAGAAAAATGGGAACAGATCACAAATACAGTGCATATGATAAAGAGTTTACACCTCAGCAGCTTTCAGCTTTCGTTCTTCAGAAAATTAAAATGGACGCTGAGGCTTACTTGGGCGAAACCATATCAAAGGCAGTTATTACTGTACCTGCATATTTTAACGATAATCAGAGGCAGGCTACAAAAGATGCAGGTGCAATCGCTGGTCTTGAAGTAGTAAGACTTGTTAACGAGCCCACAGCAGCTTCGCTTGCTTATGGTATAGATAAGGTCGGTTCAGAGCAGAAAATATTGGTTTTTGACCTCGGCGGCGGAACCCTCGATGTAACCATTATGGAGATGGGTGCTGAAGGTACGTTCGAAGTTCTTTCAACTTCAGGCGACACGCAACTTGGCGGAACCGATATGGATAATGCTCTAATCGATTATATTGCCAAAGAGTTTAAAAAGACAAACGGAATAGATCTACGCAACGATAAAATGGCGGTACAGCGTTTAAAAGAAGCTGCTGAAAAAGCAAAAATAGAACTTTCAAACGTTTTTGAAACCGATATCAACCTTCCATTTATAACTGCTGATGCCTCGGGTCCTAAACATTTGGACATGAAGTTTACAAGAGCAACTCTTGAAAACCTTGTAAGACCTATTGTTGAAAGATGCAAAGCATCGCTAGATCAAGCCATAAAAGACGCAAAACTTACGGCTGAAACAATTACAAGAATTATTTTAGTTGGCGGACCTACCAGAATGCCTATCGTTCAGAAATTTGTTGAAGATCATGTGGGGAAAAAAGTTGAACGTGGAATAGATCCCATGGAGTGCGTGTGTTTTGGAGCGGCTATTCAGGCAGCAGTATTAACCGGAGATGTTAAAGATATTCTTCTTTTAGATGTTACTCCGCTTACCCTTGGGATCGAAACTATGGGTGGCGTAAGAACCACTTTGATAGACAGAAATACTACGGTCCCCGCCAAGCGTTCTCAGATATTTTCAACGGCTGCAGATAATCAGCCCGGTGTTGAAATCAACATTCTTCAGGGTGAAAGACCTATGGCAAAAGATAATTTATCACTTGGCAAGTTTATGCTCGACGGAATACCACCTGCGCCAAGAGGAGTCCCTCAGATTGAAGTTACTTTTGATATAGACGCAAACGGTATTTTACATGTTTCAGCAAAAGACAAAGGAACAGGTAAAGAACAGTCAATTAAAATATCATCGTCAACAAAGCTTTCAAAAGATGATATAAATAAATATGTTAAGGAAGCCGAGCAGTATGCTTCTGAAGATACAAAGCGCAAAGAAGAGATTGAAGTAAGAAATGAAACGGATAATCTTGTTTACTCTGTTGAAAAGAGTCTAAAGGAACATGGCGATAAAGTCTCTTCTGATGAAAGACTTGCAATAGAACAGGCATTGACTGCTGCAAAAGATGCTCTAAAAGGTAGTGATATAGCTGCAATTAAATCAACAAAGGAAGCATTAACAACAGCTTCTCACAAACTTGCTGAAGCAGTATATAAATCTTCACAAGCCCAAAATACTCAAAGCTCTACACAACAAGGGCAACCTCAGGGTGATACTCAGCAGGCGTCTAATAATGAAGAAAAAGTTGTCGACGCAGAAATTGTTGATGATAAAAAATGACGAGAGGATTGTCGCTATTGTGTTGTCTTTGTAAGGAATGAAATGACAAAGCAGTCTAAAGCTTCACTTCCGTAGTAGGAAAGATGCGTGTATAAATGTTAAAGAAAAATGGCAGTAGTAAATTTTATTAAAAACATAATTCGGCATGGTAAATACGAAAATCTGTAAAACTATGAAACTTCTTTCGTATGTTTGTCTTGATGAGATTTTACAGGCTAGTGATTTTAAAATATTAAAATGTTAGAATGTGGACTAGTAA
Organism: Endomicrobiia bacterium; assembly: GCA_025998295.1. GTDB lineage: Bacteria > Elusimicrobiota > Endomicrobiia > Endomicrobiales > Endomicrobiaceae > Endomicrobiellum. The sequence goes on from BNVT01000013.1 coordinate 12,735, forward strand.
TTAGGTCTCTTTTGCCTGCGTCATCTTGCATGGAACTCACGACTTAAGACATTCAAGGATAAAATTCAAGCGATGGAGCAATCCGTCGTCATTGTTAATATTTGAAATTTAGCAGTTTCAAAGCAGTTGGGCAACGATGGAATTAAAAGTTTTTTTCTGAGAGGCGTAGAATGGTTTAGACATTTTCTTGGTGTGCTGAGGTAGCTCAGTCGGTAGAGCACAGGTCTGAAAAACCTGGTGTCGGCAGTTCGATCCTGCCCCTCAGCATTTGTAGCGTATTTTGGAGTACTGACAAAATGATAATTTAAAGACACCCAAGTTTTTAATGTCGTAACCAAAACCAGAATAATCCCCTCATGTAAGGAATATGATATAATTTTAGCATGCTAAACTCTGGAAATAAAAAACTTGAACAGATTCCTAAACTGCCAGGTGTTTACATAATGTGCGATGGAATAGGTAATGTCATATATATAGGCAAAGCTAAAAGTCTTAAAAACAGACTGTCGTCGTATTTTAATGCTGATATAAATTCAAAATCTACAACCATTATTACAGCAATGCGTAAAATTGATTATATTTTATGCACATCTGAAAGAGAAGCATTGATAATTGAAAGACAGTTAATAAACAAGATAAAGCCGTACTTTAATTCCATGTGGAAAGATGATAAATCTTATCCATATATCAAGTTTTCTATTGATGAAGACTTTCCACGTTTAACACTTACGAGAAAAAAACTTAATGGAAACGCTTTATATTTTGGTCCGTATCCTCAAATTTTTTATATAAAAAAACTTACCCGCTGGCTTGTAAAACTTTTTAAAATTCGTACGTGTAAGATGCTTATTTTGGAAGGATCGTTGCCTGAACAAAAAAAAGTTAAATCATGTCTTTACTATCATACGGAAATGTGTTACGGTCCATGTCTTGGTAAAATTACGTCGAAAGATTATAAAGCAAAAATAAAAGATGTTGAGTTGTTTTTAAATGGAAAATTTAAGAAACTTGAAAATGAATGGGAATCGTATATGTTCAACTTAAGCGAGAATATGCGTTATGAAGAGGCAAAAGAGATAAGAGACAGGCTTTACGCTCTTCAAAATATGTCGGAAAGAGTTATGATAAGCGAAATTACGCAAGATGATATAAACCAGTCTGTACAAAGAGCAAACAGTGTAAATGAATTAAAAAATGTTCTAGGACTAAAACATCCGCCGGCTGTAATAGAAGGGTTTGATAATTCAAACATACAGGGTACAAATGCCGTGGCTTCTATGGTTAGGTTTCAAAACGGTATTGCCGATAAAAAGAATTATAGAAGATTTAAGATTAAAACGGTTGTAGGGGCGGATGATTTTGCAAGTATGCATGAAGTTGTTTACAGGAGGTACTCTTCATTAATAAGAAAAGATGAAAAACTGCCAGATTTGATTTTGATTGACGGAGGAAAAGGACAGCTTGTAGCCGCTGTGAGTGCATTGAAGGAACTTCAAATACAGATTTCTATAATTTCGCTTGCTAAGAAGAATGAAGAAATTTTTTTGCCTGATAAAGATAAAGCATTAGTTTTAAGCAAGTATTCCGAAGCTTTAAAGCTTTTGCAATCAGTAAGGGATGAATCTCACAGATTTGCCGTAAGTTATCACAGAAAACTTAGGGCAAAAGAGTTTGGAGTATAGTCATGAAAAGTAAAATACCATCAAGTATTATCGAAAAAATGAAATGCTATCCTTGTTTTTATGTAAAAGTTTGGAAAGCTTGCTTTAAGATTCCTGCAGGAAAAACATTAACTTATAAACAGCTTGCAAAAAGGATAAAATTACCCATGGCGTCTAGGGCTGTTGGTATGGCGTTAAGTAAAAATCCGTTTGCTCCGATAATTCCTTGTCATAGAGTTATAAGAAGTGATGGAAAAATGGGCGGCTATTCTGCGGCAGGCGGAATAAAGAAAAAGATAAAGATGCTTCGGTATGAAAGAGAAACAGGAAAAGACGCAAGTAATTGCTGATAAAATATAGGGTTAAAAGTTAGTTGACTGTATTCAAATTCGCAAGCACAACAGCAAATTTTAACTTTAGGTTTAATTGATAAACTTTTATACAATTTGGTAACATTTGCCCGTGACGATTTAAAATCTTGAAGAAAACAAATGCCATAAAGGGCGTCCCTTTGATGTAGAGTTGTTTTGTGCTACAAGCACTGTTGATAATCCTGAGCTTAAAGAAGCATTGATGGCAGGAGAAATAAATTTTGTGTTTTGCCCTTACCACAACTGTGGTGAGATGTTTTATGCTGAGCGTTTTGTACTTTACCATGACAGCGATAATTGAACTTATAATCTTTGTATATCTGCCAAGCTTTCAGGAACAGACGGCACAATGTAAAACAAAAACGAGTGAGGAATTTAAGCTTGTATTGGACGACTATGAAGAAAAACAAAAAATAAGATACGAACCTCTCTGGCTGTTTGATACCGAAGATTTGGTTTCTTTGCTTCGTATGGAGCAAGGCATTGGAGGTGAAGAATAGATATAAAATACATTGCTCCTAAGTTATCTTTAGATATTGTAAAAATTTCCCCAAATCTTGCCAGAAAATTAGGAATTCCAAAAATTCTACCTGTCCCTAAAGGGAAAAAGAACATCGAAGAGAGATTTTTAATTTCAGGTTTAGAGACTCTTAAGAAATATAATCCTAATCTTTTGCATTACGTTGAATCTCTTGAAAAAATATTAAGGTAAAAAGCAATTATTGCAGATATAAAAAATGACAGCTCATTCATATCATATTAAAATTTCAATATTGGTTTTAATTTTTTCTATTGTATTTTACACTTCTGTCTATGCTGATTTAAAAGTTACAAAAATTTTACAAAACAAAGGGTCGTTTGGTATTGTTTTAAATAGAGATATTAAGATTTTGAATATACTTTTTGAAAATAATGATATTAAATTCCCTGTATACACCGGTAAAGGTAAAGTGTATAAGCAATTTGCTATTTTAAAAAGAGATTTCCGCCAGTATCTCGTCAATTCCTAATGCAAAATCAAACATCATCAAAAACCAAAAACACTTCATTTAAAGTAAATAAATTTTCAATTTTTAAAAATCATAGAACAATAAAAGCTTTTGCGTCTGTGATTTTTGATGATGATATTGAAGTTGAATGCCGTATTATGCAGACAAAGGACAAATTATGGATTGCATGGCCTTCCAATAAAAAAAATAATAATTGGGTAAAGAATTTTAAATTTATGAACAGGGATTTAGGAGAACTGGTTGAAAAAGAACTGATCGCAAACTATACTTCTAATGCTCGGCAGGAACACTAGTCTAAGCAGATTGCTTGAAAAAAGAGCAAAAAGAGATGAGAAGAGAACCTAAATGGCAAAAATTTTCGTACAATCAGGGGTTATTAGGAAATATATACATAACTATAAAATGGGAATGTAGCGGTAAGAATTATATTAGATCTCTTGCATAACTAACATATAAAAGTACAATAGAAGACTCCTTGCCCTATTATCTATGCGCATATTACTTACTTATCTTTAATTGCCACTACTACCAACGGTTATTGTATGTCTATTATTCTTTTAGCTTGCCACTTTTGCTGTTTTTGAAGTCTTTGTATCAATTGCAGCACAATCACTGCTACTTCTACTTCTAGTGCTTTGTTTAACAATACCTATTCTCATCTCGCATATTCCCCACTACTTGTTAATACTTCTTCTTACATACCATATGTCTATTGTCCACAACTTTTACTGACATTGGATGTCTAATCTAGTAGTATGTATTGTAACTGTCTTAAAGTCTGATAATACGTTCGGGTATTGCCCTAAAGTATTCAAACATCATCTTTACTATCTTTTCTATACTCAATTTTCTCTTTGCTCACCTACTTGCCCTATCTTTTCTTTTCTCTTCTTCTCTCTTGTTTTCTTCTCTCCTTGCTATCCTTGACTCTTTTATCAAATGCTTTCTTTACTCCCATTAATACTAAATCCATTACACATATGACCTAACTGCTTTCTTTTTTTGTTTCATAGTACTTCTATTGTACTTTTATGTGTTGGTTATGCAGGAGGTTTAATGAACAAAGGTGGTTTGCTCTACCCAGAAATATACCCCGCAGCGATAGCTCCTTGTAACTGCAAAGCTGCGTAGGAGTATTGTTATACGTAGTGCGCTAAACAATTTGGATATTCAATCGTGGTGAAATTGGTGGCGACATCCTCAAGTATTATAGAAATCTTTTTAAACATTGCACATGTAAATAAGACAATATGGATTAATTTGCGCGGTCTAAAGTAGGTGTAATGTGCAGTAGTCGCAAGGACGTTGACTTTGACAACTAACACTTTAGTTTTTTTGACTTTATCGATTATAAAAATACCTCTTTTTAAGTCTTTGATTTTTTAGCAAAGGCGTCGAAGGCTTTTTTATATTCATCTTCGAACTGTTGTTTGGTAATGGCGGTGTCGGGGCACTTGGCAAAGATGTCAGTGGCGGTGCGGAAGTCAGTCCCATATGAGACTGTCGAAGATGGCGGCGGCGTCTTCGTCGTCTTCGTCGTCTTCAACGTGGGCATCGTCGTCTTCAACGTGGGCATGGTCGGCGTCGTCGGTGTCACGAACGAAGTAGCTGTGGGCATTGTTGAGGAAGGCCTCGGCGGCGGCGAAGCGGGTGGCGAAGGCGGCTTCGATGCGTTCGGCTTCTTCGAGGCTTTTAGCGTTAGTGATGGCTGTGCGGTAGTCGTTAGCGGTGTCTGCGTCGAGGGCGTTGTCGACCTCGTAGTATTTGCTGGAGAATGTAGGAGTCCACTGACCATTCGTAGATGAATCCGATGATTTATGGAGACAAAGAAGACGATCAGTTTTACTTAGTGGGTCTTTTTTTCTGCAGTGAGGACAGTTGTTCTTCTCTTTCAAGGATCTGGCTATACAATTGAGACAAAATTGTTGGTGACAATGCGAACATTCTATGTGATTATTAGCCCTCCCAAAGCAAATAATACATTCTGGACCAAACTTTTGAGTTTCCCAGTCGTCAAAAAGCTTCTCTAACTCTTTGACTTTTTTGATAAGTTCGTCGGAGGCGTGCAAAATGTAGTTGATTTGATCTTGTTTGTCTTGATCTTGAGCATCATCGTGGGCGTTGGCGAGAGCGGCGGAGGCGCTAGCGGCGGAGACGTGAGCGTCGGTGGCGGCGTCGTTGAGGGCGTCGATGTCGTATTTGGAAGCGACACCGACAAAAGCCAATGTGCAATATCTGGCGAATCTGGCGGCGTCGTAGGCGGCTTTGGCGGCGAGGGCGTAGGCACGGGCGTTGTTGGCGTTGGTGCAGGCGGCGATCTTGACAGCATCGGTGTCGGCGTCGGCGGCGACGACGGCAGCAAAGGCTTCGGCTCGATTGGCATAGGTATTGGCATAGCAAGCGGCGATATGGGTGCTATCAGCGTACATGGAGACGATGTGAATGGGAGGGTGGTCGTAGATGTTGTAAGCGTAGGTGGAGGCGTCAATGTTGTTAGCGGGGGCGTTGCGGGCGTCGTCGGCGGCGTTGGTGTAGGCTTTAAGAGCGCCGTCGAGGGCGATGGTGACGAGGGCGGCGGCGTCGCTGCTGCTGCGGGCGTCGGCGGCGGCGGACCGTACAGCTATATTGATGTCGTCGGAGGTGATGGCGGCGTAGGCGAGGTCGGAGAAGAGTTTGTAGGGGACGGTGTTATCAGAGAGAGCTTCGACAGAGCTGTCGGGGCTACGGCTAAATCCAGCTGGGGTTGAACTTGGACTCAAAGATGAACTTGGACTACTTGAGTTTGAATTGCTTGGACTTGAGCTTGAACTACTCGAAATTGGACTATTTGGACTTAATGAATGTACTGCTACTGGTGGCATTGTCACTGATGTTGACGCTGTTGCTGATTCTGGTGATGTTGTTGGTTTTGGTCCAGTAAATACTACATTTATATCGCCCTTCAAAGTCCATTTACGGAGGTCGTCATTTGATCTTTTTAAGACTGCACAATGTGTTATAAGATTTTTATCAAAATAATCATCATAATTAGGAGTTTTCATGTGTAAAAACACATGTTTTACATCAATTCCACTCGAGCACCCCCCAGCAACACCGATACTTACATAATACGAATAGGGTGGTAAGTTACTGCTGTCAGTCACCAATCCAGTAGCTCCCATAGGACAGTCAATTGCTATTTGTTCGTCAGTAGCATCGGTTAGATAGCTGCATCGTCTATTGACCTCATCAGTATACAACTCTAGAGTCCTAAAATTATCTGGTGTAACAAATGATGAGTTTGGCGAACTAATTGGCAAGGATCTTGAACTCGAACTGCTTGAATTTGCTTGATTTAGCTTGCCCTCCAAAGTCCATTTACGCGGGTCGTCATTTGACCTTTTGAAGTATGCCCACCCTACGTATTGTTGTTCATGCATAGAATCAATATCAATACCAACTTTCCTGAATAAGCGCACAAGTATCCTATCATTTGTTTTGGCTTCATCAAGATCGACACGTATATAATACGAATCGAGTAGTAATTTACTGATGTCAGACCTGTAAGCGTCAGGCGTCAAAAACATATTTTTATTATCTCGTATATTAAGTGCTAATTTTTGTCCGTCGGTAGCATCGGTTAGATAGCTGCAATGCTCATCGGTCTCATCAGTATACAACTCTAGAGTATCAAAATTATCTGGTGTAACAAATGATGAGCTTAGCGAGTTACTTGATGAAGATGATGATTCACCTCTTTCTGCTTCTGCGTCTTCTTTTTGTTTTGCTTCTGCTTCTTCTTGTTCTTCTTTTCGTTTTGCTTCTCTCTTTTTGCTTCTTTTGCCTTTTCTCTTTCTTTTATTTCTTCTACTCTCTCTGGAGTAGCAATCCTTCTGTTTACAAGAAAAGCGTTCTTTTTATCACACGAACTTAAACATAAAAAACCAAATAAAACAATTGCACTTATTGCTTTTAGTGATCTGTTGCTTTTGGATTGATGGTATGTAAGTTTCATTTACAATTTCTCCTGTGTTTTGTTGTCGTTTACATATGCATTACAATATATTATTTTAAAGATTTTAGTAAATAACTAGACCTCTTGCATAACTAAGTATTAAATTTTAGAATTACAAATACCTGCAACCCAAGTTAAATCGCAGTCCAAAGCGTCTTTTGCTATTACTTATCTATTCTCGAGACTATTTTGAACCTTTTAACAAATACTTTAATATTTTCCACTATAATCCTTTTTGATGAAATCTCCCTATTTAACTCTTTATCTTCTTTTGTCACTCGAGTGTTTCTTTGATCTCTTTTTGGGAACTAGTGTGTTTGTATGCATTCTGTCAAGCCCT
>BNVT01000014.1 GCA_025998295.1 Endomicrobiia bacterium
AGGGCTTGACAGAATGCATACAAACACACTAGTTCCCAAAAAGAGATCAAAGAAACACTCGAGTGACAAAAGAAGATAAAGAGTTAAATAGGGAGATTTCATCAAAAAGGATTATAGTGGAAAATATCAAAGTATTTGTTAAAAGGTTCAAAATAGTCTCGAGAATAGATAAGTAATAGCAAAAGACGCTTTGGACTGCGATTTAACTTGGGTTGCAGGTATTTGTATTCTTGAATTTAATACTTAGTTATGCAAGAGGTCTAATGACCTTATTAGCAGTAATGCCAAAATTACAAAGCTAATTGCAAGAGAAATTGCTGCTTTAGCTTGTATTGCTCCTTTGCGCAAATGAAAGTGGTAAGACTTTCAAAAGGCGTAGAACTTCTCTTGGATGACACTTGTTAAACGAATGCTGTTTATGTGCGCTTTGGTTGCTATTAAATCCAACAATGCCTTAAAAGCCTTCTTTTGAAAAACTAACAAATAACGCTAAACTCAAAAATGCTTGCTATTGTTGCTGTTGTTATGGGCAAATTATTAGTCATTATTAACAATTGTTGTAAAATTGCGTATTCCAAGTTTTGAATTAAATCTCAAAAATCCAAAGGCTTTCCGTATCTGTCAGATATGGAATTCGCTTCGAGTCTAAAACCAGCTGCTTCAAGGGACCTTTTTCATGCGCTTGTCCTGATGTTGCCCTAGTTGCTTGAACTTGTGAACTTAAAATCTATAAGACACAGAAGCAAAGAAATTCTTGCTGAAACCGTTGTTTTCTTTCATATTTGTCGTTGCATTTCTTTGCCCCTGCAAACTTTTTACAGAATATATTTCACAACCGGCGCCTAGGGAAAAACTTTTTGAAAGCGGAATAGAACATGATGCTTCAAAATCAAATCCTTGCCCAAAAGTAACTATGCCGTTGTAAGATATGGGGAATTTGTTATCTATCATGTGGTGACTAATACCTAAACTACATTCAGTCGCAGGTTCTATTTTGAATGCTCTTTCCAAACCAAATATTAAATTTAAACCATTGCGTACTTCGTATCCACTGACAACCTTATAAGACATACCTCTTTTTGTTATGTAAGGAAAAACATCAGGAATTCTAAAACCATGAAACTGGAGAGGTTTATCCGTAAACGCAGAGTACGTTGTTGCGCTTAGTAACAAAGATATCCATCCAGCTTTGCTTATTGCCCCTTTTTTAAAATTATTTTCGCCTCTTTGTTCGAAATGACACCGTATATCAAAAGGATCATCTCCAGATTCTTTTGCATTGTAGTCATACGAAATAGGATTCCATCTGTTTTTTAAATACATCGCATAGGAGAACAGACCGGGCTTTTTCTTTTTTGAATAAATATCATCACTGATTTTTTCAGCAAGTTGTACTTGATTATTCATTCCACGGCACACGAGATAATTAAACCATTGTAGGCAGAACTCTCATCCAAAGATTTTCCCAAGCCTTCCATTTGTTCGGGGTTTGTAAGACATCCCGCTCTTTTTATGTTAAATAATTCTCCAAGAAAAAATTTAAAAAAGTTTTCATCTTTTTTAAAGCGAGATTTGTCGTAGTCGTAGCAGTTATGTAAAAGTTGATAATCTAGGCCATAAGATTTTGATCTTAAGCCGTGTCCAGTTTCATGCAGTGCAGTTACAACTTGGTTATCACAATAGAATAATATAACACTAGAAGCGATTATTTCTGCTGTTGTTCTCTGTTCTTGAACATTTTTAAGGATTCTGTCTGTTGTGTTTATAAACTCTAAGCCAAAATTTACCAACTGTTTATTTGTGTATTGTCCGTTGAGATATGCTGTGTTAAATGTAATACTGTCTTTTTTTAATGGATTTTTTGATAATTCAACTTCTGTTGCAAAAGATTGAGACACTACACCACAACATACTGCAAGTGCAACTGAAAGCTTTTTCATAAGTTTTTCCTTCAAGTTAGCTTAAATTTCATTCTTCAGATTCATTTTGCGAAGAACGTTTTCTTAACAGATGGTTTAAAATCTTTTTTCTTAAACGTATTGAATTTGGAGTAATTTCTACAAGTTCGTCTTGGGCAATATACTCAATAGATTGCTCAAGATTCATAAGTCTGGGAGGCGTAAGCATTGCAGCATCATCGGATCCTTTGCTTCTCATATTGCTCAACTTCTTTAACTTACACGGATTTACGACCAAATCGTTTTCTCTGGAATTTTGTCCTACTATCATTCCTTCATATACTTCAACGCCGGGTTCTACAAAGAGCTGTCCGCCGGTTTGTAAACTATCTAATGCGTAAGCTGTAGTTTTGCCCTGTTCTTTTGCTATAAAAACTCCGTTTATTCTTAAATCTGCAACGTTGACCTTAGGTAGATAATCATAGAAGCTATGATGCATAATTCCCTGCCCACGTGTGTTAGTTAAAAACTCATTTTTAAAACCTATTAAAGCTCTAGAAGGTATTATGTATTCAAGACGTATTCTATTTTCGCCTTCGCTGACCATATTTTCAAGCTTTGCAGCCCTTTTGCCGACAAGTTCAAAAACAGCTCCTTGATACTGGCTTTCTATATCTAAAGTAAGAAATTCCGTTGGTTCGTAAATCTTTCCATCTTTCTCTTTGTATATAACTTCAGGAGCTGAAACTGAAAGCTCAAAACCTTCGCGGCGCATGGTTTCAATTAGAATAGTTAAATGCAACTCTCCTCTTCCCGAGGCTTTAAATCTTCCTTCTCCTTCCAAAGTCTCAACTTTTAAGCCAACATTTGTTTGTGCCTCTTTCTCAAGACGTGCTTTTATATGTCTACTTGTCAAAAATTTACCTTCGCGTCCTGCAAAAGGTGAGTTATTTACAAGAAAATTCATTGAAACCGTAGGCTCGTCTATAGAAAGTTTTGGTAGTGGAAGTATATTGTCAATACTGCACACTGTGTCGCCCACTTCTATGCCTTCAAGACCGGCTATGGACACTATATCTCCTGCTTGCGCATTTTCAACTTCTTGCTTTCCGAGTCCATAAAATTTGTCTATACGCACCGCTTTTGTAATTTTAGGGGAATTTATATTCATATCGTTTACAAGCGCTATGGTCTGACCTTTTTTTACAACACCATTTAAAATTCTGCCTATGCCTACATTGCCTAAAAAGTTATTATAACCGAGCATTGTTATTTGCATTTGAAGAGGTTTTTCGATATTTGCTTCCGGTGGCGAAACATGAGATAAAATTGTTATAAAAACAGGTTCTATGTCCATTCCCCTATTTTCCATGGTTGTGCTTGCCCAGCCTTCCCGTCCTGAAGCATAGAGAATTGGAAAATCAAGTTGTTCGTCTGTTGCACCAAGTTTCATAAACAAATCGAAAACATTATCGACAACAGTGCTTGGAGTCGCATTAGATCTGTCCATCTTGTTGATAATAACGATAGGCTTTAATCCCAAGGCAAGAGCCTTCCTTAAAACAAAACGTGTTTGTGGCATGGGACCTTCAACCGCGTCAATCATAAGTATTGCACCGTCAACCATTTTTAAAACTCTTTCTACTTCGCTACCAAAATCAGCATGTCCAGGAGTATCTACTATGTTTATGGTGTTTCCTTTATAGTTTACAGAAGTACATTTTGCCAAAATAGTTATGCCTCTTTCTCTTTCAAGAGGATTAGAATCCAAAACCATATCCTGAGCTTCATCACTTTTAACGATAAACTGTCCTGAAAATTTCAATAGAGAATCAACTATAGTTGTTTTGCCATGGTCTACATGTGCTATGATAGCAACATTTCTTACATCATTTCTTTTCATAATCTCATTTAAAATTCGAACCTTTAAGCAGGTCAAAATTCTATAGTCCTTTTTTATAAATTTTTCGCATTAGATTTTTCCAAACTATCACTTGTGCCCGGTGTTGCCTTGCGGCAAGCTGACGATTCAAAAGACATTTGATGGTAAACTAAAAAAGAACCGACAAAGCAATCCAGAGTTGTTAATGTTGAAATCTCTATCGTCAAAGTCTCTAGCTGCTACGACTTGTAAAACGTCGTAAGTCTAGCAAAGATAAACAAAAAGGCAAGATTTCAAATCATGAGTTTGGAAAAATATCTATACTATGGCTGCACCACATTCTATCATTTCTTTTGGACTTTTTAAAGACATCAGATCTCCCGCATAACTCTCCCGCATAACTTAAGTATTAAACTTTAGAATTACAAATACCTGCAACTTGGAGTTAAATCGCAATCCAAAGCGTCTTCTGCTATTACTTATCTATTCTGTTAGACTATTTTGAACCTTTTAACAAATTGTTTCTTAAGGGACATTTTGCCTAAGTCCTCTTAAATCCTGTATCTGCTTTGCTCCCACTCCTTGCCCTATCTTTTCTTCTCTCCTTGCTATCCTTTGTTTTATCAAATGTTCCTTTCTTTACTCCCATTAATACTAAATCCATTACATCTGACCTAACTGCTTTCTTTTTTGTTTCATAGTACTTCTATTGTACTTTTATGTGTTAGTTATGCAAGAGGTCTATTATTAAAGTAAAGTTTTTTAGATCAGCAAATGAACCTCAGCGCAGCTTGCTCTGTGCGGTATCAGCAGTGAAAATTGAAGAGCTGTGATTGTTCTTGTCCAAACTCTATTGTTTGTAGCGTTATTAAATTTCTTTTGTTATTCAAATTAGGCTATTACAACGCTCTAAATTCCAAATATAGCTTTTCTATGCTTTATGGGCGTTACAAAATGACAGTGTATCTTATATGTACTATGCTGTCCTTCTTTTTGAGCGTTTCCATAGCCTAATTCTACTACTTTAAGCGGTTTGTGCCACGGCTTGCTTGCGGGGCAACAGTTTAGCAATTAATTTACTATGGCCCATTGAATCTGCTTAAATCTAAGACCGGTCACCTCAAAAAAAACTTTTTCCATACGTAAGGACATTTTTCTTGTGTGAAAATTTACGAAAATGCTAAAATATGCAAAGTAGAGGTTTAGGAGGCTTATATGGATAGTAAATTACCTGTTTTTGAGAAAGTTACACCATCATTACTTGAAGCAATGCCTTACGAATATATAGGCAAAGACATAAATGTTTGTATTGAAACAGAAGACTTCACTTGTCTTTGTCCTTGGACGGGACTTCCTGATTTTGCATATATCGTTCTAAATTATACTCCTGATAACAAAGTAGTAGAGCTAAAATCTTTAAAGTTGTATTTGCAGTCTTATAGAATGGTAGGAATGGTGCACGAAAGCGTTGTAAATAGTATTCTCAATGATTTAGTTAAAATTGTGCGGCCTAAAGAAATGTCTATAGATATTGAATTCAGAGTACGCGGCGGGATTACCACAACCGTAAGCGCGCAATACTTCAAAAAACGAAAGGATTAAATAAAGAAATGTTTCGAAAAAATCAAAATATACATTTTGTGGGTGTTGGCGGGGCAGGAATGTCTGCAATAGCTGAAGTGCTAATAAATTTAGGATACGCTGTTTCAGGCTCTGATTTAAAAAAGACGGATGTTACAGATCACCTTAAAAATATAGGAGCAAAAATTTATATTGGACATAATGCGAAAAATATAAAGTCTGCCGATTTGATTGTAACTTCAGCAGCTGTGAGCAAACGTAATCATGAAGTCGTTGCTGCGCTAAATAATAAAATTCCCGTCATACCACGCATGGAAATGCTTGCGGAACTTGCGAGATTAAAATATGCCGTAACAATATCGGGTACTCACGGTAAAACAACAACAACATCTCTTACTTCTCTTGTTTTAGATGAAGGCGGTCTTGATCCGACAATTGTTATTGGCGGCAGATTGAAAAATCTTAAAACCAGTGCAAGACTTGGCAAAGGGGATTATATCGTAATTGAAGCAGATGAGTCAGACGGTTCATTTTTAAAACTTTCGCCGGCTATTGCTGTCGTAACGAATATAGATAACGATCATTTAGGCTATTATGGCAATATGGAAAATCTTAAAGAAGCTTTTGTTAAACATATTAACTGTATTCCGTTTTACGGGGTTGCAGTAGTTTGTTCTGATGACGAAGCTGTAAAAGAAATAATTCCTAAGATTACAAGAAAATATGTTACCTACGGTTTTACCGGAAAACCTGATATTAAAGCTTCAGACATAAAAGTACTGAAAGATTGTATAAGTTTTAATGTTGTCTATATGGGAAAAAAGACCGGGAACGTTTGTATCAGAACTCCCGGCAAACACAATATATTGAATTCTCTTGCAGCTATAGGAGTGGGTTTGTGGCTTAACATACCGTTTAGTTTAGTTGCGCAGGCAATAAATAAATTTGACGGTGTCGGCAGACGTCTTGAGATAAAAGGTGATAAGAACGGTATTACCGTTATTGATGATTATGGTCATCATCCTACTGAAATCGACATAACTTTAAAAGCAATAAAACATTTTTGGCCTAAACGCAGGTTGATTGTTTTGTTTCAGCCTCACAGATACACAAGGACAAATAATCTTTTTAACGAGTTTGGCAAGAGTTTTCCAGACGCGGATATTGTTAAAGTTTTAAATATTTATCCTGCTGGAGAAAAACCGATAAAAGGTGTAACTTCCGATTTGATATTGAAGAGCCTTAAGAATAATAAATGTAACGCTGAAAAATTCTATGATTTAGCAAAATTTTCAAAAACGCTTTTGCCAGGAGACATAGTGTTAACTTTAGGTGCGGGAGACGTTTGGAAAAAAGGGGAAAAGTTATTGACCCTAATTTGATTAAATTATTATCCTCTTTGGGTTGTAAAATGCTAAAAAACGAGCCTCTTTCCAGGCACTGCTCTTTTAAAATTGGAGGTCCTGCTGATCTTTTTATTGAAATTCCAAATAAAGAAGCTTTGAATTGTTTTTTAGGAAGCGCGTCTACGTGTAATTATTTTGTACTAGGTGGTGGAACAAATATTCTCTTCAGCGATGATGGATACAGGGGAATAATTATTTCTCTTGCAGGGAAGTTTAAAGAAATTTCGGTGTTGGGAGAAAAAATTATAAGCGGTAGCGGAGCATTGCTCTCAAATGTTGTAAATACCGCTTTGAAAAATAATTTAACAGGACTTGAATGTGTCGCAGGTATTCCAGGAACTGTAGGCGGTGCAATCTACGGAAACGCAGGTAATAAATATCAATGGATAAGCGAAGCTGTCGAGGGTGTGGAAGTTTATAAAAATTTAGACGAAGAATTTATAAATAAAGAAAAAATTGTATTTGGTTACAGAAAAAGTGGATTGGAAAATTGTATTATTACAAACGTTAGTTTCTTCTTGAGAAGAAATACAGAAAATGATAGCCTGAGCACCATTTCAAAGAGTATACAAAAACGTTTGGGAACGCAGCCTTTAAGCATACCCAATGCCGGGAGTATATTTAAAAACCCTGTAGAATTTAGCGTTGGAAAACTTGTTGAAGAAAGCGGTCTAAAAGGAATTTGCATCGGCGGGGCTAAAATTTCAGAACTTCACGGAAATTTTATAATAAATTGTGGTAACGCTTCGGCAAAAGATGTCTTGGCTTTAATTGATTTGATAAAAAATAAAGTAAAAGAAAAATTTAGTATAGATCTTGAAACGGAAATAAAAATAATAAAATGAAAAACTTTGACATAACCGCGAAGTTAAAAAACAAAAAAATAGGCGTTTTGTATGGAGGATTTTCCAGTGAAAGAAAAATATCGATATTATCAGGAAAAGCTGTCTTAAGGGCATTGCAAAAATTAAAAATCAACGCATGCGGTATAGACGTTAATAGAAGTATAGCAGAGATAATAAAAAAAGAAAGAATAGATATTGCCTATATAGCTTTGCATGGTTCTATAGGAGAGGATGGAGCGATTCAAGGTATGCTTGAGGTACTAGGTATTCCCTATACAGGATGTGGTATTTTTGCAAGTGCAACTTCAATGGACAAAGATATTTCAAAAAAACTGTTTCACTGCACCGGAATATTAACGCCGGAGTGGAAAACATTAAAGAGGTTTGAACCCGTTCCTGAAATAAAAAATTATCCGGTCGTTGTAAAACCAGTTGCGCAAGGCTCGGCATTAGGGGTAACAATAGTAAAAAAGGCTTCTTGCTTTGCTGCAGCAGTAAAAGAAGCATTTAAGTACGACAAAGAAATTGTTATTGAACAGTTTACAGAAGGCAAAGAAATAACAGTTGGTGTTTTAGATGGAAAATCTTTGCCTATTATAGAAATAGTCCCAAAAGGGGAATTTTATGATTTTAAATCAAAATATCAAAAAGGTGGTTCAAGACATATAATTCCTGCCGGTATAAGCAGTAGAGCTTATAAAATGGCGCAAAGTTATGCTGAAAAAATTTACAGAATTTTTAAATGTAGTGCAATATGTCGCGTTGATATGATTGTAGATAGAAATGATAAAGTATGGGCGCTTGAAAATAATACTGTTCCCGGGATGACTGAGACTTCTTTATTGCCGGAGGCAAGCAGAGCTGCGGGATGCGATTTTGAAAGTTTAGTCTTTAAAATTGTAGAGAGTGCATTATAGACAATGGCAAAAAAGAAGCGATATGTTTACAAAGCTGTCCATACTAGCAGCAGTTATCCGCATTTGCGGAAAAAAAACAGAAAAGCAATTAAATTTTTTTTTCGGTTGATGTTATTTTTTGTGATTGTTTTTTTGATTTATTTTGGCGGTAGAAAACTACTAGAAGTTGCTTATAAATCCGATAAAATTATTATAAAAGATATAGAGATTTCTGGCACTAATAATGTAACTAAATCGGAAATAAGAGAGCTTCTTCCTTTTAATATTGGAGATAATTTACTTAAAGTTAATTTATCTGAAGCCGAGGAAGGAATAAAAAAATTAAAACCTGAATTAAAAAACATTGTAATAAACCGCCGTTGGCAAAAAGTAAGAGTAAGACTTTGCGAGAGAATTCCTGAGGCATTTGTAATATGTGATGATGGTAGTAAGGTTGGTATAGATTTTGACGATATGCCTTTTCCTTTGCGTGGTTTTATGGATAAGATGAATGTCCCGCAAATTATTTGTAAATCTGCAGATGAAAGAGAACAGCTTTTAAAATTTATCAAAAGATTTAGATCTGTCTGCGGAAAATTCTTTAATAATATTTTAGAGATAAAATTTAGTAATGCTGACGATATAATTTTTGTTATGAAGAGCAATACTGGTAATATTACAGTTTTTTGGGGAGAGACAAAGCCCGAACATTTAGCTCGTAAATTTGAAAAGTTTCAAAAAGTTTATGTTGACGCTATGGCCAAATACAAACAAATAGAGTGTATAGATATGACACTTTGTCTGTATGGAAAAGCGATTGTAAGACCTAGTATTGGCGCACTTTCGCTAACTAAAAAAATAGATGCAAATACCTCGATGGACCAGCAAAAAAGTAGGAACATAGGAACAGTTGTTGAAAATCAAACGGTTGATTAGCATGTCTTTAGGTAAGCCCCACGGGCATACTCATTATGACAACTACGCTGGTTTGCTTTGTCGGTTCTTCTTTTAGTTTACCCTACAAGGCAACATGAGCATCAATACAGAGGTTAGTTGGCTATATAATGAGAAAATATTATAATGCATAAGGATTTAAAATGTCCAAAAAGGCACTTATGGCAGGTCTTGATATCGGAAGCAACCATGTATGCTGTGTTGCCGGAGAGCGTGATGAAGAAGCAAGACTAGTAAAAATTCTTAGCGCAATTTCCATACCTTGCGACGGTATAAAGGCTGGCGCAGTTATCAATATACAGGAAGCCGCTCTTGCTATTGGTAAAGCGTTTGAAGAAACAGAAAAAGCTGCTGGCTGCCAAATCGGAAGTGTTATTGTTGCAATGAGAGGAAATTTTATAAAATCAAAAAATTCTAAAGGCGTTGCCAATATAAATCATTCAAGTAGAGAGGTTACGGAAGAAACTGTTGATAATGCCTTGGAAAGTGCGAGAAAACAGATAAGAATAGAGCCTGATCAGGAAATACTTCAAATAATTCCGAAGGAGTATATTTTAAACCAGCAAAGAGGAATACAGAATCCCGTAGGCATGGAAGGGACGTACATTGAGGTTGACGTTCATACTTTTATAGCCTCGAGCAGTAATTTAGGAAATATATCTAAAGCCATGAGCTCTGTTGGTGTTAATTATGACGACAGGGTATTTGGCTATTTAGCAGCAAGTGATATTTTAGTTACACGAGAAGAGAAAGAATTGAGTTGTCTTGTAATCGATTTTGGAGGACTTACAACCGGTTTTGTACATTATGTTGATGGAATAATCAGGCACACTGAGGAACTTGCCAATGGGTCTGATTATATTACAAGGGATATTGGCCATAAGTTGAGAGCGGCCTATTCTGTTTCAAAAGAAATCAAAGAAAGATATGGCGCTGCTTTAGTATATAGTGATTTTAAAAATGAAGAATTTGAATATAAAGCCGCCGACGGCAGAAATATAAAAAAATGCGAGACTTTTGAACTCGTAAACGATATAATTACTCCAAGGGTAGATAGAATTTTGTATGAAATAAAAGGAGTTATGGAAAAGAATGATTATGGAGATGAATTTTTGTCAGGCGGTATAATTCTTACAGGTGGTGGCAGTAAGCTTTCTGGTATTGCCGAAGCTTTCGAGAAGGCATTTAATTGTTCCGTTCGAACAAGCTCTCCAAATTCAGAAAAAGTGCTTGGCCCTTACGAGATACTTTCAAATTCGTCGTATACTACGGCCATAGGAGCTATAGCATCTAGTTTTTCAGTTTCAAAAATCTACCCTCAAAAAAAATCATCGAAAAATAATGTGGTATCAAAAATATCAAAATGGTTTGAGGAAGTTTTTTAAATGAGTATAAAAATAGTATTGCCTTCAAAAGAAACGAATACAGGCCAGCCTGCGGTAATTAGGATTATGGGCGTTGGTGGCGGTGGGTGTAATGCCGTTAACAGAATGATTGCTGCTAATGTTGGTAATGTTGAGTTTGTGTCCATTAATACGGATGCGCAGGCTTTGTTAAAGTCTTCAGCGCCGGATATACTCCAAATTGGCGAAAAAATAACAAAAGGGCTTGGTGTTGGCGGTAACCCTGAAGTTGGCAAACAAGCTGCCGAAGAAAGTATTGAAGAAATAAAAGGAAGAATTATTGGCGCGGATATGATTTTTGTCACTGCCGGTATGGGTGGAGGAACAGGAACAGGCGTTGCTCCTATAGTTGCAAAACTTGCAAGAGAGATAGGAATACTTACGATTGGCGTTGTTACAAAACCTTTTGAGCATGAAGGTAAGGTTAGAATGGCTCAAGCCGAAGAAGGCATTAAGAATCTTAAAGAATACACAGACGCTTTAATTATCATCCCTAACGAAAGAGTTTTTAATGTCATAAATGAAAGGGTCGCCTTTGATGCTTTTTATCAGATAATAGATGATGTTTTGAGGCAGAGCATTCAAGCTATCACTGATATTGTAACTGTTACAGGTGAAATCAACAGAGATTTTGCTGATGTGAGAAATATTTTAACTAATGCCGGCACAGCGCTAATAGGTATAGGAGAAAGTACCAGTGTGGATGTTAAAGAAGCTGTAAAAAAAGCTGTAACAAGCCCGCTTCTTGAGAATTATGATATTTCAAAAGCTAAAAAAGCTCTAGTTAATATAACAACAAATTCTAATATTTCCGCATTGACTCTTCAGGAAATATTCGGTTATATAAAAAGTTACGGTATTAACGGACATGTGTTTTTTGGACACACTATAGACAATAGACTTGATGATAAAATTAAAATTACAATTATTGCCACTGGTTTTAAAAATGATGAACCTGATGTTGCAATGGTAATCGAAGAAGTGCAGCCTGAGTTTTTCTCGCAGCAGAGTTTGTCTGTGGCAGAAGAGACAGATCCATCAAAACCAGCATACACATATTGGAAACCTAGGTTTCTAAAATAATGGAACAATTTATATTCAGTAAAAATTTTTCGTATAGACATTTTACGACAACTAAAACTGCCGGTAATATGAAAGATAAGAATATAAGAAATAATTTTTTTATGTCATTGAACCTAAATCCTGTTAAATTAGTTCTTGCAAATCAAACGCACGGCAGTAATATAACAATTGTTGGCGCTTCCGATCAAAATACTTTTATTGATAATTGCGACGGATTAATTACTGCAGATAAAAATACGATGATTGGTATTTTTACTGCAGATTGCGTGCTTTTGCTTGTTGCTTGCAGGAAAGAGCAAGTTAAAGCTGCAATTCATACAGGATGGAAAGGTCTTTATGGTGGTATAATAGAAAATACATTTAATGTATTAAAAAAAGATTTTTCCGTGGATTTTAATGAAGTTCAAGTTTATATCGGACCTCATATACTCTCTTGCTGTTATGAAGTAAATTGTGAAGTAGGACTTAGGTTTAATGTTAAACTTAAAGATAATAAATTGGATTTGTCAGAAATAGTTTACAAGAAATTAAAAAAACTTGGAATTGATAATATTTTTGATATAAAACGCTGTACTTTTCATGAAAAGGATTTATTCTTTTCGTATAGATACAGCAGATGTGACGAAAGAATCATTTCAATAATTTAAAACACAAGTACTTCGCATTTATTTGTTATATGCTATAATAGGCAAGGATAGGAAGGTTTACATCTATTGGTGGTATGAATAGCTGGAAAGAAGTCTATTGAACTCAGGTTGAATATTTTATTATCACAGGAACATTTAATGCGTTTTTGTCAAAAGAGTTGTGTGTATATTATATTGATTTTTGTAATATTTGTTACCTCAGCTGCAAATAAGACCCTTGCAGAACAACTTAACATGCGTGTGGTTCCAGATCCAGACGTACTTCATGTACCTCAAAAAGCCCGCGCCGCAGGCATTCTTTTTGTAAATCAAGCGTCAGATATTTTGACAGATCAAGGATTAGCGTCGGTTGTTAAAGATTCTGCTGACACTTCTTCTGTTTTTGGAGCAGTTTCTTATGGAGACTCTGAGTATAAAACAAAAGTTGATTATACAACAAAAACTGGTGTAGATTTAAAAAGTTCTTTATTCCTTGGCGGTTTTGCTAAAAGAGTTGATTTAAATTGCGGACAGTTACTCTCAGGAGCTTTTTACAACTATGGCAATGATAATTATGACGTATCTGACTATCCCCTGCCATTTATATCAGTAAAAGGTCACAGCAATAAGTATCATGGCGGCGGTTTATTTTGGCGTTTTGATTTTAAAAATAATTTGCGTGGCGAATTATCGGGGCATATAGGGAATGTTAAAACTGATTTTGAGTATCAGATATATCAACCTTATATTTACCAACCCAACAGTCGAATGCATTATGATGAATACAGCTCCCTATGCCTTGGTTGGCATGCGGGTTTAGGGTACTTGCATAAATTTAATGACAGTTTCAAGCTTGATACATATGGGAGATATTTTTTTATGCGGCAAGAAGGTGAAAATGTTGGGAGTATTAAATTTTTTGATGTAGATTCAAAAAGGCTCAGACTTGGAACAAAATTGTTATACAATGCAAATTCAGCGGTTAGTTTTTACGGCGGCGGCGCGTATGAATATGAATTTGGCGGAGACATTAATTGGGCTATTGCAGATAAAAATATCGACGCTACGCGTCTTAAGGGCGGTACAAGAGTATATGAGGCTGGCTTAACAATGAAGAATAATACCGGTGATATTTGCGTAGGTCTAGGCGCACAAGGATATTTCGGTTTACGAAAAGGTTTTGCAGTTACGGCAAAGGTTTCCATCGGATTTTTAAATTTTCTTGGTTTATCCGTAGAAAAATTTGAAAAAGAAAAAACTGGACGATTCGAAAAAATTTTTAATACGTCGCAAAAAGACTGTTTTAACAAAAGCTTGGAAATAATAGAAAAACTTAAAGCAAGGGTTGTTCATGAAAATTCCAAAAAAGGGTACATGGTTGCTTTTGACTTTTCAAAGAGTTTTGGGTGTTGTTTGGATTCAACCGAAGTAGGTATTTTTATAACAGATGAAGGATCTGGCAAAACAAAAGTTGAAGTTATTTCCAATAATAGCTTACTAGCTAAAGATGTTTCTACCAGATTTTTTAAAATGCTTGAACAACAGTAGCCTTTTATAGTTAACTATAAATAAAATTTGAAGTAATCTAATAGGGGGGGGTCCTTAGTATTATGGCAAAAATTAAGAAAATTACAGGAAGGGAAATTATCGATTCGCGAGGCAATCCAACTGTCGAGGTTGATGTGACTCTTGATGATGGTTCTTTTGGGAGAGCGGCGGTTCCTTCAGGAGCTTCGACAGGTTCTAGAGAAGCTTTGGAGTTAAGAGATGGTGATAAAAAGAGATTTGGAGGCAAAGGAGTATTAAAAGCAGTCTCGAATATCAATAAATTAATTGTTCCTGAGCTCGTAGACTTTGAAATAACAAACCAACAAGAAATTGATGACATAATGATAAAACTTGATGGCACGGATTTTAAAAGTAATTTGGGAGCTAATGCAATATTAGGCGTATCTCTTGCTTGCGCAAAAGCAGGAGCGGACTCAAATAAACTTCCCACATATGAATATGTAAGAAAAATCTACAATATTAAAAGTGATAAATATATTTTACCTGTTCCCCTTATGAATATTATTAACGGCGGAGAACATGCGGACAACAATGTTGATTTGCAGGAATTTATGATTGCGCCTGTAAGCGCAGGGAATTTTCATGAAGCCTTAAGAATGGGCTGTGAAGTTTTTCATAGTTTAAAAAAAGTTTTAAATGAAAAGGGATATGCGACGGGAGTAGGAGACGAAGGAGGCTTTGCTCCTAATCTAACTTCCAACGCTCAAGCCCTAGAAGTAATATGCGCAGCCGTTAAAGCGGCAGGTTACGAGGTTGGAAAAGACATAGTTTTTGCTTTAGATGTAGCTGCAAGCGAACTTTATGAGAATAGTAAGTATACTCTTGAGGGAGAAGTTAAAGATAAAGTTAAAACTTCAAAAGATATGATTACTTTTTACGAAAATCTTTTGTCAAAATATCCTGTCATATCCATAGAAGACGGCTTAAGCGAATCTGATTGGGACGGTTGGAAGATTTTGACTGACGATTTAAAATCAAAACTTCAACTTGTCGGTGATGATCTTTTCGTTACAAATACAAAAATATTTAAAGAAGGAATTGATAAAGGTATTGCAAATTCAATTCTTATAAAAGTTAACCAGATAGGGTCTCTTTCAGAAACTGTAGCTGCTGTGCAAATGGCATATCAAGCAGGTTATACGGCAATTATATCGCATCGTTCAGGAGAAACGGAAGACAGCATAATAGCTGATCTTGCAGTTGCTCTTAATACAGGGCAAATTAAGACAGGATCTGCGTCAAGAACAGACAGAATGTGTAAATATAATCAGCTTTTAAGAATTGAGGAAGAGCTAGGTTCTAAAGCAAGTTATTTGGGCAAGACTGCTTTTTCAAGTATAAAATAACTCATTCTCACTCGTTTCTGTACTGGAATATGTAAAGACGGATGATTTTGCTATGAAAAAATTCAGAATACGTTATATTGCTTTTGCAATTGTTTTACTAATTCTAACGTTTAATGATGGAAACAGATCTCTTGTTAGACGCTTTTGCGAACAGAATAAATTGAAAGCAAGTATCAAAGGTGCGCTGGACGAAAATAATTTGTTAAAAAAAAGAATACATTACCTTGAAAACGAGCCGTCTTATTTGGAAAGAATGGTTCGTAATGAGTTAAATGTTATCGCCCCCGGAGAAATAGAATATAGATTTTCATATTAGACCCAAATTTTAAGTCTACAACATCGTCTGTTGGTTTTAATTCGTAAAAATCCATGGTTGGCAGCAAGCTCGAAGTAACTAGGACAACAGTACTCGCTAGGCACCAAGATAATTTGGACATTTTCTTGGTCTATTGCTTTTAGCTAGTCCATATAACAGTCGTAACGCTCACAACATATGTTATCAAATATCTTCAGGCAGAGATGGCTTGATAAAAATAAAGTGGTAGCCATGATGAATAAAAATGTTATAACAATTATGAATAAAAAACTGTTAAACGAAAAAACAACGATGCTTACATGTTATGATTATACTATGGCAAAACTTATTTCTTCGCAGGATATCGATATGCTTCTTGTAGGAGACTCTTTAGGCAATGTTAAGCTTGGTTACGAAAATACTCTTCCTGTTACTGTTGAGGATATGATATATCACACAAAATCCGTAAAAAGAGGCAATGCAGGCGCTTTACTTGTTACAGACATGCCTTTTATGTCTTACGAGATAAGTGTTGAAAACGCTGTTAAAAATGCTGGAAGAATTGTAAAAGAAGGCGGAGCAGAAGCAGTAAAAGTTGAAGGCGGAATTGAAATTGTAGAACAAGTTAAAGCGATTGTAAATGCAAAAATACCTGTGGTAGGACACTTGGGCTTAACTCCACAGGCAATAAATAAGTTCGGCGGTTTTAAAGTTCAGGGAAAAACCGAAGAAGCTCAAAAGAAGCTTATTGTGGATGCGCAGGCACTGGAAAGCGCCGGTGTTTTTGCGGTTGTGCTTGAAGCTATACCAGAACAACTTGCGAAAGAAGTTACTAAATGTTTAAAAATACCTTCAGTAGGTATAGGCGCCGGACGTTTCTGCGACGGTCAGGTTTTAGTTATCGACGATATGATTGGAATGTTTACGGACTTTATGCCGAAATTTGTGAAAAAATACGCAAATGTTGGCGAAACTATAAAAGCTGCGGTAAAAAATTATATAGAAGAAGTTAAGGAAGGAAAATTCCCGCAGGAAGAGAACGCATACTAATAGGAAAAGAAAGCTAAAAGGTAAGCTATTAAATGAGAGTTATAAAAAGTGTTTTGCAAATGCAGAAAATTTCTTTAAAACACCTTAAAGACGGAGATGAAATAGGACTTGTCCCAACCATGGGCGCTTTGCATAAGGGCCATGCTTCTTTGCTTTCAAAATCCGAAAAAGATGACGATGTTACGATAGTGTCAATTTTTGTAAATCCGATACAGTTTGGACCTAATGAAGACTATTTAAAATACCCCAGATCTGTTAAACAAGATTTAGAAATTTGTAGAAAAAATCATGTTGATTATGTTTTTATGCCTT
Organism: Endomicrobiia bacterium; assembly: GCA_025998295.1. Lineage (GTDB taxonomy): Bacteria > Elusimicrobiota > Endomicrobiia > Endomicrobiales > Endomicrobiaceae > Endomicrobiellum. The sequence continues at coordinate 17,147 of BNVT01000014.1, forward strand.
CTGTAGAAGATATGTTTTCTCAAGGGCATAAAACTTTTGCAGAAGTTAAAGTGATGCAAGATATTTTATGCGGACCATTCAGACCTGTCCATTTCAGAGGTGTTGTAACTTTAGTTTCAAAACTTTTTAATATATCTTACGCAGACAGAGCCTATTTTGGAATGAAAGATTTTCAACAGCTTAAAATTGTAGAAAGAATGGCAAAAGACTTAAATTTCAGGACTAAAATTGTTCCATGCCCTACTGTAAGAGAAAGAAGTGGTCTTGCTCTGTCAAGCAGAAACACTTACTTGAGTGATGATGAAAAAAACGTAAGCTTAAACATTTCTAAAGCTTTAAAAGAAGTGCAGCAGGATTTTAAAACTAAAAACTTGAACTTTATTAAGAAAAATATTTTAAACAAATTAAAAAAAATCCCCAATAGCAAAATAGATTATGCCGAAGTTGTAAGTTTTAATGATTTGTCTATTGCAGATAAAAACACAAAAAAAGTTGTTTTTGCGGTAGCCGTGTGGATAGGTAAAACAAGACTTATAGATAATATCGTAATGACGAGGCGGGGTGAAAAATAATGATAAAATCAGATTATTTAATTATAGGCAGCGGTATAGCGGGGCTTAGTTTTGCTTTAAAAGCGTCAAAAAACAGCAGTGTTTTTTTAGTTACAAAGGGAGCATTATTTGATTCTTCTACCAGTAAAGCTCAAGGGGGCATATGTTGCGTTACCGATAAATTAGACTCGTTTGAAGAACACATAAATGATACTTTAATTTCAGGAGTTGGTCTCTGTAATAGTAAGATGGTAGAGAGAATGGTTGTTGAAGCTCCTGAAAGAATACAAGAGCTTATAGCTCTTGGTGCTAAATTTACCAAGAAAAACGATTCTGACACAGAGTTTGATTTAGGCTTAGAAGGCGGGCACACCAAAAGAAGAATTCTTCACACCAAGGATACCACAGGCAATGAGATTGAAAATATTTTAATAAAAAATATAAAAAAACATAAAAATATAACAATTTGTGAAGAGCATGCTGCCATAGATTTAATTTTAGATGATAATAGCGTTTGTCATGGCGCGTATGTTTTAAATAATAAAAATAATGATGTAGTAATTTTTGAATCGAAGATAACTGTTTTGGCTACAGGCGGAGCAGGGAAAACGTATTTATATACCACAAATCCTGATGTTAGCACCGGAGACGGAATAGCAATGGCTTACAGAGCTGGAGCAGATATCGCTAATATGGAGTTTGTGCAGTTTCATCCTACTTGCCTTTACAACAGTGATGCTAAATCTTTTCTGATATCGGAAGCGGTGCGTGGAGAAGGCGCTGTTTTAAAACTCAAAGACGGCGAGCGATTTATGGAAAAATATAGCGCTCAAAAAGAGCTTGCCCCTCGTGACATTGTAGCCAGAGCAATAGACAGCGAATTAAAAATAAGCGGCGAAGATTTTGTTTACTTGGATATAAGGGAAAAAGGTAGAGATTTTATAGTATCAAAGTTTCCAAATATTTATGAGAATTGTCTTAAATACGGAATCAATATCACAAAAGATATGATTCCGGTAACGCCTGCCGCGCATTTTTTCTGTGGAGGAATTGTGATAGATGAAAACGGCAGAACAAGTATAAAAAATGTTTATGCTATCGGCGAAGTATCATGTTCTGGAGTGCACGGCGCTAACAGACTTGCTTCAAACTCACTTCTTGAGGGTGTTGTATATGCTAACAGAGCATATAAAGATTCGTTGCAATTTTTGAATAAGGAGGTTGTTCATGTTAAAATCAAACCTATAAAAAATACTAAGTCACTAAACGAAACGTCTGATGTTTTTATGCAAAAATGGCAAGAAATAAGACGATTGGCTTGGAATTATCTAGGTATTTCACGCTCTAATGCTAAACTTTTGGAGTCCAAAGGAAAAATATCAAATTTAAAACATATGATAGATGATAGTTTTATGAATACTTCTTTTAGTGTTGATGGAATTGAGCTTAGAAATATAGCATGTATATCAGAAATGATTGTAGATTCTGCAATGCTTAGAAAAGAAAGCAGAGGGCTACATTTTAACACCGATTACCCTTTCATGTTGCCCAAAGCCAAGGATACAGTCATAAATATAAGGACAAAAGCGCAAAGC
>BNVT01000015.1 GCA_025998295.1 Endomicrobiia bacterium
TCCCAAACGACCATCAATACGGATTAGCTTCTTGTTTGATGTTTTTGAACTATTAATTACAGACATATAATTGACAAGTTGAAGTTTTGAGAGTGTAGCGATTAAAGTTTTTTATGAGTTTTGATTTATCCTTACTATACTATAGTCAAAATCACAGTAATAAATGAGAATGTAAACTTTTGTTAAGAAAGGATGACAGGAAACAGAAGATTTTACACCAAACTCACCCGCATCTTTGAAGCTACAGTACGGTGCAAGTTAAAGCGATTTGACTATATTGCACGTCTACTGTCAAGCTATTTTGATAAAAAAAGATACAATTTCTCCAAAAGAATTTTCAAAATTTTCAAAAAAATCCAATAAAAATCCTAAAAATAAAAAACTAGTGGTTTTTTGGGAGATTATAAAATGATAATTAAGAAAGATCGAGATACAATCCAAAATTATTTTGAAGATAATTCAGGCATTAGAGGTTCTAATGCCGATTTTGTCGCAATAGCAGAAACTGAAGATGATGTTTCTGTATTTATTGCGCAAATGTCTAAATTGAATGTCCCTGTAACTATTGCAGGCGCTCTTACTGGAAATACCGCTTCGGGGCTTGCGTTTGGCGGGTCGATATTGTCTTTAGAAAAACTTAATAAAATGGGCGAAATAGAAAAAATTAATGATAAAAATGCTAGCATTGCTGTTCAATCAGGTGTAAAAATAAACGATATAAAATTAAAAGCTTATAATGCAGGTTGGATGTATCCTCCTGATCCGACTGAAAAAAATGCGTCTATTGGGGGTAACATTTCAACAAATGCTTCTGGTGGCAGAGGTTTTAAATTTGGCGTAACAAGAGATTATGTTAAAGCATTGAAAGTTATTTTTTCCGATGGTTCCTGTAGTTTTGTTGAAAGAGGAAGATATTTTGCAGATAACGATGGCATTATAGTTTTTGATACGGATAAAGGTAAAAAACGCATAACGCTTCCTAAATATAATTTGCCTGCTATAAAAAATGCCGCAGGGTATTACAATTATCCAAGTGCCGATTTAGTAGATGTTTTTATAGGTTCCGAGGGGACTCTTTGCGTTATTGTTGAGGCGATATTAAGACTTATTCCTCATTTTAAAGAAGTTTTTGGAGGGATAATATTTTTTGAAAAACGAAATGACGCTTATGAATTTGTAAATAAAATAAAATTATTATCTAGAAAAACTAAAGAAGAAAATCTAAAAGATTCAGTTAGTGCAATGTCTTTGGAATATTTTGATAAAAATGCGCTGTTCCTTATAAGAAATGATTATCCTGCTATTTGTGAAAATGCTGAAGCGGGTATAATGTTTGAACAAGACATATACGAAGATAACCAAGATGTTTTAACAGAAAAGTGGGTTGAAGTTATTGAAAGTAGCAATATAGACTTAGAAAAAGTTTGGTTTGCTTCAAATTTGGAAGAGCAGGAGAAATTTAGAGTTTTTAGACACAGGATTCCTGAGCGTGTAAATGAAATGGTAAAAAAGAATAAAATTCCTAAAGTTGGTACAGATTTTGCAGTACCCGATGGCAAACTTCTAGAAATAGTTGATTTTTGCGACGCTGAATTTAAGGAAGCAGGTATTTTTAATTTAACATTCGGACATATTGGCGAAAATCACTTGCATGCAAATATTGTGGCCACAAGTAAAGAAGAGTATGAAAAATGCAGACAGATGTATGCAAATATTGCAGATAAAGCTGTTGAACTTGGAGGTACAGTTTCAGCAGAACACGCAATAGGAAAACTTAAACATATTTTCTTGGAAAAAATGGTTGGTGAAAATGGGTTTAAAGAAATGTCGAAATTTAAGAAAAGTTTTGATAAGTCAGGAATTTTAGGACAGGATAATATGTTTCCTAAAAAATATCTTTTACCATAGGCTATCTCTAAAAACCTATGTAGAAATTCTTACTGATCCGTGGCGGCCTTGTGTTGAAATTGATCTTTTTTATAAACGACTGCCAAAGCCAATTGTTAATGATCTTACCTCTAAATCCCTTTTGCAAGAAAAAAGAACGTATTTTGACAGATTTTCGAAATTGAGCTGGCAAAACTTTCTCTTATGTCGTCTCTTTGAAGCATCTGTTGTGCAAAAATGTTATAAACATTCCATCTATCCTCCCCGTTTTTGGAGCCATTTTCTTGGAAAAGATGGTGCGGTTACAAATTATGGATGGTATCTTCCGATGTTTTCTTTAACTACTGCCAAAGATTTGACAAATGCTACAAAAGATTATTTCGTTGAGGATAATTTTACTACGTTTGTGATGACATCTGAAAAAGGCAAATTACACTCAAAGCAAAAAATTTGTAAAATTGCTTAAGGTGTAAAAAAATTAAGAATTTCGTGTCCGATATCTGAAACTACCGACTATAAACCTTTAAAGAAAGAGCCTGTACACTTTGAGTAAAGGTTCAAAAGTCATATTAAAACAAACTGTAAATAAAGATGGCTACATTGTCCTATACACGCTTGCTAAAGGCGAAACAACTGCTGCTACCGGTAATAATATTATGTTTTGCAAGGCTTACCTCTCCACTCATTAACTCCATTCTCTATTTTCACATCTGCTACATTTATAGCCAAATCACTTTAAATTGCACCGTGTTGTAGTCTCAAATATGCAAGTGAGTTTGGTGTAAAATCTTCTGTTTTCTGTCATCCTTTTTTAAAGGCTTACCTTTTCATTTGTTTTGGTACAATTTAAAGTGATTTTGACTATAAAATAAATTCCACTCATCTCAAGTCCAAAGGCGCATTCACACTAGCCTTATCATTTAACACAACAGACTTAAAGTAGTCACAAGTATCATAGCAGTTATTACATCTCGGTATCAATGTAAAATGTTTCTTCTGCATGTAGGAGAATTATGTATTCTTCTTAACCATTTGGCTATAAAACTGCGACGAAACTGGCGATGCCATTTCGATCATTCTCTTCTTGAGATGGTCATAGGAATTTCTTTTTGAGCATTCCGCATGCAAATGAGACAATATGAATCAGGACTCTTGAGCGGTCCAAGTAGATGCAGTAAGACATGCAGCCGTGTAGTAGGCGCAAGGACGCGTTGGCTTTGACGACTAATGCTCTAGGTTCTTTGATTTTTTCCAGTTCTTAAAAAACTCATCTAACTCATTGACTTTTTTGTTGAGGGCGACGGCAATGTCGGCGTAGCGTTCGTCGTTGTCGGCTTTGACGGCGTGTTCGGCGTAGGTGACAACGGCGTTGGCGGCGTCGAGGGTGAGTTTGCTGGCTAAGCAGGCGATGCCGATGATCTCAGAGTAGCGTAGGGTGGCGTCGGTGTTGGCGGCTCTGGCTCTGGTGATGTAAAAGTGGAGGTTGGCTTCGGTGTTGGCTCTGACTCCGGCCTTGTCGGCGGCGAGGGCATGGTCAGTGCGGACGGCGTTGGCTTTGGCTTTGGCGGCGTCGAGGGTGTCGACGTCGACGACTTTGGCGATTTAATGTTCCGGAAGATGAAGTTGAGGGTGCTGTAGTCGATGTGGCGGTGGCGAGGCGAGCGGCGAGGGCATCGTAGTCGGCGAGGGCGGGGTTGACGGGGTCGGCGAGGCGAGCGGCGGTGATGTGATGGACGAGGAAGTTGATTTCGAGGCCGGCTTCAAAGCGACGGGCATTGGCGGCCTGGCAGGCGATGTTGGCGGCGGCGCGGGTTTTGTCGGCATGGTCTTTGGCCTCGGCGGCGCGGGTGGCAGCGCGGGTGCGGGCGTCGTAGGTGGCGTAGACGGTGCCGGTGAGAGCACCGTAGGTGCCACTTTCAACGAAGCATTCATCAGGGGAGATGCCACCAACAACTTCGGCGACGAATATTCTGCAAAGAGGGCGGCGTAGCGGGCGGTAAGTTTGGCAGAAGCCCTTGCATCGGAGAAACCGGCATCGGCGAGGGTACGTTGTACGGCTTCGGTGGCGTGGCGTTTGGTGGTATAGAAGGCAGCCTCATTAGCGGGAATGGTTCCAATGATAACGCCAGTGGCGTGTTTGAGAGCGTCGGAAGCGGTGACGACGGCATCGCGGGCGTTACTGTCGGTGTCAGGGAGACGTACCCTGACGAGAGTGTCGAAGTCGGTTAAATCTGGAGTTGGAGTAGCAGTCCTTTTTAGAGTATCTGTTTGTTTTTGTCTTTTTCTTTATCAGGACAACCTTTACACGAACTTAACGCAAGACCGAACAAAATAAATACGCTTAATACTCTTTTTAGTTTCATCATTTTTTTCTCCCCATTTTGCTATTTTTGCTGCTTAGTTATTGTAGCATAGAGTTATATGTACAGCCAAATCACTTTAAGTTGCACAGTAACAAATGAAAAGGCAAGCCTTTATTAAAAAAGGATGGCAAGAAACAGAGAACTTTTCACCAAACTCACCCACATCTTTGAGACTAGAACACTGTACAATTTAAAGTGATTTGACTATATATTTAGTTATCATCCTTGCTACCATCACTTTATTATATAACTAAATTTTATGTCTTCCTTGCTTATTTGTTAACAATCAGAGACCATCCCATGGCCATAAGGTCGAGAATAAAGCTAGCCGCACGAACACACCAACAGTAAGATCGTGAGAAAATTACTGAAAGCCTATTACATATAATTATATTTTCAAAGAAGCGTTATGGGTTTAAAACGAGGGACCAATAATTTCATTATACTCCATGCCAACAAATAAGCAGTTGCACAGAAAACGAACATTATAGTGTATCCCGCCTCAGTGCGTCCAGTTGTCTTGTAATAATCAAACAACCAACCGCCGATTTTGGAAACCAGCACACCACTAATTCCACCCGCCATACCACCTATCCCTATTATTGAAGCCACAACTTTTTTAGGAAACATATCAGACACTGTAGTAAAAAGATTTGCCGACCATGCTTGATGCGCTGACATTCCTATCCCTATTAAAAAGATAGGCAGCCAGCAGCCGAGTATTTTACCAAAAGGCTGCGCAAGCAGCACAACAAGAGGAAAAAATGCAATAACAGCCATTGCTGTCATGCGAGCAGAGTACATCTTCATGCCCTTGTTAATAAAGTAAGTAGGTAACCATCCTCCACAAACGCTGCCTACCATAGTCATAGTGTACATTACTGCTAAAGGCATCGCTATCTGAGTGCCTTCCATATTATAGACTGTTTTAAGAAAAGCCGGCATCCAAAATAGAAAAAACCACCACACTCCGTCAGTAAAAAATTTACCTGATATAAAAGACCACGTTTGTCTGTATTTTAGAAGGTGGAACCAGTGGATTTTACTTTCACTATTTTCCATGTTAATATCATTTTTAACAGATTGGTTTTCAGGATCGCTGTGAATATAGTCGTATTCCGCTTCATTTATTTTTCCCTTTTCAAGAAGTTTTTTTGGACTATCATAGTAATATTTCCAAAAAATTAACCATAGAAATCCTATTGCGCCTACTACAATAAAAGCATACTCCCAGCCAAAATATTTCGATATAAACGGTACACTAAGGGGAGCAATAACCGCTCCGATATTAGCTCCGGAATTAAAAACACCGGTTGCAAGTGAACGTTCTTTTTTAGGAAACCACTCTGCTGTTGTTTTAATAGCTGCCGGAAAGTTTCCAGCTTCACCTATACCCAAACAGATACGCGCAACAATAAAACCTACTACAGACACCGGCATTACAATGCCAAAAACTGAAAGCCATGGAGATACAACTATACCTATGCTGTTTGCAAAAGCGTGCGTCATTGCGCCTATTGACCATACTACTAAAGCCCATACATATCCTTTTTTAGTACCAAGCTTATCTATAAATTTCCCTACAAAAAGCATACTTATTGCATAACAAAACTGAAAAGCGGAGGTAATATTAGCATAATCAGTATTTGTCCAGTTAAATTCCTTAGACAGAGATGTCTGTAGTAAGCTTAATACTTGTCTGTCAACATAATTTATCGTAGTAGCAAAAAATAAAAGAACACAAATAATCCATCTATAATTGGTCATCTTCCGGTTGATTTTTTTGATATTCTCAAACTTTTCATTTTGTACCATGATAAATCCTTTTGAAAAACAATCTAACTCAAAACTACATTTTAATGTCTCTAAGAACAACCGGCATTTCTACTTGTAGAATCTTTTGTCCGATTTTTTTGCAAAATTTTAAAAATTTCTTGCCAAACTTTTAAAATCTCTGCTTCTTACTCCTTACATTTCCCAGTTTAAGGCAAAACTGCCTTTTAGGTAATCTCAGCTCTCTTGTTTAAAATCTTGGAGATTAAATTTAAAATAACGAACAGCATTATTATAGGAAATATCGGAAACTATTTTGGAAAGCATTTTAATATCGTAAGGATATTCGCCGTTTTCAACCCAAGTACCTATCAAATCACAAAGAATACGTCTAAAATATTCATGTCTTGTATAAGATAGAAAACTCCGCGAATCGGTAAGCATTCCGATAAAATTACTTAAAATGCCCAAATTAGCAAGAGAAGTGAGTTGTTCTATCATCCCTATTTTATGATCGTTAAACCACCATGCCGATCCCTGCTGTATTTTACTTAAAGCTGAACTGTCTTGAAAACAGCCTAATATTGAAGCTATAATGGCATTATCATTTGGATTAAGACTATATATTACTGTCCTTGGAAGTTGATTAGTAGAATCAAGAGCATTAAGAAAATCTACAACTTGAGAACTAGGAGTAAAATTATTTATACAGTCATGCCCTGTATTAGGACCAAGTTTATCAAACACAAGCGTATTATTATTCCGCTTGCAGCCATAATGCAATTCCATAACGAGGTCATTTTTTGAATATTCTTTTCCTGCAAAAAGCATAAAGGCAAATTTATATTTCAGCTCTTCTTCTTTGCTAAGAACGCCACCTTTTAATTTTTTGTCAAATATTGCTTCTATTTCCTTATCTGAAGTCGGAGCATACATAATGTATTCAAAAGCATGATCTGTCGCTCGACACCCAAAAGAAATAAAAAACTCTAATCTTTTTTGGAAAGCCTGCTTTAACGATGCAAAAGAAACAATATTGATACCGCTTACTTTAGAGAGTTTGGCAATATAATCTGTAAAAAATGGGGTTTCTATGTCCATCATTTTATCAGGACGCCAAGCAGGAAGAACCTGTACATCAAAAGATTTATCTTCCATAATTTTTTTATGCCACTCGAGAGTGTCAACTGGATCATCAGTCGTGCAAATTAATGTAACACCCGATTGTTTTATCATGCCTTGTGCAGACATAGATTTCTCTTGTAGTTTTTTGTTGCACAACGTCCACACTTCTTGTGCGGTTTCGCTATTTAAAACTCCCTTATAACCAAAATATTTCCTAAGCTCAAGATGGCTCCAATGGTAAAGGGGGTTACCTATCGCTCTTTCAAGAGTTTCTGCCCACTTTTGAAATTTTTCTCTATCTGCAACATTGCTGCCGGTAATATATTTTTCTTCAACACCATTGGAACGCATTTGACGCCATTTATAATGATCCCCATCAAGCCAACACTGGCTTATATTCTCAAACTGTCTGTCTTGCGCAATTTCTTCAGGGCTAATGTGGCAATGATAATCCAAGATAGGTCGTTTGGATGCATACTTATGAAAAAGTTCTTTTGCCGTTTCCGTTGAGAGTAAAAAATCTTTGTCGAGAAAATTTTTCATAATTTTCCTCCAGTTTTATTTTAAACACCCGAATATGCCTGAAATCCTCCGTCTACAGCAATAATACTGCCAGTAACAAAACCCGACGCGTCTTCGTCGCAAAGCCATGAAAGCGTGCCGAATAAGTCATCTACCTGTCCAAAACGTCTCATTGGTGTATGGCTAATAATTTTATGTGATCTTTCTGTAAGAGAACCATCGGGATTTGTTAAAAGCGTTTTATTTTGATTGGTTAGAAAAAATCCAGGCGCAACGGCATTTACACGCACGCCTTGTTGCGCAAAGTATACTGCCAGCCATTTTGTGAAATTATCAATCGCTGCTTTTGCCGCGCTATAACCAAGCACTTTAGTCATTGGACATTGTGCCGCCATACTTGAAAAGTTTATAATTACAGCACCTTTTACGCCAAGCATACGTTTTGCGAAAAGCTGTGTAACAATAAATGTTCCAAGAAAATTTACCGAAAAAACTTTTCCTATCTCATTTGAATCAAGACTAAAAAAAGAACGAACTCTTGGATCATTCAAATCATTAGTAGCGAAAGTTTCATTTGTGGTACTGGCATTTTGCATATTACCGCCTGCACCATTTATGAGGATGTGGTACTGTCCAAAATCTTTATATATCTGCTCTTCTGTCTTGATAAGATTGTCCTTATCAAGAACATCGCAACCATAAGCTTTTGCTGTATTACCGGCAGCTATAATCTCATCTGCGGTACGTTGCGCATGTTTAAGTTCTCTACTTAAAACAGCCACTTTAACACCTTTTGAGGCCAATTCTTTTGCATAAGCACTAAGTAACACACCGCCAGCTCCGGTTACAACAGCCACTTTTTTATTCCATTCCATCCTACCTCCCTTGATGCATTATTTGTGCCTCTCTTGCCGCCTTATTTGCATTGTATTAATCTAGCATTATCTCTGTACTCGACCTGATGCATCTCCACTGGCAAGTTTTTTAACTTCGTCAACTGAAACATTGTTATAATCACCTTCAATGCTATGCTTTAAACAGCTAGCAGCAACCGCAAATTCTATCGTTTCTTGCCCCGAATATCCGCTTATTAAAGAATATATCAGTCCGGCACCAAAAGAATCACCACCGCCTACGCGATCAACAATATGTATCATATATTCCCTACTAAAGAAAAAATCCTTTTTGTCATAAAGCATAGCTGCCCATCGATTATCATTGGCAGAGAGAGAACTTCTAAGGGTTATCGCCACTTTTGAGAAACTAAATCTTTTTTCTAATTCCTGCGCTACCTCTTTATAACTATCATAGTTAACTTTACCAGCAGATACGTCCGTATGCTTTGCTTTTATATTAAAAACATCGCCAGCATCTTCTTCATTTGCTATACAAATATCTACATATTTACAAAGCTCCCCCATAACTTTACCCGCTTTCTCTTTAATCCACAGTTTATTTCGATAATTCAAATCGCAACTAATAGTGATTTTCTTTTCTTTGGCAATTTTGCAGGCTTCAATGCATATTTGCGCTATATTATCACTTAAGGCTGGCGTAATACCAGTAAAGTGAAACCATTGCGCACCTTCAAAAATTTTATCCCAGTCAAAATCTTCTTTTGAAGCCGTAGCCATAGAAGAACCTGATCTATCATAAATAACTTTAGATGGACGCTGACTCGCACCTTTTTCCAAAAAATATATACCAACACGTTCTCCACCGCGCATTATAAAAGAAGTATCAACATCGTACTTCTTTAAAGAATTTATGCCAGCTTGTCCTATTTCATGCTTAGGCATTTTGCTTACAAAAGCTGCTTTAAGTCCGAAATTTGCTAAAGAAACAGCAACATTAGCTTCTCCTCCTCCATAAGAAGCGCCGTAATTGTCAGTTTGTACAAAACGATAATACCCCTCAGGCGCAAGTCTAAGCATTAATTCTCCAAATGTTATTACTTTCTTTGACATTTTCAACCCCCTTTGTACATCATTTTTTTTCTACCAGATGGACAGCAAAATTTCCTATTTCTTCTTTCAGATATATATTGCGCAAATTTCCATCTTCATCGTACAATGCAGTTTTATAATCAAATACGACACCGTTTTGTTCTAAATGGTATACTGCACGCATTACATTATTTGTACGGATAGCAATGTGTCCGTTTTTACCAAAAAACTGCTTTTTCATAACCTCTATGCTGGAACCAGCAAAAAAAGATCCGGAACGTTCTTGCTTTATAAAACCAAATAGAGTTTCAAACCGTTTTGACGTTTCATCTGCAGAAACAACATCCAACATATTGATACCTATGTGTTGCACTTCAAAGCCAAGCATAGTAAATAAAGCTTCTTTACTTAACTTTGTAATAGTTTTATAATCGCCATTTTTAATCAATTCTTTATTAACCATCCAACTACCACCGCAGGCGATTATTTTATTGAATGAAAGATATGTATTCAAATTTTTTATATCAATCCCTCCTGTTGGCATAAATTTCATGTTTGTATATGGTGCAGCCATAGCTTTAACCATATTAATACCACCGGCAGCTTCTGCAGGAAAAAACTTAACAATGTCAAGTTTGAACTCTATGGCAACTTCCACATCGCTTGGATTTGCGCAGCCCGGAATTATCGTAATGCCTTTATCAAGACAATACCTGACAATTTTAGGATTTAGGCCGGGACTAACTATAAATTTAGCACCTGCTGCAACTGCTTTGTCAACTTGTTCCACAGTTAGAACTGTACCCGCTCCAACAAGCATTTTAGGCACTTCTTTGCAAATAGTCTTTATTGATTCTTCTGCAGCCATAGTCCTAAATGTTATTTCCATACACTTTATACCACCGTCATAAAGTGCTTTTGCAAGAGGCAAAGCCTGTTGAGAATTATCAAGCACAACAACCGGCACTATCCCTATCTTTGAAATTTCCATTAGTAAATCATTCATTACACTCTCCCTAACATAAATTTATAATACCGATTTTTGTTTATTCAACGTATCCCAAATGCCAAGCAAATACATAATCCCCAATGCTCTATCGTAAAGACCATATCCCGGACGCAATCCTAAGCGAGATTCTTCATTCCAAATATGCCTACCATGATCCGGACGAATATAATACTTAAATCCTATATCGCAAAATGTACGCACAATTTCCACAATATCCAAAGAACCATCGCAAGCGCGATGAGAGCTTTCTATAAAATCACCATTGTCAAAACGTTTTACATTTCTAATATGGGCAAAAAATATTTTATCTTTAAAGGTTCTAATCATATCAACAATATCATTTTTATCAGACGATCCCAACGAGCCGGTACAAAAAGTAATGCCATTTGACGAACTGTTAACAAGACTCAGGTACTTTAGCATATTTTCTTTAGAGGTTATGAGTCTTGGAAGTCCAAAAATGCTCCATGGTGGATCATCAGGATGTATTGCCATTTTCATACCGCTTTCCTCTGCAACGGGAATAATCTCTTGTAAAAAATATTTTGCATTTTCAAAAAGATCATCTATGGTAAAACCTTCATAAGCCTTAAATAGCTCTCTTATTTTAGATAATCTTTCTTTCTCCCAACCGGGCATTGATATCAATCCTTTTTGCTTTGACATGGTATCAAGAAATTCATAGGGGTTAAGCGAATCAATTTTTGATTTTTCATAAAAAAGCGCTGTTGAACCATCGGGGAGAGCTTTATATAAGTCCGTTCTTGTCCAATCAAAGACCGGCATGAAATTATAACAGACCACTTTTACACCGGCTTTACCAAGATTTTTAAGAGTACTCTTGTAATTTTCTATATATTTTTTGCGGGAGGGAAGTCCAAGCTTTATATCTTCGTGTACATTAACGCTTTCAACTACTTCATTATTAAAACCTGCATTAGAAAGGTAATCTTTTACTTGATTAATTCTATCCATTTCCCAGTGCTCGCCTGCCGGTATATCATGTAATGCCCACACTATTCCTTTAACTCCGGGTATTTGTTTGACAAAACTTAAAGGAATAGTGTCAAGTTTTTCTCCATACCACCGAAATGTAATTTGCATGAAAACATTCCTCCCGATAAACGTTAATCTTTTTCAATTGAAAAATACTAGACCAGCCCACTACATAAATCACATTTTCAAATGGGTTTCTCTAAAACCCCATGGTTTTTGCAGATTTCCGTACTTACCATGCTAACCTTGCTTAAGGTATCTCGTCGTAAAAATAACATCACATACCAAAACTAAAGACTAGCAACAGTAATTTATTAGAGTTTTAGAGACGCCAAATGTATGCAGATAATCATTTTCTTTCTTCTCCTTCCGCTTTAGAGACTCTCATGCAACTCCTCAAGAGCGAAGGAAGATTAATGGCAATAAATATTTAGGCAAGAAGTTGATCTAGTATTCAATTAGCTTTAACTTCGGTGTAAGATTAGTTTGACTATCATAAATAAACTTAAATTAGAGAATAAAGATTTACCATTTCTATCGCGCTCATCGCAGCATCAGAGCCTTTATTACCTGATTTAGTTCCAGCTCTTTCAACAGCTTGTTCTATGGAATTTGTTGTAAGAACTCCAAAAATAACAGGTACTTTTTCTTGAAGTCCGATAGATGCAATCCCTTTTGAAACTTCCGCTGAAACATAATCAAAATGTGGAGTAGATCCTCTTATAACACAACCTAAACAAATTATTCCATCGAATTTAGCGTCTATGGCAATTTTCTTTGCGACGGACGGAATTTCAAAAGCTCCTGGAACCCAATAGACAGAAATATCATCATCAGCAACCAGATGCCTCTTGAGCATATCTTCTGCGCCGCTTACAAGTCTACTGGTTATAAACTCATTAAATCTCGATACCACTATTGCAAATTTTTTTCCTTCGGCATTTAACTGCCCGCTGACAATTTTCATTTTTTTCTCCATTTTATTATCATTCTGAGTTTGCCTAAAAACTCAAAAGATTTTTGTAGATTTTAATATTTACCGCACAAATTCTTGTTTTAAGCATGTTGTGAAAACAACATTGGCTACTAAAACAAGTTCAAGAATTGGCAGTAGCTTTGCCATAAGAGTTTTTAGACAGACTCCGCTGTAATACAAATAAGCGCAACGACAAAATTTATACTATTTTTAACATGTGACCCATTTTATCTTTTTTAGTTTTTAAATATTTCTCGTTTAATTTAGTAGGGCAAATTTCAATTGGAATTCTTTTTGATATCTTTAGACCATATCCTTTAAGACCAGTTATTTTCTTTGGATTATTAGTCATTAAATTTATACTTTTTATACCGAGATAAAAAAGTATTTGCGCCCCTATCGCATAATCTCTTAAGTCTGAAGTAAAACCAAGAGCAATATTAGCCTCAACCGTATCCATGCCTTTCTCTTGTAAATGGTAAGCTTTCAACTTATTTACAAGACCTATACCTCTGCCTTCCTGATGCATATACAAAACTGCACCCTGACCTTCTTTTTCAATAGTTTTCAAGGCTGTTTCGAGCTGATCCCCACAATCACACCTTAAAGAATGAAAAATATCTCCTGTTTCACATGAAGAATGTACTCTTACCAAAACGTTTTTTTTGCCTTTTACATTACCCTTTACAACCGCAAGATGAGAATCTTTGGTTATAATATCTTCAAATAAAATAAGTTTGAAATCTCCAAATTTTGTAGGAAAATTAACGCTTACAACTTCTTTTACAAGTTTTTCCATACGACGTCTATAATTTATAAGTTCTCCTATTGTTACTATTTGCAATTTATATCTCTTTGCAAACTTTATCAAATCATGAGTCCTTGCCATTGTACCGTTATCATTCGTTATTTCGCATATAACTCCAGCAGGATAAAGCCCGGCAAGCTCGGCCAAATCAACAGCTGCTTCTGTATGCCCATTTCTAACCAAAACGCCGCCATCTTTACATCTCAACGGAAATATATGTCCTGGTTTTGCAAAATCCTCTGATTTTGCAGTTTCATCGATAAGCTTTCTTACAGTAATACACCTGTCATAAGCCGATATACCGGTTGTAGTGCCTATTTTATAATCAGTAGATACAGTAAAAGAGCAACGCTTTTTTTCGGTAGATTTCTCAACCATATTTTCTATTCCAAGTTTCTCGAGTCTTTTATGCTTCATAGGGACACAAACAAGACCCCTGCCGTACTTTGTCATAAAATTTATAACCTCAGGCGAAACTTTCTCGGCAGCGCAGACCAAATCACCTTCATTTTCTCTACCAGGATCATCAATAACAATAACCATTTTCCCTGCTTTAATGTTTTTAATTGCATTTTCTGCCGATGCAAAAACATTGTTTTTCATATTAAATAAAACCGTTTCCTTTCAACGTTTCAAGTAAAATACCACTTGTTTTGTTTGTTGTAAACTTCTCTATGTATTTGGCAAGAATGTCTGCCTCAATATTTACTTCATCGCCGACTTTTTTAAACTGCATAATTGTATTATTAAAAGTTTCAGGTATAATAAAAACTTCAAAACCGGAACTTAGTAGAGACACAATTGTTAAACTTATTCCGTCAACTGCAATTGAACCTTTTTCAACACAATAAGCAGATATATTTTTTCCGCAGGAAAGCACAACTCGATAAAATTCTTTTAGCTTTTCTATTTTCTCTATTTTAGCAATGCCATCGACATGTCCGTTGACTATATGTCCTCCAAAACGTGAAGAAAGTTTAAGAGCTCTTTCTAAATTAACTTTTGAATTTTGTTTTAACCCTGAAAGTGTTGTAATTCTATTGGTACTAGGGCTGTAATCGGCAATAAAAGTACTTTTATTTAAATTAACAACAGTCAAGCACACTCCGTTAACAGAAATACTATCGCCTTTTGCAATATTGTCAAGTTTTGTATCCAATTCAATCTGTGAAGATAAAATATTCTTAACTGTACCTATATCTTCAATCAAACCTGTAAACATTCTTGATTCCTTTTCTTGCTATCATGTTTGTTTTCTAGCGACCCATTATCTTGCGGCTGTTAATCTCACCATGTCTTTTGCATTATACCGATCTCATGGGCATCTTCATGCTTTCATTTTACTATAGTTTGTCTGCACAAATAATACTATTTGCATTGCAATCATAGTAGACAAGATAAATTCCATAAGCAACTCAAGAAAAAGTTTACAAGAACGCTTGGATTATATCTTTTTCAAGGACTTTTTTCTACTTTTTGTATTGGTTAGACACATATGCGACATTTTATTATTTACTTTCTAATCTGCAAAGGGGTTTTTAGATTTAACGCCAAATGTGGCCCTTGTTATAATACTTGGGTCTATAAATACTTTTACCTTATGTTTGCTCAAACTTTGGATTATCTGCCTTATCTACCCTGTCTTGTCTACTATCTCCATCTATCTCACTTATCCTTACTCTCTTCAGGCCTTGTGCTACATGGCACTAAACTACTCAAAAATCGCCTTTTGGCTTCTTTTAACCTTTTCTTCAATCGTTTCTACTTTCCTATCTGCTCCATATACCTTCTTCGTTACTTCTTGTCCATAATTCTCATACATCTCTATTATTTCTAACATCTTTTGGCTACCTCACTACTGTCAAACCATCTTATTTCTTCTATCATTTTTAGTATCTCCCTATATAACGGGATATTATACCTCAATTCCTTATTTGCATCCTTTTTCCTGCCCTTTTCTCCCTTTACCTTTACACTTTACTTTAGCTTTGTCGCGTTTGGGTTTTAACCTATACAGCCTCTTATTGCTTACTCCTCTAACTTTCTTTCTTGCACTACAACCTCAAGGATTTGCGCTCTTTGCACTTTTTCTCCATAAAAAAGATGCAACCAGCTAACTAGTTGATTATACCGTAAAAATATTTAACAGTGTATCAAAATTTGTTAGCTGGCTGCTAATGTAGCATTTGGTTGAAGGTTGAACCCTATCGGAATACTCCAAATTTACTTCAATACTTCAAAAACCACTTTAAGTTCACTTCCACAGTTCCTGCTTATGCTGTTTTCGTGATTGCAAAACCATTTCTACTTACTTGTGTACTCTTCATTTGTTTCATAACATACACCACAGCTTCTTTCTTATTTATCACTTTTATTGTTTGAAGTTCTCATTTTACTGATTTGATTATCGTAGCGCTCTCATTTTGCTTTTGCGTTACACTACTCCATCGCACTCCACCTAATACAATCAATACTCTTGTATTAGGTCTTGGTTACATTGTCTTACTCTCTCTTGTGCACTCACATCTCTCTAACAGATGCCGCAAGAAAGTGTTTTTCGAGTTTTTTACTTATTTTTTTAATCATTTAATGAGGCGGCTCATAATGATACACTGTTTCTGTTGATGAATTGGTTTGACCTATTCCCAACGACCCCTCTCCAGCCAGCAGCAGCACCTTGTTTCTTCTCCTCATCATTAAGGTCAGCGCCTGTGTCTTCAGAGTTCCTTTCTGTATCTGAACAACTCTTTGGTTAGCTCCTTCTTGTGTCCCCGCTGATCTTTCTTTAGTTTTGCAAGTTTTTTCTTTAACTCCTCAGTTTCTTTCTCTTTCTTCCGAGTTTCTCTCTCCTAGCAATTTCTTCCTGCTTTTTGTGCGTTTCTTCCTTTGCCTTCTTAGTCAATTCCTCTTTCTGAGTTTTAAGAAACTCTTTTAACTCATCTTCCTTTTCCTCTTCCTCCCAACCCTTTCCCTTACCATTTTAACAAACTTTTCAACATCACTTTTTACTCTATCAGTTTCTTACCGTCCCTTCGTAGATATTTCCCTTTACGCCCTAACTTCTTTCCTTGCCTTAGCCAACTCCTCTTCTGAGCCGCACGCTCATTTGCGCTAGCTCCACTCACATCTTGCGCTACCTGCACCATGCCCATCTGTAGGAGCTTTTCGCTCATCCAACTTCCCCCTTTAACTTCTGCTTATCTTCATTTAACCTAGCAACTTCTTCACATGCCCAATCAGCTTCTTCCTGTACCCGCTTCAAATCTTCAAGCTCAGCTTTCAAGCTATTATTCTCATCCGTCAATCTCCAAACTACCGCAGGGTCCGACTTCTTATGAAGCTCACTCAAGTTGCTCCTCAGCTCTATCCAACGACGTCTTATTCTGTTCCAAGTGCCTGAAAATGATCTCGAACTGCTCAATCTTGGGCTTGGCTTGAAGATGAACTCAAACTGCTTGGACTTGAACTTGAACTGTTTGATGAAGAACTACTTGAACTAACTGCAAAGTCTTTGGTCGCTTCTGTAATTTTGTCGGCTAAGCCTTGGGTTATTTCAGAGATGGTGTTGTGGGCGTCGTTGCGGGCATTCACGACGCTGTTGTTTTTGGAGTTATTGAAGAAATTTTCGATACAACTGCCGATGTCACGAGCGGCGGCTTCGGCAGCATCGGCGACTTTGTGGTTGCAGGTAACGGTTTTGTATTCGGTGTCGGCGGTGATGAATTCGGCCTTGGGTTTGGCGCCGTCGGGGTCGTCGGGGACGTCGGGGTCGTCGGGGACGTCGGGGTCGTCGGGGACGTCGGGGTCGCCGGGTACGAGGCCACGGGCGGTGGTGAATATATAGGGGTCGGGGAAGTTGGTGGGGGCAGCGCGAGCGACTTTGACTTCGGCGTCGGCGTCGTCGAAAGCTTTGTTTTTGGCAGTGTCGAGGGCGGTGAGTTCGTATACAAGTTTGGCGTCGATGGCGGTATAGGCGCTGACGAGTTCGGCGTCGAGTTTGCTACTGACGATGTTTACGTTGCTGGCGAGACGTTTGATGGAGGGACCTCTGGCGATGGCGGCGTCGGCGGCGGGGGCGTTGACGACGAACTCCATGATGATGGCGGCGTCGGCAGTTGCGGAGTCTTTGGCTTCGGTGAGCTCATCTTCATCGGCAGAAGTGTCGTATCCGGTGTCGTTGTCACGGTTAATGGAGTTGGTCTTGTTACGGACGGAGTCCTTGCGGATCTTATTGCGGGTAGCGATGGCGTTGAAGGCGGCGTCGAGCGCGGTGATGTTGACGTTGGGCCGCAAGGCATAGGCGGCATTTCTGGCATGGGCAAGTTCGACGTGATGCTGGATGTATCTCTTGATGGCGGCGTCTTCGGCGTCGGCGCAAATGGCCTCGGCGCGGGCTTTGATGTAGGTGCAGGCGACGTCGATGAATTCGCTTCTGACAGTACGGTAGGGGTAGTCGAGCTGGTTGGCGGGTCCGGCGACGTCGATGGCTAGGTTTTTGATGTTAGCTAATACCTTCTTCTTGTCCTCCTCGGAGGAGACCACCACATTGCCGTCGATGACACTAACAGCTAATCTGATAATTTCATTAACTTTGTCGAGGGCGTTTTTGATGGAGACGTTCTTGGAGATTCTGTCGAATGTACTGATAGATCCGTCTAGTTTTAGTTTTAACCCTGACCCCTTGTTTGAATCAGTGTCTGTTGATGACCCACCACCTGACCCCTTGTTTGAATCAGTGTCTGTTGATGACCCACCACCTCCTGACCCCTTGTTTGAATCAGTGTCTGTTGATGACCCACCACCTCCTGACCCCTTGTTTGAATCAGTGTCTGTTGATGACCCACCACCTGACCCCTTGTTTGAATCAGTGTCTGTTGATGACCCACCACCTGACCCCTTGTTTGAATCAGTGTCTGTTGATGACCCACCATCGTGCGTTGATCCTTCATCTTCCTTTGTTTTTGCTCTTTTTATTTCTTCTACTTTCTCTGGGGTAGCAGTCCTTCTGTTTACAAGGAAAGCGTTCTTTTTATCGCAAGAACTTAAAACAAAACTAAATGCAATAAATATGCTCAAACATTGCTTTAGTTTCAGTGTTATACTCCTTTTTTTTTGTTTGTAGCTTTTGTTTTTTCATAATGTCCCTTTTGACACAGATAACATAGTCTTTGTAAATTTTTTGATGTTTAAATAAACTTATTGAAGCTTGTTAGAAGTTGTTAGCTTTAAACAATCGATATCTATCATATAATCGACAAAAGCTACTAAAATTATTATTTTGTCAGTATCTTCAAAATATGCCACAAATGCTGAGGGCGGGATTTGAACCCGCATCC
>BNVT01000016.1 GCA_025998295.1 Endomicrobiia bacterium
AAAGTCACTGCCGAATATACCGATTTAAAAGATAAAAAGAAAGAAATTAAAGCACAAGGTTTTCTTGCTAAAGCTGTTCAACATGAGATAGATCATTTAAATGCAAAAATTTTTATAGATTTTCTTCCTAAGTGGAAGAGGAAAGTTATAGAAAAAGAAATAAAAAGAAAGAAAAAAATGGGTGATTGGTGAGAATCTTATTTTTTGGTACAGCTTCAATATCTAAAATTTACCTGAAAGAACTGTATAAAAATAATCATGAAATTTTTGTAGTTACAATGCCAGATAAACCTGCTTTAAGAAAACAGAGGCTAACATCTCCTGCGGTAAAGGTTTATGCGTCAGAAAACAATATTAGTTTTATACAGTTTGAAAAATTTACTGCTGATGTTATTGAAACAATAAGAAATTTTGGACCAGATGCCGGTATTGCTGTAGCTTATGGAAAGCTTATACCTAAGACCGTTTTTGATATACCGCGCTATAAGGCTTTTAATGTACATTTTTCGCTTCTTCCAAAATATAGAGGAGCGGCTCCGGTTCAGTATGCTTTGTGTAAAGGTGAGATAGAGACGGGAGTCACATCTTTTTACATAGAAGAAGGTCTTGATACGGGAGATATAATAGTTCAAGAAAAACTTAGCATAAATATAACTGATAATGCCGAAACTTTGTTTAACAAGCTTATATCTTTGGGCGTAAAAGTTATGAATAAAACTCTTGATTTATTTCAAACAGGTAATATAAATGCAGTTTCTCAAACTGGCAAACCCAGCTTTGCACCGACTTTTAAAAAAGAAGACGGCTTGATTGATTGGAATAAAAACGTATATGAAATTCGCAATCAATTTAGAGGTTTGTTTATTTGGCCAGGGTTGTATTCAATAGTTTCTAAAGGTAAACTCAAAGGCAAGAGAATTAAGTTTGTAGATATAGAGATATTTGAAGAAGATTTTGTAAACAGTGAGTGTGGGACAGTGTTCTCTATAGAGAAGAATAAAGGTTTTACGGTTTCGTGTGCTGTAGGGAAAATTTTAGTAACGAAAGTTCAACCTGAAAATAAGCCGGTTATGTCTGCTTGGGCATTTATTCAAGGAGGGCAGTTAGGTGCAGGCGATGAGTTTTAGTTAATAATAAACAAGGAGGGTCTTACTGTGGTAAATGAAGTTAACGAAGATAATTTTGAAAAAGAAATTTTGCTATCGGATAAACTAGTGTTGGTTGATTTTTGGGCACCATGGTGCGGTCCTTGTAAAATGCTTTCTCCGATTATTGATGAGCTTGCCGCTGAATACGAAGGAAAAGTGAAGGTTGGTAAAGTTAATACCGATGAAAATATGTCTCTTTCATCTAAATTTCAAATTACTTCAATTCCATGTTTAATTTTGTTTAAAAACGGCGTGGCAGTTCAAAAAATAATTGGTTTTAAACCTAAAAATGATATAAAGAAGATTGTAGGCAGCGTTCTTTAAAGTTGTTTTGGAATAGAAAGGGTTTGTTGTCATGGTATATGATATCGTTATTATTGGTGGCGGCGCTGCGGGATTATCTGCCGCTATTTATGCTTCAAGAGCAAGGTTAAAAACACTTCTTATAGAAAAGAATGGTTGCGGTGGGCAAATTACAGTAACCGATTTGATTGAAAATTATCCGGGTTTTAACGGCGGAATTAACGGTTTTGATTTTGCCGTTAAACTTGAAACTCAAGCTAGAGATTTTGGTGCGGATATAATGTATGATGAGGTTACAAGTGTTGAAAATGGAGAAGTTAAAAAAGTAATTACCGTAAATGCAACGTATGAAACCCAAACCATTATTGTTGCCGCTGGAACAAGCGTCAAAAAAATGAATATACCAGGGGAGCCAGATTTTATTGGTAAGGGCGTGTCTTTTTGTGCCACTTGCGATGCTCCTTTTTATAGAAGCAAAGATGTGTTAGTTGTTGGCGGTGGTGATTCTGCAATACAAGAAGCTTTATACCTCTCAAAGTTTGCAAAAAACGTAATTGTAATTCACAGAAGAAACGAACTAAGAACTGCAAAAATTCTGCAGGAGAAAATAGCTTCTCACGCGAACATTTCCATAATATACGATTCTGTTCCAAAAGAAATTTTAGGCAAAGATTCCGTAGAAAAAGTAACTATAACGAATGTAAAAACAAATAAAGATACAGATTTAAAAGTTGACGGAGTTTTTGTTTTTATAGGGCTAGTTCCAAATACGGTATTCCTTTCAAATCTTGTACTTGATAAAAATGGCTATGTTATAACAGATGAAAACATGAACACTTCCATTGCTGGTATTTTTGCCTGCGGTGATATAAGAAAAAAGCAATTAAGACAGGTTGTAACAGCTGTCTCAGACGGCGCTCAAGCTGCCATAAGCGCCCATGGCTACATAGAAAATCAAAACGCTACAACAAACTAATTGGCTATAACATGGTTATTAAAGGATAGAATGCAATTAAATAGTTGCTACTTAACAATTAAAGAAGCGAGTTTATGGGCTACGAATTATTTGGGAAAGGAAGTAACGCTTCAAATATTTCTTATCTTATTCAATATGGGCGTATACGCAAGATAGGACATAATGGTTCAACTCAAATTCTCAAATCCGAGCTTAAAAAATACTACTGCGCTATCAATAAATCAAGAGAATCCTCTTGGAAAGATAAACTCGGATGGGATTTAAACTGGAAGTTGTCTTTTGATAACTTAAAAGAGTCTGACACAACTAAACATATACATAGGCTTCACCCATACAAAGGTAAATTTATACCTCAACTTGTAGAATATTTTTTGGATGGTCATATCGATGAGTTTAAAAAGGAAAAATACTTTAATAAAAATGACATTGTTTTAGACCCTTTTTGCGGAAGCGGTACCACTCTTGCCCAAGCTAATGAGCTTGGTATGCATGCAATAGGTATAGATATCTCGTCTTTTAACTCTTTTATCGCAAATTGCAAAATTAGCGAGTATGATACTACATCATTGGAGAAAAATATAGATGTAATCACAGAAAAATTGGTTAAAAGTATTAAGTTTACAAAAGATATTGAATTTGAGCAAAATCTTGTAGAAAAACTAAGAGAATTTAACGATAAATATTTTCCCGTGCCCAGCTTTAAGCATAAACTTAAAAGAAAATTTATAAATGAAGATAAATACGGACAGAAAAAAGAGGAAGAATTTCTATCTGTTTATAAAAATCTCGTCAAAAAATATAGAATAGAGCTTCTCAAACAAAATCCTAAAACTTTTATTGAGAAATGGTATTTCAAAAATATCATAGATGAACTTAATTTTGTTTTTGATGAAATAAAAAGCATCAAAGATGCTAATAATAAAAATATTTTAGCTTTGATTTTAAGCCGGACAATGCGTTCATGCAGGGTAACTACGCATTCAGATTTAGCAACGCTCGTAGAGCCTATATCAACAACTTATTATTGTCCTAAACACGGCAAGATCTGTAAACCGATATTTTCAATTATAAAATGGTGGAAAGTATATTCAAAAGATACAGTCAAAAGGATAAAAGAGTTTGAGAAACTAAAAACGGGAACATGCCAGTATTGTCTATCGGGGGACGCCAGAACGATTAACATTTCTATGGTGCTTTCTAAAAAGAACAAATCTTTTGCAGATATATTAAACAAACAAAAAATATCAGGAATATTCTCTAGCCCTCCTTATGTGGGACTTATAGATTATCATGAACAACACGCCTATGCTTACGATTTGTTCAACTTTAAAAGGAAAGATGAATTTGAGATAGGTCCGTTATTTAAAGGGCAGACAAAGGAAGCGCAAAAGAATTATATTGAAGGAATTTCAGCCGTTTTGAATAATTGCAAAAAATACTTAAAAGAAGATTATAATGTTTTTTTAGTAGCCAATGATAAGTATAACTTATATTCAGTAATAGCCAAAAAAGCAGGAATGAAAATAATAAATACTTTTAAACGACCAGTGTTAAACCGCACAGAAAAAGACAAAGGTGTGTATGCTGAAATAATTTTTCATTTGAAGGAAAATTGAAATATGACTATTAAAGAATTTGCAGTAAAATTCAAGCAAATTAAAAAAATGGGTTTTACACCTACTAAAAGAAATGGACCAACAGGCGTGGGGTACACTTTAGAAACACTGCTTGGCATAACTGAAAATAACATTGCTCATCCTGACATTGAAGGAGCAGAACTTAAAGCTCATAGAAGTAAAGTAAATGGTTTGGTTACGTTATTTACATTCAATAATAAAGCATGGAGAATGCCGCCCTTGGAAGCGGTAAAAAAATATGGTGACTTGGACAAAAATGGACGGCAAGGTCTTTATTACACCATGTCTTTAAAGCCCAATAGTGCAGGGTTATTTCTTGATATTCAGACAACGGAAATTTCTGTGCGGCACATATCTGGCGAGGCGATAGCTTCTTGGAAATTGCAAACTTTAGCTGAAAGGTTTATGCAAAAATTGCCAACTCTACTTTTTGTATCGACATTTACAGAAGAACGTGATGGAGTAGAATATTTTCATTACTATAGAGCGCAACTAATGAAAGGAACATCGTCTGAACTATTGGTAGATCAATTTCGCGCTGAAAATATTCTAGTGGATTTGCGATTACATGCCAAGGGTACTATGGCAAGAAACCATGGGACAGGATTTAGAACTTATGAAGATAAATTATCTTTGTTGTTTAATGATGTAAAGGATTTATAATTTATGTATCAGGTAATTAGAAATACAAAATATGATTATATCGGTCAATCATATGCTTCTCTGTATCCAAATTTGCACAAGTATCCGGCGACTATGTTGCCGCAAATTGGAATTGATATCTTAAAAGAGTTTGATGCTACAAAAGGGAGTTTATTAGATCCCTACTGCGGGTCTGGTTCTTCATTTGCGAGTGGCTTAGAATGCGGGCTAACCAAAATGCAAGGTTTTGATGTGAATCCGTTGGCGGTGCTTATTTCTAAAGTTAAATTTACAAAAATTCCTATAAGTGAACTTATTGAAAAAAAACAAACGTTTAGAAGTAATGTTTTTGAATTTCTAAAAAATGAAAACAATCTATCTAAGTTACTCCATCCTCAAATTACAAATATTGATTTTTGGTTTTCGCAAGATGTGATAAATAAATTAATTATTATTAAACACTTCATAGATGAGATAAAAAACATAAATGTTAGAAACTTTTTTTTAGTGCCATTTTCTGAAGTTGTTAGAGAGTGCTCTTACGCAAGAAATAATGAGTTCAAACTATTTCGTATAAAATCAGACGAGTTGTTAAATTTTAATCCAGATGTAGTTAGCGTGTATTTAAAAAAGTGGAATGATATATTTTTGATATATTCTAATTTTTATTTCCCTAAAATAAAAAACGATAGCAATATAAACGTTCAGTGCGCGCAGTTTCAATTTCAAAATGAATCCTTTGATGTTGTTTTGACAAGTCCGCCTTATGGTGATAGTCGTACAACTGTTGCATATGGACAGTTCTCAACATTGTCAAATGAGTGGCTAGGAATAAGTTTTGCGCGGAAAATAGATAGAATGTTAATGGGAGGGGTAAAATCAAAATCAAACATTGTGCATGGCGTGATTGCCGATAGTATTTCACAAATAAGCAAAGTCGACAATAATCGCGCATTGGAAGTATCATCTTTTTACAAGGATTTAGACATTTCTATTATAAATGTGGCAAACAGCGTGCGTAAAGGTGGCAAAGTAATGTATATTGTTGGCAATAGAACTGTAAAAAATATAAAACTCCCCACTGATCAATTTGTTGCTGAAAGATTTGAAGCCTATGGATTTAAACATATTGTTACCTATGAAAGAGTTTTAAGCAATAAAGTTATGCCGAGTAAAAATTCTCCAACCAATAAAGCGGGAAAAGCTGTAAACACTATGTTATATGAACGTATTGTAGTATGCGAGAAAAGACACATGGTCAAATTGAATATTTGCACTCCTTAAATTTTCGAGGGAAATTTTGACTATTTTATGACATTAACCAATATCCAAAATTGAATAATATATGAAATATGAAAAAATTTTTTATTATAGACGGTAATGCTTACATTCATAGAGCCTATCACGCTTTGCCTCCGCTTTCCACTACGAATAACCAGCAAATTAATGCGGTTTACGGTTTTGTAAAGCTGTTATTGAAAATAAAAAACAACTTTAAACCGGATTACGTTGCGGTTTGTTTTGATTACCCTTCGAAAAACTTTAGACACGAACTATTTAAAGAATATAAAGCAAACAGAAAACCTCTTGACGAGGCTCTTATAAGCCAAATGCCAATCGCAAGAGAAGCCGTAAAGGCTTTAAGTATTGCGGAAGTAGAAATAAAAGGTTATGAAGCCGATGATTTAATCGCTACTATTACGGAGATAAATAAAAAGAGTAGTTTGCAAACTGTTATCGTGACTGGCGATAAAGATATGTTGCAGTTAGCGCAAGAAGAAGATGTTTTAATCTGGAACGATTCCAAAGATATTATGTACGATGCAAAAAAGGTTGAAGAGAAATACGGCGTTGGCCCTTTACAACTTTCTGACGTTTTTGCTCTAATGGGCGATGCAGTAGATAATGTGCCGGGAATCAAAGGCATTGGCGAAAAAACTGCTGTAAAACTTATAAAAGACTTTGGCACGCTTGAAAATATTCTACAAAACGCAAGTTCTCTAAAAGGAAATATTGGGAAATTGTTGCAGCAAGGCAAAGAAGATGCCCTAATTAGCAGAAAACTTATAGCTTTAGAAAACCAAGTTCCTTTAAACTACAACGCGGAAGAGTTTGAGAATAAAAATTTAGATATAGGCAAAGCGGTTTCTTTTTTTGAAAAGTATGAGTTTAAAAGTTTGGTGGCAAAGTACTCTGATAATAAACAAGAATCTCAGTTGATTGTTGTTAGTCCGCCGGATTTTGTCACTACTGCCAAAAACGGAGTCCATGTTGTTGATGTTTCGTCGTCGATACCAATTCCAAATGGAGTGCAGAACGATGAAGAATCAAAGTCAGCGCGTTCTACTATTACAACAAACGTATCAAAAAATTTAGGGTTTGCAAGCGAAAAATTTCAATTCAGTTCCGAGATAGTAAATACTCGAGATAGGGCTGTTGCAGTTGCAAAGATAATAGAAACATCGGAAAAATTTGTATTAAAAACAATAGGTTCTTTTGAAGATTCTCTAAAAGCGCAGATCGTTGGCGTTTCATTATGCGTAGAAAATATATCTTTTTATTTCCCTATTGGGCATAATGATCTAACTGCCGTACAAATAACATTTAATGAATTTAAAAGTATATTTTCTACGATATTTGCTTCGGGTAAAATCAAAAAAATCGGTCACGATTTAAAGCAGGAAAGAAATATATATAAAATGTCGCAAGTTGTGCTAGGTAGTATGTATTTTGACATAATGCTTGCGTCGTATTGCATAAACTCTGCAAAATCTCATAATATAGCCGATATGGCAAAAGAGTATTTAAATTTTGACGTTGGTTATGATGGTTTTCTTGGAAAAGGTGCAAAAAAGATTGCTTTTGCAGATTCTTCAGTAGAAATTGTTGCGGACTACGCAAACTCAATTACGATTGTGGTTTCTGCCTTGTATAAAGTATTTGATTCACACATAAAAGAAAAGAATCTCTCGTATCTTTTTTTTAATATAGAAATGCCTTTAATTGAAATTCTTTCAGAAATGGAACTTGCTGGTATAAAAGTTGATTCGCCATTCTTGCATAATTTTAATAAAAAAATTGGGTGCGAACTTAAAAAAATTGAAAATAATATATATAAAATTGCAGACAAGGAATTTAATATTAATTCACCAAAACAGCTTTCTTCAATATTGTTTGAGAAGTTCAAACTTCCTGTAGTCAAGAAAACTAAAACGGGATATTCAACAGACGAATCGGTATTGACTGAACTGTCTTCCTACGAACTGCCTGCCGAAGTACTAAAATACAGGGAATTGCAAAAATTGAAAAATACGTATATAGACCCAATAGTAAACTACTGCTCTTATTACGGAGACAGGATTCGCACTATTTTTAATCAGGCAGTAACAGCTACAGGCAGACTGTCTTCAACAGAGCCAAACTTACAGAATATTCCGATAAGATCTGATTACGGAAAAGAATTTAGAAAAGCGTTTGCGCCCGAAGGTAATAATATTTTTATATCTGCGGATTATTCTCAAATTGATTTAAGAGTTTTGGCTCATATTTCAGGAGACCAAAAACTTATTGAAGCTTTTAAAGCCGGAGCAGATATACACAGCGCAACTGCAAGAGAAATATTTAATATACCAAAAGACGATCTTTTACCTGATAATTTAAGAGCCGCAGCAAAATCTATAAATTTTGGTATAGTTTACGGCATGTCTCCTTTCGGGCTTGCAAAACAGTTGAATATTTCATTTAGACAAGCTAAAGAATATATTGACGGATATTTTAACCGCTACATCGGAACAAAACTTTGGATGAAACAGATTGTAGAGCAAGCATTGAGAGACGGCTATGTATGTACTATTACGGGCAGGGTAAGATATATTCCTGAGCTTGAGTCTAAAAACGTTCAAGTTAGAAATGCCGGTGAAAGAATGGCTTTGAATATGCCAGTTCAAGGTAGTTCTGCAGATATAATAAAGATTGCTATGATAAATATATACAACGAACTTAAACTTAAGGGATATAGGTCTTTGATGCTTTTGCAGGTTCATGACGATATTCTTTTTGAAACAGCTGTTGAAGAAACAGAAAATATAATTGCGATGATAAAAGACAAAATGGAAAACGCAGTAAAATTAAGTGTTCCACTATCTGTTGATGTCAAGGCAGGCAAAAATTGGGGAGAAATGAAAAAAATATGATTATAGGTTTAACGGGTGGCATTGCTACTGGAAAGAGCGAAAGTGCTAAATGTTTTGATTTACTTGGTGCTTATTCCATAGATGCTGACGCGGTATCACGGGAACTTACTGCAAAAGGAATGCCAGCTTTAAGAGAACTAGTAAAAATTTTCGGGAATGATATTTTATATTCAAACGGAGTTTTAGATAGAAAGAAACTTGCATATATTATTTTCTCGGATAAACAAGCAAAACTGCAAATTGAAAAAATTCTTCATGCTTATATTATTGCGCATATCAATGTAATTATTTCTCATAAAATAAGTCAACACAATATAGTTATAAATGCACCGCTTCTTTTTGAAGTCGGTCTAGATGCGATATGTGATAAGACTATTGTTATATGGGTTCCATATGCTATTGAGGCAAAACGTCTTGCATTGCGTGATAACTTAAATGTCGATGAAATTAAAAAAAGAATTGGTTCTCAAATGCATATGGAAGAAAAAGTTAAACTTGCAGATTTTGTAATAGACAATACCGGTTCAAAAAAAGATTTGAGAAACAAGATAAGCGATTTATACAAACTATTGACATCTAAATCATAATAATGTACAATCCTCTCGTTGTAGTTTGTGAAAGTGTTTTTCAAATCAAAATGATAGTCAGATGGAATAAATCTGGAGTAAATCAAGCCAAACAACGACGGGTAGCACTTAAGCGATTCGGTGCGGTGATCCTTCACAAAAAATCAAAAAAAATAGCGGGCGGTTTCAATGTCGTCCTGCTGGGTGGGGTTAATGGAAAAGGATATGTCCCTGGACGTTTCAGTTTTGTCTAAATGTACTATGTCGGAGTTGATGCAGACAGCAAAAAATCTCAAACTTGAAGGAGTTGCAGGTTTGAGGAAGCAGGAACTTATAGCAAAGATTTTTGAAGTGCAGACAAAAGCAAACAAATCGGTATACGACGAAGGTGTTTTGGAAATTTTACCTGATGGTTTTGGATTTTTGCGTTCTACAGACTATAATTATCTTCCAGGTCCAGATGATATATATATATCTCCCTCGCAGATAAAAAAGTTTGCTTTAAGAAAAGGTGATACTATTGCAGGTTACGTTCGTCCTCCTCAGTCTCAACAGGAGCGTTATTTTGCGCTTTTGCATGTAAAGTCAGTTAACGGTCAAGAAAATCTTGAAGGTATAAGAGATAGGGCTTTTTTTGATAATTTAACGCCTCTGTATCCTAACGAAAAAATAGTTTTGGAAACAAAAGCGTCAGAAATATCTACAAGAATTATAGATATGCTTGTACCTATCGGTAAAGGGCAGAGAGTTTTAATTAATGCTGCTCCAAGGACAGGTAAAACTGTTCTTTTGCAGAAGGTAGCTAATGCCATAACTGCAAATAATCCTGATAGTATACTCATGGTTTTATTGATAGATGAAAGACCTGAAGAGGTTACGGATATGCAGCGTTCGGTAAAAGGCGAGGTTATATCTTCAACTTTTGACGAACCTTCGGACAGACACATACAAGTTGCCGAAATGGTTATAGAAAAAGCTAAAAGAATGGTTGAAAACGGCAGACATGTGGTTGTTCTTTTAGATTCTATTACAAGACTTGCTAGAGCATACAACACAGCGCTGCCGTCAAGTGGAAGAGTTCTTTCAGGTGGTCTTGATTCAAACGCTTTGCAGAGACCTAAGAGATTTTTTGGTGCAGCAAGAAACATAGAAGAGGGTGGCAGTCTTACGATTATAGGAACCGCTCTTGTTGAAACAGGTAGCAGAATGGACGATGTTATATTTGAAGAGTTTAAGGGAACGGGAAACTGTGAAATTTATCTTGATAGAAAGCTTGCAGACAGAAGAGTATTCCCGTCTATAGATCTTTTACGTTCAGGAACCAGAAAAGAGGAACTTCTCTTAAATGAAGATGAAAAGAATAAGATGTGGATATTGAGAAAATGGATGAACTCAATGAATTCCATAGAAGTTATGGAAGAATTGAAAAAGAGACTTCTTAATTCAAAATCTAATAAAGATTTTTTGAAACAAATGGAACTTTCCAGTATGGAGGGTAGGTAGGTTTTCATTTATTGCAGTAATATTTATATTCTATAGCCAAATCATTTGAAGTTACACCTCTCGCGGTATACTCCTTCGTGCGTCTTCTTATTCTTTACTAGGCAACTTCAAGTGGTTTGGCTGTAGTTGTTTTTTAGAGCGCTATTTAGGATGTGGTTTATGCAGACAGCCTATGTTAAATAGTTGCTTGATAAAAATTTATAGCTATAATGCAACCTCGCTAGGTAGCGAAGGACTATATGGTAAAAAAACAGGAGAAAAATCTATGAAAATAAAAACAAAGGCAATGTTAAGTGCGATTGTGTTATAATGTATAAACAATTGCTGGAAAAAATTAATGCAAGAACATCAAAAATAGGCATTATAGGTCAGGGATACGTGGGGCTTCCTTTATCTGTTGAACTCTCTAAGAAGGGTTTTGGTATCACAGGTTTCGAAGTAGATGAATATAAAGTGAAGATGATAAATAATGGGGAGTCCTATGTAGGAGATGTTTCTGCAGATGATATTAAAGAACTTGTTTCAAATAAACAATTTAACGCAACCGCGGATTTCGAGAGTTTGTCTGAAATGGATGTTGTGATTATATGCGTTCCAACACCTCTTCGTAAATCAAAAAATCCGGATGTTTCCTACATAATAGAAGCATCAAAGAGTATTAAAAAAACTCTAAGGAAGGGTCAGCTTATAATACTTGAATCTACAACTTATCCGGGAACTACAGATGAGTTGGTCCTTCCTATGCTTGAGGATACAGGTTTGAATGCAAGCGTGGATTTTTTTTTAGCTTTCAGTCCTGAAAGAATCGATCCATCAAATAAAAAATTTGGTATAAAAGACACTCCTAAGGTTGTCGGCGGTTTATGTGAAAAATGTACAGTACTTGCAGCTGCTGTGTATAGTTCTTTTACTAAAGTTCATAAAGTTTCTTCTATGCAAGCTGCTGAAATGGTGAAACTTTTGGAAAATACTTTTAGGGCCGTCAATATTGCGCTTGTAAATGAGGTTGCGTTAATGTGTGATAAGCTTGGTCTTAATGTTTGGGAGATTATAGAAGCTGCTGCGACAAAACCGTTTGGTTTTATGCCTTTTTATCCGGGACCTGGCATAGGCGGTCACTGCATTCCTTCAGATCCTCATTATTTATCATGGAAACTTAAAACCTTAAACTTTTATTCAAGATTTATAGAGCTTGCAGGCGAATTAAATTCAAAAATGCCCGAATATGTTGTTTCAAAAGTTGCGGATGTATTAAATTCAAAAGCAAAAGCTTTAAAAAATTCAAAAGTTTTGGTTTTTGGAGCGGCATATAAAAGAGATATAGCTGATGTACGAGAATCCCCTGCTATTGATGTGATGAGTCTCTTGCTTGAAAAAGGTGTAAAGGTATCTTATTATGATCCGCATGTACCTGTTATACAAAACTGTAGCTGCAGGTGGACTCTATCGTCAATTAAGAATCTCGTCGGATTAAATAAGTACGATGTTGCTGTTGTTGTCACAGATCATACAAATATCGATTATAAAAAGGTATTGAAAGAATCGAACATTATTGTAGATGCAAGAAATGCTTTTAAAAATACCAAATCAAACAAGATAGTAAGAATATAAAGTTAGTTGACTACATATAAACATTAAAGATTTTATTGGAGAAAGTAATGATAAAGGATGAAAAACTTAAGGCATTAGATTTAGCTCTTTCGCAAATTGAAAAAGATTTTGGTAAAGAGGCTATTATGAGACTTGGAGAAAAACATTCAAGAGAACAAGTTGATTCAATACCTACCGGGGCGCTTCCTCTTGATATAGCCATAGGTATTGGTGGAATTCCTCGTGGAAGAATAATTGAAATTTATGGTCCAGAATCTTCGGGAAAAACTACTTTAGCTTTATGTATGGTTGCTGAGGCACAAAAACTTGGTGGTATTGCAGCATATATTGATGCAGAACATGCAATGGATCCTGAGTATGCACAAAAGATCGGCGTGGATATAGATAATCTCTTAATATCTCAGCCCGATTCAGGCGAACAAGGACTTGAAATTGCAGATAAACTTATACGTTCCGGCGCAGTTGATATTATAGTTGTCGATTCCGTAGCCGCACTTGTTCCTAAGGCAGAGATCGAAGGCGAAATGGGAGATTCTTTTATAGGACTTCAGGCGAGATTGATGAGCCAGGCTCTTAGAAAGCTTACTTCAAATATTTCTAAATCTAAAACTGCTATCGTGTTTATAAATCAGTTAAGACAAAAGATAGGAGTTATGTGGGGAAGTCCTGAAACTACTCCAGGAGGGCTTGCTCTTAAGTTCTATTCTTCGGTGAGACTTGACATAAGAAGGATAGAATCTGTTAAAAGGGGCGATGAAATTTTAGGTAATAGGGTTAGAGTGAAGGTTGTAAAGAACAAAGTAGCAGCGCCTTTTAAACAGGCTGAATTTGAAATAATATTCGGACATGGAGTTGACAAATTTGGATATTTAATAGACATGGGCGTAAGCGACGGAATAATTGAAAAAGCTGGGGTATTTTTTAGTTATAAGGGCGAAAGACTAGGTCAGGGCAGAGATAATGTAAAAACATATTTAATAGCGAACTCTTTAATTGCAGAAGAAATAGAAACTAAAATAAGGCAAAAGGCTTTTGGAGAAAATGAGAAAAACGCTGAAGAAAAAAAGATAATGTAAAGGAAAAGTCGTCAAAAGGATCTAAAAAATAGAGGATTTATGATTTTGGTTTATCCTAAATACGATAAAGCAGCATTAGAAAAAGCAGATATAGAGCTTACAGAATTAAGTAAAAAAATAGTAATAAAAGACAAAAAAATAAAAATAAAAAATGCAGTAAAAGATTTTTTTAAAAGTTTTTTTTGTTTTTTATCGTTGATATTTAGTAAGAAAGATGATAGCAAAGTTTATATTGCCGTAGTTCCCGCAGGAGGTATGGGTGATGTTATAAGACAAGGGGACGCAATATCAATGCTAGGCGATTTGTTTCCGTCGGTTGTAATTGACATATATGGTAGAAGGTCTAAACGATTTTTGTCAGGCATAAAAAACATAAGATTTTTTATTGATAAAAATGCTGTAATCATTAGTCGCAAAAAATATGATATCGTCGTGGATTTTTCATGTAAAGTTAGTTCAGGTATAGCGGATATCAAAATAAACAATCCGAAAAATGATCTTATAAAAAAATTTGCAGTCGGTTTTGAAGAAATAAAAAGAAAGTATCCCTATTGTTTTAATGTTAATAATCAGTATATATTTCAAAAAATAGCAGTGGAAAATGGTTTAAAAATTTTTGATGTTATGAAACTAACATCAGGGGTTAAAGATGTAAAAAAAAATAAATTAACATTAAATTATAAAGATCAAGACATTAAAAAGTTTGGTTTAAGCAAAAGCGATAAATATATAACTTTTCAGCACGGTTGGGGAAATAAAGGCTATATTTCCGGAAAGACCGGCATGAGTTTAAAATTATGGGAAACAGAAAATTGGAAAAATTTGCTGGGAGTGATAAAAAGAGAATTAAAAGATTATGATTATAAGATTGTACAAATTGGCATAAACAGTGCTAAGTTTGAAGAGGTTGATATAGATTTAAATGGAAAGACCTCATTTGATGAACTTTGCACAGTTCTAAAATATTCATCGCTTCATATTGATACTGATTGCGGTTGTGTACATGTAGCAAAAGTGTTAAATGTTCAGTCAGTAGTTCTTTTTGGACCGACAAATACTGAGTATATATGTTATGACAATAACATAAACGTTATGTCGGGACTATGTAAAAATTGTTATATAATGGTTGAAGATACTGTTTTGCCATGTGTTAGAGGTTTTGCAAAGCCTTTATGTATGAACTCAATTACACCTGACTTTGTTGCGAAAATAGTTTTAGAACACCTAAGAGGGGTGTGATGAGGATACTCGTTACCGGAGGTGCAGGCTTTATAGGCTCGAATGTTGTGGATGCTTTGTTGAAGAAGGGACATAAAGTTGTAGTTTTAGACAATTTGTCATCAGGTAAAAAAGAAAATATAAACAAAGAATCTAAGTTTTATAAAGTAGATGTTTTTGATAGAAAAAATGTATCTGCAATATTCAAAAAAGAAAAACCCGATGTTGTTATACATAACGCCGCTCAAATAGACGTTAGCGCATCTGTTGTGGACCCGTTTTTTGACGCCAAGATTAATATTCTAGGTGCAATTAACGTATTGGATTCTTGCGTTAAAACCAAGGTGAATAAAGTTATTTTTGCCTCTTCGGGCGGTACGATTTATGGAGAATGTGACGTAAGTGCGCCAAACGAAGAATCTAAGGCAAATCCTTTGTCTCCATATGGTATTGCGAAAAATTCAGTTGAAAATTACATAAAGTTTTATTCTGCAGTTTATAGTTTAGATTACACAATACTACGATACGGCAATGTATATGGTCCAAGACAAGACCCATACGGAGAGACGGGTGTTATTGCAATATTTGTCACTAAAATGCTACACGGTAAGGATGTTAATATTTTTGGCGATGGCAAGCAAATGAGAGATTATGTTTATGTTTCCGATGTCGTTAATGCGAATTTAAAAGCTTTAAATAAAGGGAAAAACCAAATTATCAATATAGGAACGTCAAAAGCCGTGTCTGTAAATAAACTTTTAGAGGTTATGAGTAATGCGATAGGGTATAGTAAAAAAACGGTTTATAAACCAAAAAGAGAAGGTGAATTATTTAAAAGTTTTTTGAATATAGACAAAGCTAAGAAAGTTTTAGGTTGGACGCCAGAAACTTGTATAGAAAAAGGTATAAAAAAAACAATCGAATATTTTAAAATGGGGAATAAATGAAAGCTTTTGTTTTAGCTGCAGGAGTAGGCGCAAGACTTAAAC
Organism: Endomicrobiia bacterium; assembly: GCA_025998295.1. Taxonomy (GTDB): domain Bacteria; phylum Elusimicrobiota; class Endomicrobiia; order Endomicrobiales; family Endomicrobiaceae; genus Endomicrobiellum. The sequence continues at coordinate 15,863 of BNVT01000016.1, forward strand.
CGTTAACAACGGATGTTCCAAAACCCATGATTCCTATTTTGGGCAAGCCTGCTTTGTATTATACATTTTTAAATTTGCGGAAAAACGGTTTCGATAATGTTTGTGTAAATATATATTACCGCCCCGACGCTGTGACCAATTATTTTAAAAATAATGACGAGATTGGTATTAAATTGAATTTCTTTCGTGAGAAAAGGCTCTTGGGCACAGCCGGGGCAATAAAAAATGCGGAGGATTTTTTTGATGATACTTTTGTAGTTATGTCCGGTGATGGTTTGACTGATATAGATATAAAAAAAGCAGTAGAGTTTCATAAAAAAAAGAAATCAGTAGTTACGATAGTTCTAAAGAAAATAGATTTAAGACTTGAGTACGGTATTGCTGTAACAAACAAGGCAGGAGAAGTAAAAACATTTGTTGAAAAACCTTCTTTGGGAGACATCTTTCATAACGGCGTAAATACAGGTATATATGTATTGGAACCCGAAATTTTTAATTTTATTCCAAGAAATAGATTTTTTGATTTTAGTGCGGATTTGTTTCCTCTTCTAATGAGACAAAAACAGAAGATTTACGGTTATGTCATGGATGAGTATTGGACAGATATAGGAAATGTTTTTGAGTATAAAAAAGGTGTCTTCGATATTTTAGATGGTAAAGTTAAATTTGACGTTGGGATTATTAGTAGGGATAATAAATACATAAGCACTAGTGCAAAAATTGATAAAAGCGTTGAAGTATGCGGGCCATGTTTTATAGATGATAATGTTATAATAGGAAAGGGTACTGTAGTTGAACCATACTCTGTGATATCAAGTAATGTAAAAATTGGGTGTAATGTGTCTATTAGTAAATCAATAATATGGAAAAATTCAAATATTGGCTGTAACGCGAAAATAACAAATACACTAGTAGGATGTGGCGCAATGGTGCCTGATAACATTGCATTATACGATTCCATAATGATGGAGTATAATTATCAGATAATGGCTTTGCGTTAATGGCAAGATGCTTCTGTATGCTCGTTTAGAAGATAGATGTAAAACGCTTTGAAGGGAAACTAGTAAGGTGGCAGAAATAACTGCTAGAAAGTTCAGCAACCAAGCATCAATACAGGAGTTGTTTGACTATAATTAGCAAGAGGGAGGGTTTCTATGTCTATATCTAGTAAACAAGGATATTTTTTTACATCCGAATCTGTTACCGAGGGACATCCCGATAAAGTATGTGACATAGTATCAGACAGTATTCTTGATGCAATTCTACAGCAAGATTCAAAGGCTAGAGTCGCATGCGAAACCTTTATATCTAAGGGTTTAATTATTGTTGGTGGAGAAATTACCACGAAAGCAAAAATTAATACTAGGGAAATTATAAAAGAAGCCATAAAGGAGATAGGATACAATAGTTCCTCATTTGGTTTTGATTATAACACGTGTGCTATCATGGATACCATAAATACACAGTCTCCTGATATTTCTATGGGTGTTGATACGGGCGGAGCCGGAGATCAAGGATTGATGATAGGTTTCGCATGTAAAGAGACATCGGAGTTTATGCCTTTACCGCTTATTTTAGCTCACAAACTTGCTATGAGGCTTGCGTATGTAAGGAAGCAAGGTATTTTGCCGTATTTGGGACCTGATGGTAAAACCCAAATTACCGTTGAATATGTTGACTGGAAGCCTGTAAGGATAGACGCTGTTGTTTTGTCAACGCAGCACACGGAAGCTATTTTAGATAAAACGGGAAATCATATAACAAAGAAGTCAAAAGAAGAAATTGTTGACACTATTATTAATCCTGTTTTGGGCGAGTTAGTTGACAAAAGCACAAAGATATATATAAATCCTACAGGAAAATTTTTATTTGGAGGACCTGCAGCAGATACGGGTCTTACCGGAAGGAAAATAATAGTTGATACTTATGGTGGCATGGCGGCACATGGCGGAGGAGCTTTCTCCGGCAAGGATTCTACAAAAGTTGATAGAAGCGCATGTTACATGGCAAGGCATATTGCAAAAAATATAGTCGCAGCCGGTTTTACAGATAAATGTACTGTTCAACTTGCTTATGCAATTGGCGTTATAGATCCTGTATCCGTAATGGTGGATACTCATCATTCAGGTAAGATTTCAGGATCGTTGTTGGAGCCTGTTGTGAAAAAAATATTCCCTCTTACTTCTGAAGGTATAAGTGATTATCTAGGACTTAGAAGGCCTATTTTTGCTAAGACATCAGCTTATGGGCATTTCGGAAGGGAAGAAAAAGATTTTACTTGGGAAAGACTAAATAAAGTTGACGAACTAAAAAACAGTTTAAAGAATAAAGTATCAGGAATTTAAAATGATCAATCCGCCAAAAAGAGTGGAGAAAAACCTTAACTTAAAAGAAAATATAAATTAGCATTGGGTCTCTCCAAGACTTTCTAAAATTTATCAAAAAAGATATAATTTTTTCAAAGGTAAAGATAACTTTTATCGACAGAAGAAAAATGAAAGCAAAGAACATTTTTTTAAAGAGAGCTATAAATTAAATAAGTTAAGCAAAATA
>BNVT01000017.1 GCA_025998295.1 Endomicrobiia bacterium
ATTGGCTATCTAAGTACAGGGACGAAATAAAAATGCCATATATCAAGATATTCTAATATTTTGCATAGATAATTTAACAGGACTTGCGACGATAAAAGCATTTTATACTAGATCTAACCATCAAAAGTGTAAGTCTGCCAGATAAGAAACAGTGTTAGATATGTTATGAGATTCTACAATACTTGCGTTCTTTGGTGTGTAGATTGTAAGTGCTTTTTTAATTTTTGCTTCACAAAGCCCTCGCTCGTTTGCTTTTTGTAGTAATTCCCATTTTTTTGCAAAAAAAGGAGTGGTAGGCGAGCCTTGTGGGGTGTTTATTTGCATTTTTTCAAACTATTTATAAGAGGTTTACTACTATGTCCATTTTAGTTACAGGCGTAGCCGGATTTATAGGAAGTAAAGTTTGCGAACTCCTTGCTAAATCCGGAGAAGGTGTAGTGGGTATCGACAATATAAATAATTATTACGATGTAAAGGTCAAAAAATACAGGTTGGATGGTCTTAAAAAACTAAAAAATATTAAATTTTATAAAGCTGATATCGAAATAAAGAAAAATATCGAAAAAATATTAAATGAGCATAAATGTAAAGCTATAATAAATCTTGCCGCAAGAGCCGGAGTGCGGTATAGTATGGAAAATCCCTTTACTTATGTTTCTACAAATATTATGGGCACGTTAAATCTTCTTGATATTGCAAGAGAAAATAAAATAAAAAAGTTTGTTTTAGCATCAACATCGTCCCTGTATGCCGGACAAAAAATGCCCTTTGTGGAATCTCTTGCTGTAAATACTCCAATATCTCCGTACGCGGCTTCTAAAAAGGGAGCTGAAGCGATGTGTTATTCGTATCATTATCTATATGGTATTGATGTAAGTGTTTTGAGATATTTTACTGTTTATGGTCCTGTTGGAAGACCGGATATGAGCGTAATACGATTTATCAAGTGGATTGATGAAGAAAAACCTATTGAACTTTTTGGTGACGGTTCGCAGACCAGAGATTTTACATATGTTGAAGATATCGCAATAGGGACAATTAAAGCTTTAAAAAAAGTTGGTTTTGAAATCGTTAATCTTGGCGGTAACAAGCCTTATAAACTTAGCTATATGATAAACTTGATCGAAAAGAATTTAAATAAACTTGCCAATTACGATTATAAACCTTTTTGCAAAGCGGATATAGTTGCAACATGGGCAAATATAGACAAAGCAAATAAACTTTTGCAATGGACTCCTAAGGTGTCGTTAGAGCAGGGTATAAGAAAAACAGTTGAGTGGTATCTAGAAAATAAATATTGGTTTAAAAATGTAACACTCTAGAGATCTGTAGTTTTTATTCACAATTGATCTTTCTCCAAACTGTTTGTAAATAGGTAGAATAGAATAGCTACGAAAACAGAAGAGCTTGCGTTTACTATCATCTTTTAACAAAGACTTATCTGGCACAACCTAAGGTTGACTACAGCTGGCTATATCGCTCCATGCAACTCTTGTCATGCGTTTTGCTGCGAGGCATTGTTAACTATAAATTCTATCAGATTATTAAAATCAGCAAGTGTAACCATTGTATTAATCATACATCGTATTTTTGTAGCATTTAAAAAATCTTTAACATAGTAATGAGCAACTTTTCTCATCAACACAAGTCCTCTTTTTTCACCATAACAATCTATAGAATATTGCGCGTGTTGTTTTAACCATTCTATTTTTTCGTTTTTTGAAGCCACCGGCAGTGTTTCGTCATAATTTAAAAATTTTTCAAGTCTTTTAAATATTGAATAATTACCTATTGCTCCTCGTCCTATCATTATGCCTGAACAATCAGGTATATTAAAGAAACCCGCTGCTGTTTTCTCATCAACAATTCCGCCATTTGCAACAATTGGTATTTTAGCGCCAAAACAAGCTGCGGCAAATGATTGCAAATCGGGAGTTCCAAAATGACCTTGAGATGCATATCTTGCATGTACAGCAACCATTTTTATCCCGCTGTTTTGCGCTATCTTAATAATTTCAGAGGCAACATTTTGGCCGGGCAAAAGACCTATGCGAATTTTTATTGTGACGGGAATGGCTACACTTTTCACAACTGTTTCTAAAATTTCATGTACAAGTCTTTTGTTGGAAAGAAGTTTTACACCTGCGCCTGCTTTAGCTACCTTTCTTGCGGGGCATCCAAGATTAATATCTACAATATCTGCGCCTATATCTCTTGCAATTTTTGCTGCTTCAGCCATAGTGTAAGAATCTCCGCCAAAAATCTGAACCGTAACAGGTTTTTCGTTATCTGAAATTTCCAAAAGTTTTTTTGTTTTTTCGTCATGATGAATAAGAGCTTTTGCCGACGCCATTTCCGTATACACAAGACCCGCACCACCACTCTTTGCAAGAAGACGCAAAGGCAAATCTGTTATTCCTGCCATCGGCGCAAGAATTATATTATTCTTAAGTTCAATATTACCTATCTTTAATTTTTTCATTTTTTTAACAGTTCTAAACCAGTTATAAAGAAGCTTCTTATTTTTTATTGTTTAGCTTATTAGCTTTTAAAAAACTGCGCTGATTTTTTTTATTTGTTCAAATAAAATTCCACATTAAAACAAGCTGTGCAGAACTTGTGTGTGAATAATTGTGGTCAAGATCAATACAATAACAAACGCATGAAAGTTTTTTTGATTTTTGATTGTCGTAGGCAGTACTAAATTGCAGTCTATGGAATTTGCTTTGAATCTAAAATTAATCGCCTCCAGAAATTTTTTTTCATGCGTTTGTCACAAGGTTAATACCCTAACCATTTAATCTTCACCAATTTTCTAAAACTAGTGACGGACTAGATTTTAACTGAGCCGAACTGTAGTCTAATCCACATTTTTTTTGCTTTAGATATGCTGCACACCCAATCATAGCCGCATTGTCAGTACAATAAACGGGCGAAGGGATAAAAATTTTTATCTTATTTTTTTTGCCAGTGTCTTTAAACATTTTACGCATCAAAGAATTCGCACTTACGCCACCACCTAAAACAATTTGTTTTAAATTAAATTGTCTTGTGGCTTCAAAAGCTTTAAAGATAATTGTTTCTACAATGGCCTGTCTGAAAGAAGCACATATATCATTTAATTTCTTTTTATTTTCAACAGGGTTTGATTTTAGATAATTTAAAAGCGCAGTCTTTATTCCCGAAAAAGAAAAATCCCAGCTTCCCTTTAAATAAGGTCTTGTAAACTTAACTGCTTTAGAATTTCCTTTTTCTGCCATTTTGTCTATGACAGGCCCGCCAGGATAAGACAGCCCAAGCATTTTTGCAGCTTTATCAAATGCTTCACCTGCAGCATCGTCTCTTGTGCCGCCAAGCACTTTATATTTTCCGAAATCTTCAACTATTATGAGCTCGGTATGTCCACCTGATACCACTACGCTTAAAAATGGAGGTTTTACAAATTTGCTTTCGATAAAATATGAATATAAATGACCTTCTAAATGATTTACCGGAATTAAAGGCTTTTTATAAACGCTTGCTATAGACTTTGCGGCTATTGCTCCTACAAGAAGAGCGCCTGCAAGCCCCGGCCCGACGGTAAAAGCAACAGCGTCAATTTTCTTTGAAAAATCATCAAAATCTATACCGGCTTGTGTTAAAGCTTGAAATATTACCTGATTTACGTTTTCTATATGTGCGCGACTTGCAAGCTCTGGAACTACGCCAAAGAACTTGGCATGTATTTTAATTTGTGACGAAACAACAACAGATTTTACATTTGATCCGTTTGAAACAACTGCAGCGGAGGTTTCATCGCAAGAAGTTTCCATAGCAAATATATTCATTTAATCCCGACCGTTTAAAGATTTTTTGGGTACAAAAGTTATATTGGAATAATTTTTGTTTGATGAATAAAATTTATAGGTCGTAGATCCGTCACTATTATCAACTTTATTCAAAGCAACCTTCATGGAGCGCTCGAGCTTCCTGAAGCTTGTTTCAAAATGCTGCATGCTTTTTCCTGATTTAAGCTTTATTGTTTTGTAAAACTCATTCCATCGAGCTGCTTTTGTATTTCTTTCTCTTGTGTATTGCGACAAAACATCACCTTGAACTATACCGTTTGCAGTCAAAACATCAACTATTTTTTTATCAAGAACGAGATCTATAGATATCTTATGTTTATCAACAGGCCAAACGGTAAACCATATTCCGATGCCGCATAAAAACAACAGTGCTGTGTATATTTTGATCCATATACTTTCTCGTTTATCTTTAGCAGACACTATATTCTCCCGACAACAATATTTTGATTATTTTTTCTTTTTATAAGGCTGCGAAAGCTCTGTCTTTTCCACAGTCTTATTTTCTTTTATAATCTCTGTTGCTTTAGAAGACGCTATCTTTTCAGCAATTTTATTTTCTTTTATAATTTCTATTGCTTTGTTTAAAACTTTATCCTCAACTTTCTTTTCTTTATCAACAGCAGATCTCTGATGTTTATTCTTTGCAGAAGTAGATTGTCGTTTTTCATCCTCTTTAGAAACTTCAACTTCTACATCGGGGGTTATACCATTTTTTGAATCTTCACCGTAAGAACGATTTGTTGAGCGACCTGACGGGAGATAGTATTTTGCTATTGTAAGTTCTAAAGCCGCACCGCTGGACAAAGGATAAATAGTCTGAACAAATCCTTTTCAAATGTATTGCAACCCATTATTAATGCCCTCTTAAAATCTTGTATCGCACCTGATAGTACTTCATAAGCCGAAGCAGAATATTTGTTTACAAGAATAATAAACTCTAAATCTAAAAACTCTTCATTTTCGGATGTAAAATATTCTTTTTTAGATTCAACGGTTCTTCCTTTGATAGAAACAGCAAGTTTTTTCTTTTACAAACATATTTGCTATATCAATAGCGGAATCTAAAGTCCCCCCGTTGTGTCTTAAATCCAAAATCAAAGATTTCATCCTTTGTTTGCGATAACCTCTGTCAATGCTTTTTAATATCATCTGCATTCTGAGCATTGAACGTCATAAATCCTATGTAGGCTATACCATTATCAAGCATTTTAGCTACTATAGTTTCATATTTTATTTTTCCCCTTAGCAAGATTAAATTCTATCGGGTCTAAAACATCACTTCTTACAATTGTAAGCTTAACTTTTTGCCGGCTTTTCCCCTCATTAAACTAACTGCCTCACTATGCGACATATCTTCAGTAGATTTTCCGTCAATTTTAATAATCATGTCTTCTGGTAAGATGCCTGCTTTATACGCAGGAGTGCCGGGTGTAGGCGCTATCACAACTAACCTATCATTTCAAACCTCGGTCCTAAGACCAATCCCGATATAATACCCTTTCGTCATCTTATTCTTAAGTTCTTCATGCTCTTTTTCTTCCATATAATGAGAATAAGGATCTTTCAATACAGCGACAACACCTTTAATAGTGCCGACAGCTAAATCTTCAGGTTTTGTTTCTGAAACATAATCCACGTCTATCATTTCCATAACATCTATCATTAACTTAAGCTTGTCATATGTTTCGTTAGCCTTGGCAAATGTATTTACGTTGCAAAAGAAAAACAATAAAAAAACAGAATAAATTTTTTTAACAATTTCATTATTATCTCCTTAGGTTAATTTACTATCAAGGCAAAAGCTTGACGTGCAAGTTACTGTTAGAAACAGCAAAGACTTCTAAAAACCTTCTTTTATGAAAAACTGACAAAAAACGAACTTAAAGCGGCTGCTACAGCCAAATCGCCCCCCCCCCAAGCTGCGCCATATTGCCTACAGATTTCAGTATTGTTACGACTTCTGCTCTTGCATGTTTTGTATTATACAGACACTTTAGTATACCAAATTTATTTTAAAAGCGTGGTTTCTGCTATGAGTAGTTTTACGACAAACGCATGAAAAAAATTCTCGACGGGAGGCTGATTTTAGACTCAAAGCAAATTCCATAGACTACAATTTGGTAACGCCTTGCGACAATCAAAATTTTGGCAAGGGTTGTATTTCAAATTAAAAATGAATGCCTTTGAGTAAGGCATTTTTACAATTTGAGCATCTAAAAGAATATTTGCTCCTCCAAAAACGAAGCTCGCTTATATCATCGTTAATTTGTAAATTCTTATGTCTAGATCGTCATATGGGTTTAATTCTGATCTTTAAACGCATAGTTTTAAGATACTGCCCTATATCCGTCTGCTTTTCCTTGCGTTCTTAAACAAAAAATGTCTTTTGCCTGTTCCGTTGTAAATTTCTTATGCAACTGTTTCATACTTTAAATAGAAAAGACCAACTGTAAACTTTTATATTTACCACCGTATTTGCCGGACTTAAATCCTACATGTACATTACTTGGATGTATTTGAAAAAAAACAGATAAAAAAAATGGCGCTTGAGCATAGAAGACTTTTGTAAAGGGTTAATAAAAGCCTTAAGGTTAGTATATATCAATGTTAAGTTAGCTTACTATATATTAAATATTAAATCTTAAATTTGAGACCCATAGTTACACCGACTATTCCACAATTAATCTTAAGTGATTTGTTAAGCTTTTCATAAACTAATTTGCCAAACGACTGCCACCGCCACGATTCTGAACGCAAAATAGAAGAAGAAGTATAGTGACTATATGTTAGATCCAGTGTCACGGCTCCGGAACCATTGGGAAATAAAAATTCACACCCTACCCCCAAAGCATAATACAAACCACCTTTTTTTCTGTTATAGACAGAGAATCAAGCTCTGTATTCTTCTTTAAGACCATCTCCTCCGTATTACTAAAAAACAACGCATATCCAAGATTACCTTTAATAAAAAAAGCAACTTCTGCCAATGAAACAAGATTTGCTTGCATAGTGAAATAAATAGGGATATATGAAAGTTCTGGCTTTGTAGATATCCATTTCACCTTATCATCAAAATCAAATCTTATTGGGTATACATACTCCAAACCTGCTCCTAATTTGAATGAATATTTAGAGGAAACAACCACCCAACTGCAAAAATAGGACCATGGCTTATAGTAGTAGAAATAGAAGTAGGAACTTCCTTAGATTTCTGTGATACAGTTAGAGTATGAGTACCATTCATTTTCATTTCCCCGAAGCAGCCAACTCCCGTCTTTATATTAATTTCACTTGAAAATGCCACCCCTGAAAAAACAAACACTGAAACAATAACCAACACTGATTTTTTCATTTGCAATTTATCTCTTAAAATCTTTAATTTACATGGTCAATGCAAAAATCAAACAAAAGGGAGATGTGCCTTTAAGCATTAATTTATAGTATTGCCAACTACTGTGTTTCTTACATTTTTCCAGCCTTCTTTTTTTAAGAGTTGTATTGTATCCTTTGTGTGTTTTTTGTTCGAATGTATTATGTATATTTCAACATTTTTATTTTGCTTTACAAGCCATTTTTGCAATGTAGATAAATCCGCATGGTCTGAAAAAACATCGTATTTTTTTATTTCCGCAACGCTTTTTATGCCCATTTTTGTTCTCTTATTTCGAAGCGCAAGTCCTGCGTTACTTTCAGGGTTTACATAGCTTACTATCATCACAAAAACATCATTTCTTGTAAGCATTTTATACATAAGCTGTTCTGATTTGCCTTTATCCATATCACCGCTTGCAGAAAGCAAAACCATCTGCTTATTATAGTTTCTTGTCATCTTTAGTTTTGCATCTTTAGGGAGAATTGTCGCTTTGTCGTACACTTCTTTTAAAAACCAATCATTGGCCTGCGACTGCAAGCCTCCTTTAGAAACTTCTTCTTGGTATAAAGCTGTTATGCCGTTTGCGCTTGGAGATATTGAATAAATTGGTATTTGTTTTGGAAGAATGTCATCATCCTGCATAAGTTTTAATTCATATAAAATTTTTTGGGTTCTGTTATAAGCAAGCGCTGGTATCCAAACAGTTTTCCCTGAAGAAATCGCTTGCTTTAAATCTTCTCTAAAAATATTATATTGCGTTGCAATATTTTTATTTCTGTCGCCACTGCCACCGTAAGTGGCTTCCATAAAAATCAAATCGACAGGCTCAGGGACATCAAACTTTCCGTCAAGTTTAGAATAGCCGCTGCCAATATCCCCTGAAAATAAAACTTTTTTATCTGCTGTTTTAAAAATCAAGCTTGCAGAACCCGGAATATGTCCAGCATTTATAAGTTTTACTTTGACATTATTTTTGATGTCAATATGTTTGTTGTATTCTACTGCAACAAATTGTTCGCTTATTTTTTTTGTTTCAATTTTACAGCAGTCTTTACATAACAAAAATTTAATATTTTCTCTTTTCTCTAAATCTTTTAATAAAATTTCATCATCGGAACATCCAGTAGATTTTATTGTATTTTTACATTCTTTGGTCCAATGAACTATAGCAGAATTGCCATAATGTCGCGCTTTATTCATTTGGCTTTCAGACCAAAACCATTTTCTTTTTATTAAATTAAACCCATTTCTATCCTTAAAAAACGCAAGCGCTAGTTCTTTCGTAGCCTTAGTAGAATAAATTTTACCTTTAAACCCTCTATGTATCAAAAGGGGAACCTTCCCGCTGTGGTCTAAATGAGCATGCGTCAAAAAAAGAACATCTGCTTTAATCAACTCTGGTTGCACTTGTAGATTTTTTAGCTCTGCAGTTTCAGTTGTTAAATTTTCATCAGTCATAAATAAACCACAGTCAATAATAATTTTTGCTCCATCTGCTTCCAAAAGAAAACAACTGCCCGAAACTGTTTCGGCTGCCCCGTAAGGAGTTACAGAAACATCGGCAAAAATCACAGAAACAAACAAAACAACAGAAGATACTGCCAAAAATATTTTTTTCATTTTTTATTGTTAAACTATTGCCCCGCGAAGCAAGCTGTGCGCAAACCACTTAAAGTAGTAGAATTAGGCTATGGAAACGCTCAAAAAAGAACAGACAGCATAGTACATATTAAGATACACTGTCATTTTGTAACACCCAAAAAAGCATAGAAAAGCTATATTTGGAATTTGGGGCGTTGTAATAGCCTAATTCAAATAACAAAAGAAATTAAAATAATGCTACGAACATAGAGTTTGAGCAAGAACAATTACAGCTCTTCAATTTCTGCTGCTGATACCGCGGCGTCTTGCTGTGCGGAGGTTTATTATGTATGTGTTTTTGGATTTTACAGTCTTGAAACACAAAGCCCTTGCGACATTCTCCGTATTAACCGCAAGCGCCATGCGCGGAGGCTATGAACTCTGTGCATTCTGTATTTTTAATGTATCTTTATGGCAAATGACAACCTTATTCGAACAATACAGTTACGTAAAAGATCTCCCCACTGCTCGGATTTTTAAAACACTAATAGGTGTAAGGTGAATATGTTAGCACGACCATGTGTTAGATCTTAGCTTATTTGCACCTGCTCTGCAAAATACTCCTTCTATACAATCGTGACAAAATTAGTGGCGACATCCCCTGAGCATTCTCACCTTGAGATGGTCATAGGAATCTCTCCTGAACATTATGCATGCAAATAAGACAATATGAATTCCGAGTATATATAGTAAGATATGCAGTCGTATAGTAGGCGCAAAGACGCGTTGGCTTTAACGACTAATGCTTTAGGTTCTTTGACTTCTCCTCTAACTCGTTGACTATTTTGACAAGTTCGGTGGCGATGGCGGGATAGCGGGCGGTGTGGGTGGCGTAGGCAGCGGCTTCGGCGGCGGTGGTGAGGGCGGCGATGTAGGCACGGGTTGGCGGCGTTGGCAGTTTCGGTAGCTAAGCGGGCGGCGGCAGCGTCGGCAGTGAGGGCGTTGATGAGGGTGTCGAGGTTGTCGAGACTTAGAGTTAGAGTACATCTATTCACAGCTTCTTTAGGGCACTTTTCACACGAGCTTAAGATAAGACCAAATAAAACAATCACAATTATTACTTTTACTGATTTTTTCATGTTAAAACCCCACATTACATTATTTATATTTTTTGTACTTTAGGTACAAAACATCTACCATGTAAACGTTCTGCACGTTATTTTCACCTTTGTCAAATGTAACTAAACTTCACGGATGTCTACATTTGCTATGTACAGAAAGCTAGCATCTTACCTTTTGATAAAACAGATTTTAAGTCTAGGCAATTTTGCAGGCTGTTACTATAGCTCTTGCTTGCGATAATCGAAAACCAAAGGAGCTTTCAGATATCAATACATAAGTTAATCGATCATAAAACTGTTATAACTTACATTTCGTCAGGTGTTGATACGCCAAGCAAGCTCAGCCCGTTGCGAATTATTATCATAACTCCTTCAATAAGTTTAAGTCTTGCCGAAGTAAGATTTAAATCATCCGATAGAACACGGCATTTTTCATAAAATTTGTGATATATATCAGCAAGCTCTATTAAGTACGTTGTAAAATGATGAGGGCTCATTGTCTTTTCAGATAGAGCAAGGGTATCGCAAAATGCCGAAAGCTTGTTGATTAAATTCCTTTCTTCTTTAGAATTCAACAAATTAAAATTTATTTTTTCCGTATCTAAAACAACATTCTTACTATTCTTACTTTCTCTAATAATAGAACTACATCTTGCATTAACGTATTGAACATAAAAAACAGGATTTTCTCTTGACTGTTTTTTTGCAAGTTCTAAATCAAATTCAAGTTGTGAATCGGGAGTGCGCAGTAAAAAGAAGAATCTGCAGGCGTCTTTTCCGACTTCATCTACAACTGATTTTAAAGTTATAAATTCTCCAGTACGTGTTGACATTGTTACAGGCTGCCCATTTCGCACAAGAGAAACAAACTGATAAAGAATTACAGTTAATACTTCCTTATTAAAACCAAGCATCTGTATGCAGGCTTTTACTCTTGCGACATATCCGTGATGATCGGCACCCCAAAGATTTATAAGTTTTGTAAAATCTCTTCCAAACTTATTTTTATGGTATGCAACATCTGAAGCAAAATATGTATATCTACCATCACTTCTTTGTAAAACTCTGTCTTTATCGTCGCCAAATTTTGTTGAAGCAAGCCATAAAGCATCGTCTTTTACATAGGCATCACCTTTTGAAAAAAGATACTCGCACGTTTTATCAACTTCTGTTTTTCCGTTTTGATCTTTATATGCGGCTATTTTGCCTTCAGAAAACCAGTTGTCAAACTCTACGTTAAAAGATTCTAAATCATCCTCTATTATTTTTAAAATATCTTTTACGGCTTCTCGTTTAAAATCTATTTTGTTTATATCTTTATCTTCACCAATCAAGCGTTCTGCGATATCAATGACATAGTCACCTTGATAATGATCCGCAGGAAAATTAATTTTTTCGCCTTTGAGCTGTCTGTAACGAATTTCAGTTGACTTTGCCAAAACAAGCATTTGGTTTCCAACATCATTTAAATAATATTCTTTAGTTACATTATATCCTAAATGTTTTAATATTCTTGACAGTGAGTCGCCTATTGCTGCACCACGTCCGTGACCTATATGCAAAGGACCTGTAGGATTTGATGAAACAAACTCCACCATAATTTTTTCTTTGTTGTTTTCGGGTAAACTGCCATACTTATCCTTCTCCCTTAAAATAGTAAGAAGCTCTTTGTAAAGGACATCGTTTTTAATGCGCAGATTAATAAAACCTGCGCCTGATAATTCAGCTTTTTCTATAAGTTTAGGCATTTCTTTGATTATAATATCTGCAATTTCCCTAGCGACAATGCTTGGATTTATCTTAATTTTCTTTGCTATAAGCATTGCAGCATTTACAGCAAAATCAGCATCAATATTCTTAGGAGGAATTTCTATATTGAACCTTAAACTTTCAGTTATGCCTTTTCTGGCTAAATATTTTTCAACTATCTTGTTTAAGCTATTGGCTACTCTCCGTTTTATCATCTCCATACCTCATACTTAATCTTTTCAGGCTCCCATGCATTTTTTGGAGGACGATTATCATTAGATCTTCCTATAACAACCAGAGAGAATGCTTTTATATTTTCAGGAAGATTAAAAAGTTTTTCTATGGCTTCTGTTCTCTCTTCATTTGAATAAATACCACACCAAACCGACCCATAGCCTTTTGCTGTAGCTGCAAGAAGAATATTTTGAGTTGCCGCAGCGCAATCCTGTGGCAAATATTCCTCATAAGCTTTACTTTGGTCGCCGACAACCAAAATTGCAAGAGGAGCCTGTAAAATCATTTGAGCTGCCTTATGAACTGCACCTATTTTTTTATGAGTTTCTTTATCTTTAATAACTAAAAAAGAATAACATCTGGTATTTCTTGCCGTAGGGGCAGACATGGCTGCCCGCAAAATATATTCTAAATCCTCTGGCTTTACATCTTCATCCGTATAATTACGAACACTTTTTCTTTCAAGTAAAATATCCATTTATTCCACCTCCTATAGTTAACTACATACTTTTTGTTTAATCAGCTTGCGACAAACGTATAAAAAGCACTTTACGGCAAAAAAAACAACCTCTCGTATACCTCGGGCGACCACAGGCTTCCACCCTTTTTTAGAGAAAAAAAGTGGGGGGGGGGGATAGTTGTGACCTCTTCAAAAGACTAGGAACATCTGCGGCAATAGCTGATAAAATATGCTACTTCACACGTTAGGCGCGTTTGACCATCAAGATTGTATCAAAAAATTTTAGATATGGTACAATGAAGAGAATGAAAGATTTATTAATTAAAAATTTAAACCCTTCCCAAACGGAAGCCGTCCTTTGCACCGAAGGTCCCTTGATAATCTTTGCAGGCGCAGGAACAGGGAAAACTAGAGTTATAACGCATAGAATTGCGCATTTGCTCGCTTCTGGTGTTGCTCCATGGTCTATTCTTGCCGTTACATTCACAAATAAAGCCGCCACAGAAATGAAACAAAGGATAAACGACTTAGCATCTCAAACATGCGCTAATGTATGGGTGTCGACATTCCACTCATTTTGCGCGTATTTTTTACGCATTGAATCATCAAAAATCAAACTGAATCCAGATTTTTTAATATATGATTTCTCTGATCAAAAAAATGTAATTAAAGATTGTTTAAAAGAACTTAATATTGATGAAAAAAAATTTAAACCATCGACAGTAGTAAATGAAATAAGCCGTGCAAAAGACGATTTAAAATCTCCATCCGATATAGCAGCAGGAGCTGACAATAACGGAGATTTTAGCGCAACCATAGTAGCAACAATTTATCAACTATATCAAGAGAAACTTGAAAGAGCCGGAGCTTTAGATTTTGGCGATCTTATAATGCGAACAGTTTTAGTATTAAAGCAGTATCCATCTTTACTGGAACATTACCAAGAAAAATACAAATATATTATGGTTGATGAATATCAAGATACAAATCATGCTCAATACATGTTTGTAAAACTGCTTGCCCAAAAACACCGCAACATATGCGTTGTAGGAGATGACGATCAATCCGTGTACTCATGGAGAGGGGCCGATATAAATAATATTCTAGCCTTTGAAAAAGATTACCCAAACGCAAAATCTATTAAATTAGAACAAAATTACAGATCAACGCCTAAAATTTTAGCGACTTCGTATCAAGTCGTAAGACATAACAGTAAAAGAGTAGATAAACAGTTATGGACACAAAATTCCGATGATGGATCTGTATCAGTCGTTAAAGCTGTAAACGAAAATGACGAAGCGACAAAAGTTGTCGATTTAATTTCTCTTAAAACAATTGATAATCAATATAGTTTTTCAGATTTTGCTGTTTTTTACAGGACAAACGCACAGTCGCGTGCTTTTGAAGACGCATTTAGAAGGGCAGGTATGCCTTATACCATTGTAGGGACTCTACGATTTTACGATCGCGCTGAAGTTAAAGATATTATGGCCTATTTAAAACTTATATATAATCCAAATGATAATGTAAGTTTTAAACGAATTGTAAATATCCCCAGGAGGGGCATAGGAAAAACATCTCTAGAATCTCTTGAAAAACTTGCGATCCTAAAAAATATGTCTATATGGCAGGCTTTTCCTTTTGCAAAAGAGGCAGGTTTAACAAAGGGAGCTGTAAGTGCTTTAAACTCTTTTGAGCAGCTTATAAAAGCTTTTGCTGATTTAAAAAATAATGTTTCCGTTAAAGAAGTGGCCAAAGAAGTTATAACTCGCTGTGGATATTTAAAAGAACTTGAAAGTGAAAAAACTCCCGAATCTAAAACAAAAATAGAAAATATACAAGAATTGATTTCCGCGATTGATGATTTTGAACATCGTTCCCCGGATAAATCTCTTGCAGGATATTTGACACAGGTATCCTTGGTAAGCGATATAGATTCCCTTGACCAGTCAAAGGGAAAAGTTACTCTAATGACTTTACATTTAGCCAAAGGTTTAGAGTTTAATAATGTCTTTCTGTGTGGCCTTGAGGAAGGATTATTTCCTATAGGGGAATCCGCTTTTAATCCCGAAGATCTTGAAGAAGAAAGAAGGCTTATGTATGTTGGAATGACAAGAGCAAGAAAGCACTTATACCTATGCTGGGCGACAGAAAGAACCGTTTACGGAAAAACCAAATGGAATATGCCGTCGCGTTTTGTCGCAGAAGCCGGATTTAGAGATGAAATCGTCGAAAGAGAACAAGCCAAGAGGCAAAACCATTATAGTTTAGGACAAGTTGCAAGTAGGGATTTTGGTGGGGAACGCAATTATAAAAAGTATGCTAAAGTTGAAGTAAAGTACAGAAACAACGATGCATATAGTTATGATGAAACAGCAAAAGATGAGCCATCTTATACACTAGCAGTAGACGCAAGTCCGTATAAAATGGGTAGCATTGTTACTCATCCTATTTTTGGCACAGGAAAGATTATTGAGAAAAGTGGCACCGGGGATGATTTAAAACTTGTGGTTTTGTTTGAAACAGGGCAATGGAAAAAACTTCTTGCAAGAGTAGCCAATCTTACGCTTAATTGTTAAGCTATAACCCCGCAGCAGCAAGGCTCTGTGCGCAAACCGCTTAAAAGTAGTACAATTAGGCTATGGAAACGCTCAAAAAAGAACAGACAGCATAGTGCATATTAAGATACACTATCATTTTCTAACGCCCATAAAGCATAGAAAAGCTATATTTGGTAATGTTTGCGTTGTAATATAGTCTAAATAACAAAAGAAATTAAAATAACGCTACAAACAACATAGAGTTTTTAGCAAGTTGGAATAGATGACAATCACCCATTACCCACTTAAGTTGTAGCCCAAAGTTCTCCCCTAATGCCAAGTAATGCAAGTTATCAAAAGTATAACAGCGCTAGAGTATTTCGAGTCACATTGATTGTTAAACTATACCTCGCAGCTTGCTGCGAGGTATAGTTTAACAATCAAAAAAACTTTCATGAAAGCTCCCATGCTTTTGGGCGCAAATACTACCTGATTCATATCCCTTGTTTAAGGCTTTTAGTCTCTTAGTCTTTTAGGCGGTTTCTTTGGCTTTTAAGTCTTTCACGCTGCCTGCAACGGCGGTTTTGGCAACTAATCTTTTAAGGCTTTGGCTTTGACGACTAATGCTTTAGGTTTTTTGACTTTGCCATTTGTTAAAACGCCTCTCTAAGTCTTTGGCTTCTTTAGCAAAGGCGGCGGCGGCGCGGATGGTGGCGTCGATGCCACGGGAGCGGTTGACGACGTCGCTGGCGGCGCGGATGCCGACTCTGGCGGTGAGGGCGGAGGCTAAGGCGCGGAAGCGGGCGGCGAATTTGTTGGCGACGGGAAGGACTTCGGCGGTGAGGGCGGAGGCATGGGTGGCGGCAGTGATGACGGCGTCTTTGGAACGGTCGCAACTACAATGAGCGGTGTTCTCAACAACTTTGGCAACGACATATTCTGCAAAGGCGGTGATATGGAATGCAACGTTGGCGACGGCAGCGGCATAGACGACGGGAGCATCTTCGGCAGAGGGGTTGCCGGTGTTGTCGGCGATGGCGGCGAGAGCTTCGGCGAGGCTGCCGTTGAGGCTGCGGAAGACGATGTCGCGGGCGGAGTCGGCGGGGAGGGTAGCGTCGCGGGTGAAGTCTTTGGCTAGGTCGAAGGCAGTCTTGTCAACAAGGGCAGGGCGATTGACAACAGCGTAGGCATGTTTGATAGCCTTGGCGGCGGCGCCGAGGGCGTCGGCGGCGAAGGCACGGGAGGGGACGCCGTTGGCAGTGTCAGCAAGATCTTTGACAAGGGTGGTGAGATAATTAATAGATTTTATTTCTTCTACTTTCTCTGGAGTAGCAGTCCTTCTGTTTACAAGGAAAGCATTCTTTTTATCGCAAGAACTTAAAGCAAGGCTAAATGCAATAAGTATGCTTAATGCTGCTTTTAGTGTTTTTGTTTTCATAGACTTTTCTCCTGTTGTTTTGTCATATAATCCCTTTGCTACCTAGCGAGGTTGTATTATAGCTATAAATCTTTTATTAAGCAACTATTTAGAATATTTGAGGTTGTGTGTTATAGCTATAAATTCTTTGTTAAACAACCATTTAGAATCTTGTAGAATCTTATGACATGTTGGGCTTTTGTCAAACAAAGACAAACGGATAAAAACAACTACGGGCTTTTGATAAACGGCATGTTTTATATATAAAATTATCTTTTTGGTGTTTTATCATATCTTTGCTACAAATTTCGGTTATAAACGGCAAAAACAGTTTAGTGTGTGTTTTTAGAGAGACCAGATAATAAATATTTAAAAATATTGTCTCTTGTAAAACAACCGAAATTTCACCTGAAAATTTAAAGTAGCAAAGTTTAGTAATACAATAAGTTAGCTGGTTATTATAATCTGGAGATGTGGTTTATGTAAGAAGTCTGTTATTTTTAAAAATAATATAGGTTTTCCTGAATAGAAAATGCCGATTCAATTAATTCAATTTTATTATCATACACGGCGACGATATCAAAACGAATATTATTTTTAATATCATTTTGTTTTATGTAAACTATTGCAGATTTTATGATTCTCTGCTGTTTTTTTAACGTTACAGCTTCTTGAGGAGTTCCGCCAGATAAAGATTTTCTGTATTTAACCTCAACAAAAATTACCGTATCGTGATATTTTCCTATTATATCTATTTCTCCGAAACATGTTTTGAAATTTGTTTCCAAAATTTTATAGCCAAGTTTTGTTAAATATTTAACGACTTCTCTTTCTTTTTCAAACCCAATATCTCGTGTAGTTTTCATAATATCCACGCATTAGAGTCAACTAGTTTTATATTGATTACTCTTTGCATTAGTTTAAAAATAGAGATAGCACCTTGTGCTAACCCTTTGGCGGGCTACGCTACAAACATTCTTTAGTAAACCTCGTTTGTTTTGTGGCAAATATTTCAAAATATTGCCTATTGCAAAACAATCAAGATTTCCACATATAAAAAGTTACACTTAAATCGCCTCAAAGCTGCGCCATATTACTATTGACTGGCTTAGCAAAAATCCTCCCTTTTGCACCCATCTTTTTGACAAAAACTTATCTTCTTTTTTTGTTACGGTGCAATTTGAAGGGATTTGACTATAGCGACGTTCTTTTTTCCTTTTTTCCCAAAAACGCAGAAATTTTAAAAAATCAAACTATAACTTTCAAAAACTTAAAGCAGTAAGAATTTTAAATATTAAGTTTTATTTGAGACACAATATCGCTTATGGGAGCAAAAGTTATTCTGTGAATTGGGCATGGTCCGTGCTGCTTTAAAGATTCTATATGTTGCCTTGTTCCGTATCCTTTGTGCTTCTCAAACTCATAAACAGGATATTGTTTTGCGTATTCCTTCATAATTTTGTCTCTAGTAACTTTGGCAAGAATTGAAGCTGCAGCAATACATGCACTTTTTGCATCACCGCTAATGATTGCCTCCTGCTTAAAAGGGAGATTTGGAATTTTATGATTTCCATCTATTAAACACAGCTCGGGTTTGATTTGTAATTTTAACACAGCTCGAGACATTGCGAGAAAAGTCGCTTGTAAAATATTGATTTTATCTATAATTGTACTATCGACAGCTTCAATGGCATAAGCTAAAGCTTTTTCTTTTATTATTACAAAAAGCTGTTCTCTTTTTCTTTCTGATACTTGTTTTGAATCGTTTAAACCGGGAATTATTAAGTCTTTAGCAAGAATTACCGCCGCTGCTGTCACATGACCTGCTAAAGACCCCCTTCCGGCTTCGTCAATACCTGCAACCAGCGTGAACCATTTATTGTAAAAATTTTTGTCAAAAAATAATGAATCCATTTGCCTTATCCAGCATTAGGTATGTTCATACTACAACTAATTTCTGTATTGGCATACTGCTGCTTTAAATTTTTGAGGAAACTTTAGCTGTTTTATGAGAGGTAATATCAAATAT
>BNVT01000018.1 GCA_025998295.1 Endomicrobiia bacterium
CTTCTCCTGATTAATTTAAATTTTTAAACTTGCAAGTCTGCAAATCTCTAACATGCATTTATATCAAATTGTATGTGTCTTTTCAACTTGTTGTAAAATACTACAACATATTGGACTTTTATAAAAAAGACATGCTAACAACGGCTTTGCCTCTTTAGTTTTAGAAAAACAGCACATCATTGCCAAACTTACTCAAAGCAGCAGATTTACAAACAGTTTATCGTCATCAAAACGTACAAAAGCACCTTGACAATCTGCGTTGTTTATATTAACGATACAATCTTTCTTAAAGCAAAAAGATACCCGACAATGCCTAATCCTGTTATTTGCCCCACAGCGATCGCTGCAATGTAGGATTTGTGTCTGAACTCTTCTCTTGCGTATATATTCGAAATATGAACTTCTATGATCGGTACGGAAATTGCAACAAAAGCGTCTCTTATAGCCACAGATGTATGAGTGAAAGCCGCAGGGTTAATAATTATCCCCACGATATCATTTAAACTGTTTTGAATTTTGTCTACAATAACGCCCTCATGATTTGATTGAAAAAAATCAATTTCAACCTTCAGTTCTTTTGCAAGAGAGCTTAATTCATTTTCAATCCCTTTAAGAGTAATATTTCCGTAAATTTCTGGTTCTCTTACGCCAAGCATATTTATATTAGGACCATTTATAACAAGTACTTTCTTCATTTATTTTCCCCTGTAAATTTTTTTAAAACATTTAAAACTATACTGTCTTCTACATAACTGTTTATTGTTTTTCCTATATCTTTTATAAGGACAAACTTAATATTTCCGTTAACAGATTTTTTATCTTTTTTCATAAGCGATAAAAATTGTGCTGTATTAACGGCTACGTTTAAATTAAAGCCTGCTTCAAGCAAAATATCTTCTACCTCTTTGTAAGTGTCAGGCTTACATATTTTGAGCTCCAAAGAAAGATCTGCCGCAAAAAGCATTCCTATCGCGACAGCTTCTCCGTGTAAAAATTTCTTATAGTTTGTAGCCGTTTCAAGCGCATGAGCGAAAGTGTGTCCAAAATTTAAAATGGCTCTTAACCCGGTTATTTCTTTCTCATCTTTTTCGACAACTTTAGCTTTGTATGAACAGCTTTGGTATATAATGTAATCAAAATTGTCTGATGATATAACGTCTTTTTTAAACATATCAAGTAGATACGCATAGAACTCTTTGTCAAAAATAAAAGCATACTTTATAACTTCGGAAAGACCATTTTTTACATGTCTTACGGGTAGCGTGCTTAAAAAACAAGAATTAATCCATACAAGTTTAGGTTGATAAAACGCACCGGCAATATTTTTACCACTGTTTGTATTTATCGCAGTTTTGCCACCAACAGAAGAATCTGTCATTGCAAGTATTGTCGTAGGTATCTGTACAAAATCTATGCCACGCATATATGTAGCCGCAAAAAATCCTGCAATATCTCCGACAACTCCACCGCCTAAAGCTATAACACAACTTTTTCTGTCTATTCCAGCTTCAAGAGCTTTATTGTACAATAAAGAAAGATTTTTTATACTTTTTCCTGACTCTCCAGCACTTATAACTGCCGTTTTAACATTAAAACCTTTTTGTTTTTTCAATAAATCTGCAAGATACTCCAAGTGCAACTTTTCTACATTTTTATCTGTAATAACAAAAAACGTATTTGTTTTTACTGCCTTTTTAAAAGCTGTCAAAAACTCATTTTCGTGTTGAGAAATTACAATGGTATACTTATTTGCTTTTAAATTTACAGTTATTAATTTTTTCATGATTTTATGGTGCATTTTCCAAATTTTTTGTGAATATTACTGGTTTTCTTGTATTTCTAAGTTTACAATTATCATTCCTTATCTTTTTAAGTCTACCAAGCGACAAAATTAAGAATTTTAAGAACAGCATAAATAAACACAAATACTCAAAAAAACAAAAGCGTATTAGCACCGACTTTGCTTTATAAGAGTTTTTAGAAAGACCATAATATAAGTTTAGTTGACTATGATAGCGGCGGTAGGAATTGAACCTACGACCAAAGGCTTATGAATCCTCTGCTCTACCCCTGAGCTACGCCGCCAATATTTTTAAACACGCGTTTATACTATATCTTTTGCCTACAGAAGTCAATTTCTTGTAGAATCTTGCAACATATTGGACTTTTGTCAAACAAAGACAAACGGATTAAAACAAGGAGGGGCTTTTAATAAACAGCATATTTTATATATAAAACACCCTTTTTATTGTTTTTGCCATATCTTTGCTACAAATTTCGATTCTAAACGACAAAAGCAGTCCAATGAGTGTTTTTAGATTTTACAACAAGTTGAAAAGGCGCACACAATTTAGTATAAGTGTTATGTCGCAAATTCGCAAGTTTAATGGTTCAAATTAAAACTAAAAGAAGAAAGCATGAAAAAAATAACAATTTTAGGTTCATCAGGTTCGATAGGCACGCAAATTCTTGATATAGTTTCTAAAATTAAGGGGTATGTTTGTGTTGAGGGTCTTGCTGTCGGCTCCAATATAAAACTTTTAAAATCTCAAATCAAAAAATTTAAACCTAAAGCAGTATCGGTTAATAGCGCTTTCGACGCTAAAAACTTAAAAAAATGGAGCAAAACAAATAACATAAAGATTGCTGTTTACAACGGCCCCAAAGGGCTTGAAAAACTTGCCGTAATGCCAAGCACTGATATGATGTTTGCGTCAATTGTAGGATCTGCTGGGTTGCAATCCGTAGTTGCGGCAGTAAAAGCAAAAAAAGACGTAGCTGTTGCAAACAAAGAATCTCTTATTATGGCAGGAAAGTATATAATGAATCTGGCTACTGAAAACGGCGTCTCTATTCTTCCGGTTGATAGTGAACATTCAGCCATATTTCAATGTTGTGACGGAGAAAAAAAATCACAAATAAAAAGGATATTGCTCACGGCTTCAGGTGGACCTTTTTACAGATACGACAAAGATTTTTCTAAAATAACCATTGAGCAGGCTTTGGATCATCCTACATGGAAAATGGGTAAAAAAATAACAATAGACAGCGCTACGCTTATGAATAAGGGGCTTGAAGCTATTGAAGCTTCAGTTCTTTTCGGCGTATCCATTGAGAAAGTTGAGATTGTTATACATCCTCAGTCTATAGTGCACTCAATGATAGAGTATATCGACGGTTCGGTTATAGCACAACTTTCAAGTCATGATATGCATCTTCCTATACAGTACGCACTAACTTACCCTGAAAGATTACCGTCTAATATTAAACCGTTAAATCTTTTTGAAGTAGGAAAATTAGAATTTTATAAACCTGACTTTAATAAATTTCCATGTTTAAATCTTGCATATTATTCGGCAAAAAAAGGATACACAGTACCTGCCGTGATGAGCGTTGCAGATGAGGTGGCTGTTGCCGCTTTTTTAAATAAAAAAATAAAATTTACCGATATTGCTAAAATTGTTGAAAAAACAATTAAGTCGCATAAAATTTCAAAAAATATATCGTTGGATACTCTTTTTGAGGCTGATTTGTGGGCAAGGCAGTATGCGGAAAAAATAATTAAAAAGGAAATATAGATGACTATACTTATTCAGATACTTGGTATTGCAGTTGGGTTTGGGTTTTTAATTTTTATACACGAATTAGGGCATTTTCTTGTTGCAAAAATTTGCAAAGTTAAAATACTAACTTTTGCTTTTGGTTTCGGACCAGATATTATAAAACATACTTACAAGGGCACAAAATACTGTATAAAAGCAATTCCGTTTGGTGGATTTGTTTCGATGGCAGGGGACGATACAGATAAGGCTACCGGTGCAGACGGAGAATATTTATCGTTAAAGTGGTATAAAAAAGCATGGATAGCTTTGGCGGGTCCGCTTTCAAATTATATTCTTGCTGCTTTTATTTTAGCTTTTGTTTTTAATATATGGGGTTCCATAAGAAGCTCTTCAGTAGGGTCTGTTGTAGAAAATTCTCCTGCCAAGCAAGCTGGCATTATGCCAGGAGATAAAATAAAATCTATAGACGGTATTGAAATAGACACATGGGATGAATTAACTTCAAATTTAAAAGATAAAACCGGTAAACAGACAGTTCTTGTAGTGGAAAGAGGAACGCATTCTTTTGATTTGAATATGACTGTTACAAAAAATCCTGTAACAAATTTTAGTGTTATAGGAATAGAACCCTCAAAGGTAAAAGTAAAATTAGGATTTGTTAAATCTATACTTCGTGGAGTGAAAGATCCAATAAGAATGACTGTTGAGAACGTTGAGCATCTTGCAAATGCAATTGTTTCATTTAAAAAACCTGCTATTTCAGGGCCTATAGGCATTATGCGGGCTATGGCAGATGCCACAAAGGCCGGAATGTACAATTATTTAAGTCTTCTTGCATTTATATCAGTTGCTTTAGGGTTATTTAATCTACTCCCTATTCCCATGGTTGACGGCGGGATGATATTATTGTTTTTTATTGAAGGCATAATCAGAAAGCGTATAAGCGCTAAAGTGGTTCAAGTTTATAATACGATAGGGCTAGTGTTTATAGGCGGTATTTTTATTTTTGCAACATACAGCGATCTTTTACATTTAGGCATAGGCAAATTGTTTGGAAAGTAATTAAAAAGTGCGCTTGTTGCCTATTATCTCTGGATGGAGGCAGTTTGCCTATATAATACAACTAACTTAAGTATTGTAAGCTTTGCGATATTTTAAATTTTTGGGTAAAATTTCGGTTGTTTTGTAAGAGACAGTAATTTAAAATATTTGCTATAGCAAAACAGATAAAATTTACTAAAGAGGACGTTTTAACCCGCAAAGAGCTTGCTTTGAAGAATAGCACGGCTGGTGCTTGGCTTTCTGGTAACTAACTAGGAATGCGCTGACACTTCACTAGCCTTCTGGCGTTTGCATCTATTTTTAGCGAGCGCGAGTTGTCAATGCAGAAGCATGGTTGACTGTACGTAATAATACGAAATAATTGATATGTATATGGAATTTTACAAAAGAGCACACACAAAAAAAGTAAATATCGGCGGCGTTACAATAGGCGGAGGTTCCCCTGTTGCGATACAGTCTATGACAAATACAAATTCAAGAGACTGGAAGGCTACTGTAAAACAAATTAAACAGCTTGAAGAAGCGGGTTGTGAAATTATACGTGTTTCTCTTCCTGATATAGAATCTGCTTACAATGTGAGTAAAATAAAAAAGCATATAAAAATCCCTTTAGTGGCAGATATTCACTTTGATTACAGAATAGCTCTTGAAGCATTAAAACAAGGCATAGATAAATTAAGAATTAATCCGGGCAATATTGGCTCAAAAGATAAAGTCGAGATTTTGGTAAAGGAAGCCAAAAAAGCTCATATCCCTATAAGAATTGGAGTTAATGCTGGTTCTTTAAAAGAAGCGCATAACTGTTCGGATAATTTATCACAAGCAATGGCTTTAGCAAATGCAGCAATGGAACATGTTAAAATTTTAGAAAAACATAAGTTTGAAGATGTAGTTGTTTCTATAAAAACTTCAAATATAGATACAACAACGCGGGCATATAAGATTTTTGCTTCAAAAAGAAATTATTCTCTACATCTGGGCATAACAGAAGCTGGTTCAATGTTTAACGGAACAATAAAATCAGCAGCAGGGCTTGGAATAATGTTATATGATGGTATCGGCGATACATTGAGAGTTTCTCTTACTGCAGATCCTGTCGAAGAGGTCAAAATGGCTTATTCTCTTTTACAGTCCATGGAATTACGCAGTTGTGGAGTAGAAATAGTATCTTGTCCTACTTGTTCAAGATGTCAGGTTGATTTAATAAAAATAGTTTCAGAAGTAGAAAAAAAAACTTCCGTAATGAAAAATTTAAAGAAACTTTCCAAACCCATAAAAATAGCCATAATGGGCTGCGTAGTAAACGGCCCCGGAGAAGCTAAAGATGCGGATTTTGGAATAGCTGGTGGAAAAGATATTGGGATACTATTTAAAAATGGCGAGATCATAGGAAAAGTCAAGCCTAGCAAATGGGTTCAAAAGATTATTTCTATGATAAAAAGCTATCAGGATTTACAGGGGTAGAAAATGACCAAAATCTATTTAACCAGAGATGGCAGGGAGAAACTTATTAAAGAATTGGAAAAACTTCAAAAAAGAAAACCTTTGATTCAAGACGAAATTGCAAGAGCACGTGAACATGGTGATTTAAGAGAAAATGCAGAGTATCACGCCGCAAGAGAAACTCTAGTTAATATTATAAATAGAATTGCGGAGCTTGATTCAAAAATAGCACACTCAAGAATTATTGAAGAACAAAATATAGATCCAGATAAAATATTCATCGGTATTACTATGACAATACAAGATGAAGACGGCGATGATTACGAATATACAATAGTGGATTTGGAAGAAGCAGATCCTGCGGCAAAAAAAATATCCGTACAGTCGCCTCTTGTGCAGGGCTTGTTAGGTCATAAAGCAGGCGAAACGGTAGAAGTTGAACTTCCCGTGGGTAAAGCAAAATTTAAAATATTAAAAATTTCAAAATAATAGTTACTTGCAGAGTAAACTAAAAAAGAACCGACGAAGCAATCCAGCTCTTCTGCTTTACGTTACTTTGCAAGGAAAATGATCTTCGAAGATAAACTTAAATAACAAGGCTATCCAGATTGTCTTTGGCATCCTTTGCAATGGTACGCAAGTCCAGCTTTACGTTTCACTCGTTGCTGCGAGAAAATTTGTTTACTAAAAATAGACGTAGCATCGGGACAAGCTCAACACATCCATCCCAATGATTGGAGCGAAGTAAAAAGGAACATACATGCTTAAAGAATTTTCTTGTGGTGCGGTGATTTACAAAATAGAAAATAGCAATCCTGTGTTTTTACTTGTACGTTCAAAGAGAAACGGAAGATGGGGATTTTCGAAAGGACATATCGAAAACGGCGAAAATGAAATAGAAACGGCAAGAAGAGAGATTTTTGAAGAAGTCGGGATAAAAAAAATTAAATTTCTTGAGAATTTTAGAAAAGAAAGTGTTTATACAATTAAAAGTAATCTAAAAGGCATTCCGGCAGAAAAACGTTCTATATATTTTCTTGCTCTTGCGCTTGAAGATCCTTCAGGTTTTGATACAAATGAGATAGCAGAAATAAAGTGGACAGATATAAATCATGCACAAGAATTGTTTTCCTTCGCTAGCCAGAAAGAAATTATAAATTCAGCATATAAATTAATTACAGGAGAATGGAATTATGAGTAACCCTTTTTTGAGAGGTAGTGTGTTTAAGTCGTCTGCAAGAAGTAATGAGGTTATGCAGGTGTCGGGAGTAATAAACAAAAGCATAATTTTGTGGTTTTTGCTTGTCGGGAGCGCATTTTATTCATGGACGCATCCAGGTGTAATAATGCCTCTAGTGATTCCTATATCGGTAGGAGCTTTTGTTTTGGCTATGATTTCGACATTCAAGATGCGGACTTCACCATTTTTGGCGCCGATTTATGCCATATGCGAAGGACTTATTCTTGGAGCAGTTTCCTTACATTTTGAGAAGGTATATCCAGGTGTTGTAGTAAATGCGATTCTTTTAACCGTATGTGTTTTGTTCTGTATGCTTGCGGCTTACAAAGCAGGAATACTTAGAGCTACGCCGAAATTTCAAAAAGTTGTAACACTTTCAATATTTGCCATATGTTTTGTGTATATCATCAATATGTTTTTAAGTATGTTTGGAGTGGGAAATTTTCCGTATATTCATAATTATTCGGTATTTGGAATTGCCATTAGTTTTGCGGTTGTTGCGGTCGCTTCGTTAACTCTTATTATTGATTTTGACTTAATCGAACGTGGCGCTCATAACGGCGCTCCTGAATATATGGAATGGTATGCTGCGTTTTCTCTTATGGTAACGCTTGTATGGCTTTATGTTGAAATGTTAGATTTTCTGTCAAAGTTAAAAAAGAGGTAAGATGTGTTAGAGAAAACAGTTTTTTTTAGAGCTACGTCACAAGCGAATTCTTTACCAAAAAGTGTTGCCGAGATTGTTTTGTCGGGAAGATCAAATGTTGGCAAAAGCAGTGTTATAAACGCTTTGTGTTTGCAAAAGAATTTGGCAAGAATATCAAAAACACCAGGAAGGACAAGAAGCATAAATGTTTACAGCGTTGCAATGAGAAAATGGATAATAGATTTGCCCGGCTATGGATTTGCAAGGATAAGCCTTCAGGAAAAAAAACTTTGGAATAAAATGATAGAAGAATGTATAGTTAAAAGAAAAAGTAAAAAAGTAGTTTATATAATCATTGATGCTTTCGTAGGACCTACAGAATTAGATTTCGATATGGCTCATTGGCTTGACGACTATGGCGTTATGTTTAAAGTCGTTGCAAATAAATTCGATAAAATACCTAGCGGCGTTACAGAAGCTGAAGTAAAGATCAAAGCAGCGGAATGTTTTGGCATAGATGAATCAGATGTGTTTACAGTAAGTGCAAAAAAGAGAAACGGTTTTGATAAACTACAGGTAGATATTGTAAAATTTCTGGATCATTAGGGTGTGGCAAGTATCCTATAGTTCTTTTCTTGCAGAGACGAAGAACTGGCTATTTAAAATCTAAATTTCTCTCTTGAGAAGTTTTTTTATTTGTGTCAGAGACGGCAAGGATATGCTGGCAGTGGATTTGCTGTATGAACTTTTAGAGAGACCTTTTGTATTAACATTGTATTGCTTATATTTTCTAGGAATGCCATTTGCTAGGAAGTCCATCTTATGCTTGCATCTATTTTTCAAGCAAGCGTAAGTTTAGAGATACAGAAGTTAGTCAACAATATTTCAGGAAAAGTTAAATGAAAATAGTTTCATGGAATGTAAATGGTATAAGGGCAATATGTAAAAAAAATTTTACTGGTTGGTTTAAGAACGAAAATGCAGATATTATATGTGTACAGGAAACAAAAGCCGATAAAACTCAGTTTCCAAAAACAATAAAAGAAATTGATGGATATAATTTTTACTGTTCTTGTGCGCAAAGAAAAGGTTACAGCGGTATTGCTGTTTGGTCAAAAATAAAACCTGAATTGGTAAGCTCAAGTATTGAAAATAAACTTTTTGATAATGAGGGGAGAATACTAAGGCTTGATTTTAAAAGATTCACACTGTTTAATATCTACTTTCCTAACGGCGGATCGTCCCCAGTTCGTCTGAAATATAAAATAGAATTCTATGATTATTTTATAGAATATCTTAAACAATTTAAAGATAAAACAGTAGTTGTGTGCGGTGACTATAATACCGCACATTTCCCTATGGATTTGGCAAGGCCTAAGCAAAATGAAAATGTTTCAGGTTTTATGCCTGAAGAAAGAGAAAGGCTCGATAGACTCGTTTTTGAAGGGTTTGTGGATACATTTAGACATTTCAACAAAGACTCTAATAATTACACATGGTGGGATTACAAAACAGTTGCCAGATTGCGTAATATTGGATGGAGGATAGATTATTTCTTTATATCGCAGCATGCTGTTAAATATCTAAAATCCGCAGATATTGAAAGTTCAGTTTTAGGATCAGATCACTGCCCTGTGTCAATAGATATATTCTAGACTCCAGATTCAAGCGGCTAAGTGGCACTTGCAACTGCGATACACAACAAGAATGGAGTTAGTAATTTAGATGTGTCTAAAACATTAATAAACCTCTTAATAACCAACATACAAAAGTACAATAGAAGTACTATGAAACAAAAAAGAAAGCAGTTAGGTCAGATGTAATGGATTTAGTATTAATGGGAGTAAAGAAAGCATTTGATAAAAGAGTCAAGGATAGCAAGGAGAGAAGAGAAGAAAAGAAGAGAGAAGAAGAGAGAAGCAAAGAAAAGAAGAGAAAAGAAAAGATAGGACAAGTAGGTGAGCAAAGAGAAAATTGAGTATAGAAAAGATAGTAAAGATGATGTTTGAATACTTTAGGGCAATACCCGAACATATTATCAATTGAACATCCAATGTCAGCAAAAGTTGTGGACAATAGACATAGGGTATTCGAACATATTATCAGACTTTAAGACAGTTACAATACATGCTACTAGATTAGACATCCAATATCAGCAAAAGTTGTGGATATAGACATAAAGTATTTGGACATATTATCACTTTAAGACAGTTACAATACATACTACTAGATTAGACATCCAATGTCAGTAAAAGTTGTGGACAATAGACATATGGTATGTAAGAAGAAGTATTAACAAGTAGTGGGGAATATGCGAGATGAGAATAGGTATTGTTAAACAAAGCGCTAGAAGTAGAAGTAGAGTGATTATGCTACAATTAATACAAAGACTTCAAAAACAGCAAAAGTGACAAGCTAAAAGAATAATAGACATACAATAACCGTTGGTAGTAGTGGCAATTAAAGATAAGTAAGTAATATGCGCATAGATAATAGGGCAAGGAACGATCTTAGTTTATTTGAAATAGACACTGATTTGTGCAAAGAAAGACGTAAGACGCATGGCAGATACTATTTAGTAGGACTTAGACAAAATACATACAAACACACTAGTTCTAAGCAAATACAGATTTAGTAGGACTTAGGCAGAATTGTTCCTTAAGAAACAAGTATAATCAAGGTGTATAAGGGTGTTGGATATTGACACTCATATAGGGCTAAAAACCCGTATGATACTATGAATTTTTCACTAAATCCTCATCATCTGATGAAATCTCCCTATTTAACTCCTTATCTTCTTTTGTCAGCTTTTGAGTGTTTATTTGATTGAACTCCTTATCTTCTTTTGTCACTCGAGTGCTTCTTTGATTGAACTTCTTATCTTCTTTTGTCAGCTTTGAGTACTTCTTTGATCTCCTCTTGGGAACTAGTGTGTTTGTATGCATTCTGCTAAGGCCTCATAAATTGTATCTGCCATGCGTCTTACGTCTTTCTTTGCACAAATCAGTGTCTATTTCAAATAAACTAAGATCGTTCCTTGCCCTATTATCTATGCGCATATTACTTACTTATCTTTAATTGCCACTACTACCAACGGTTATTGTATGTCTATTATTCTTTTAGCTTGCCACTTTCGCTGTTTTTGAAGTCTTTGTATTAATTGTAGCATAATCACTGCCACTTCTACTTCTAGCGCTTTGTTTAACAATACCTATTCTCATCTCGCATATTCCCCACTACTTGTTAATACTTCTTCTTGCATACCATATGTCTATTGTCCACAACTTTTACTGACATTGGATGCCTAATCTAGTAGTATGTATTGTAACTGTCTTAAAGTCTGATAATACGTTCGAATACTTTATGTCTATATCCACAACTTTTGCTGACATTGGATGTCTCAAGTGATAATATGTCCGGGTATTGCCCTAAAGTATGCAAACATCATCTTTACCATCTTCTCTATACTCAATTTTCTCTTTGCTCCTCCTGCCTTCCTCCTTTTCTTTTCTTCTCTCCTGACTATCCTCACTGTTTTGTCAAACGTCCCTTTCTTTACTCCCATTAATCGCCTAAACCCATTCCATCTGTTTCCGCACGCTTTCTTTTTCTGTTTCATAGTACTTCTATTGTACTTTTATATATTAGTTATGCAAGAGGTCTAATGCAGCATTCCATAAAAGTAAGCGTGTAGGAGAGATAACAGAAAAGGTCAACTGTAAACTTTTATATTTGCCACCGTGTTTGCCGGACTTAAATTCTACATGAGCATTACTTGAGGGTTTTGGGAAAAAATATAGCATGAGAATAAAAAGATTTTCGTTAGGATATAATTTAGGGATGCGGGCAAGAGAAAGTGAGGAAGATTTAAAAAGAAAAAGAGTTTTTTAAAAATTTGCTGTGATTTTGGGATATCTATAATTTTCTTTCATGCGTTTTACCTGCTACATAGTATGGACAGAAGATAAAATATTTAGTATAATCCCTTGGTTGTAAACCAGTGTTTGTGGTATAAAGAACGCAATAAAAACAAGGGGTGATAGAGATGGCATTTGTGAAAAAAGCAGTAGTCGAGCAGTATAAAACGCACGCAACTGATACAGGTTCCCCTGAGGTACAAGTTGCTCTTCTTACGACGAGAATTAAATATCTTTCGGATCATTTTCAAAAGTTTCCGAAAGATTTTGCTTCGAGAGTCGGTTTCCTTAAAATGATAGGACAAAGAAGAAGATTGCTGAGTTATATTAAAAAACATAATAAAGAAGGCTACTCTTCTTTGATTAAGGAACTGGACCTTAGAAAGTAAAAATAAAAATCTGGCAGAATCGCAAAGGATGCAAGGAAACGCTTGAATATCAAGTTAAAAGAGGTGCGTTCGCTTGGGTCTTTTGTGTGGAAACGCCGGGCTATGGAGTTAAAATGGAATATTTTAAAAGAGAAATTGAAGTTGCTGGTAAAGAATTTGTTATAGAATCCGGTAAAGTTGCAAAACAAGCAAGCGGTTCTTGTACTGTAAGGGTCGGGGAGACAGTAGTTTTGGTTACGGCGGTTGCCTCAAAAAATCCTAGACTTGACACAGATTTTATGCCTTTGACAGTAGACTATAGAGAAAGAACTTACGCTGCGGGTAAAATTCCTGGCGGATTTTTTAAGAGAGAAGCTAAACCTAGAGACAGCGAAATACTTGTAAGTAGACTTATAGACAGAAGTATTAGGCCTCTTTTCCCCGAATACTGGAGAAATGATACACAGATATCTGCTGTTGTTCTTTCTCATGATGGTGAAAATGATTCCGATATAGCATCTCTTTTAGGTGCCTCAGTCGCTTTATATACATCTGAGTTGCCTTTTACAATGCCTATAGCATCTACGAGAATATGTAAAATCAACGGACAACTTGTTGTAAATCCTTCAATCTCTGATCAAAAATTAAGTGTTTTGGATCTGGTCGTAAGCGGAACAGAAGATGCTTTGACAATGGTTGAAGCTGGTGCTCAGGAGCTTTCGGAGACTGAGATGCTTGAAGCTTTGAATCTTGCAAGAGAGACAGTGAGGGAAATATGTTTGTTTCAGAAAACGTTACCAACAAAAGTAAAACTTGTCTTTGAAGAACCTGAATATAACCCAGCACTGAAAGCTGACATTGAAGCTGAAGCAATTGCAAAAGCTGAAGAAGGTGTTGTAATTAAAGAAAAAAGTGAAAGAGAATTTTTTTGGGATTCATTTAAAAAAGACATATCTCTAAGACTTATCGAAAAATATCCTGAAGAATCTGCTGCAGCAATAGATACTATGCTTGAAGATATTTTTTATAAAAAAGCGAGAGAGCTTGTTTTGAATAAAAAAGTTCGTACGGACGGTCGAGATTTGGAAGAAATAAGACCTATAACGTGTGAGACCGGTGTACTTTCCAGGGTTCATGGCTCAAGCTTGTTTACAAGAGGTCAGACACAGGCTTTAGTAACTGTAACACTTGGAACTTTAAGCGATATGCAGATTATGGACGAACTTGTGGACGAATACAAAGAGCGTTTTATGCTTCATTATAATTTTCCGGGTTTTGCAACAGGCGAGCCTAAAAGTGAAAGATCTACAAGCAGAAGAGAAATAGGGCATGGCAATTTGGCCAAAAGAGCTTTAAGACCAATCTTGCCCGACGCGGAAGATTTTGGGTATACAGTAAGAATAGTGTCTGATATATTAGAATCAAACGGTTCTTCATCAATGGCTTCTGTTTGCGGTGGATCACTTGCTTTGTTTAATGCTGGCGTGCCCGTTAAGGCAAGTTGTGCGGGCATTGCGATGGGTCTTATTAAGGAAGGTGATAATTATGTTATTTTAACGGATATTATGGGCATGGAAGATCATCTTGGGGACATGGATTTTAAAGTTGCGGGAACAAGAAAAGGCATTACAGCTCTCCAAATGGATATAAAAATTTCAGGTCTTACAACCGAAATTATGGCGCAGGCCCTTGATCATGCACAACGTGGAAGATTTTTCATATTAGACAAGATGGACGCAGTAATTTCGATTCCTAAAAATGATCTTTCAAATTATGCTCCTCGTATAATAACTTTAACAATACCTCAAAATAAAATTGGAGAACTTATAGGTCCTGGAGGGAAAAATATAAGGAAGCTTCAAGAAGAGAATAATGTTAAAATAGATATTGAAGAAACCGGCAAAGTGTTTGTTTCAGGAACTGACTCCGAAGGGGTTGCTTCTGTAAAGGAATACGTTGAGGCTATGATAGCAGAAGCAGAACTAGGCAAGATATATAGTGCAAAAATCGTAAAGATAATGGCATTTGGTGCCTTTGCTGAAATTTTGCCCGGCAAAGAAGGTTTAATACATATTTCTCAGCTTTCAAATCAACATACAAAGAAGGTCGAAGATGTTGTAAAAGAAGGTGATGAAGTTAAAGTAAAGGTAATTGAAATAGACAAGCAGGGCAGAATAAATTTAAGTATGAAAGCAGCAAATTAACAATAAGAAGCGAAGAACACGAGAGCTAAGTTTATATTATATTTTGCTCTATAGCCAAATCACTTGAAATTGCACCATTTTGCAGCTTAAGGGGTGAGTTATTACTCCATTTACACATCTTCTTGTTCTTTACGGTGCAACTTCAGGCGGTTTGGCTGTATGATCTTCACACTTAAAAGGTTAGTATGGCTAATGATATTAAAGACAAAGTAAAATCTCTTTACGAAATAATGAAAGAGGAAAAAATTCAAGAACTTAAAGTAAACTCAAAAGATTACAGTGTTTGTATAAAACGTAAAGATAATAACGAAAATAAGCGAGTTTTGACTTCAAAAAGGCATGCAATTGAGCAAGCTACTGAAGTTATCGAAGAAGAAAAAGATGCGTCGCCTTTGGGTAAAACAATAAAGTCGCCTATAACAGGAGTATTTTATAAATCTCCATCTCCGTCTGCTCCTATGTTTGTAAATGAAGGCGATGTTGTTGAAATAGGAGAAACATTGTGTATAATTGAAGCGATGAAAGTAATGAATGAAATAAAGGCAACATTTAAAGCAAAGATAGCGAAAATATTGCATGAAAACGGCAAATTGGTAAACTCAGAACAGGATTTATTTGAAGTAGAAGAGGTATAAAAATGGGTGAGATGTCGTCAAAATCAGTATGACAGCTGGTGAAATTGGTGGTATTTATTGGAAAACGGTGAGGCCAAATCAAGGCAAGTCTTGGTGTGTCTAGTGTGGTGACTTTACTTGCGTTGGGTTGGCCTTCAATAGAAGATAGGGTTGATATGGGACAGGTTGTTTTAGATATAGTTATAGAACTCCTTTAAAATAACCCTCCCTGCAAAGTTTTTCTATCGAAGAGGCTTTTTCGTGGGAAAAAATAAAAAGACTAAAAGTAAAAAACAAGACAATATAAGAATAAACAGGGAAGCAACTTCTCTGTTTTTTGCTTTGGCATCTTTTTTAAGCGCTTATGCCTTTATTGTTCCTTATAAATCAGGAATAGTAGGACGGGCATTTTCCACTGTTGTATCTGAAATATTTGGTACAGCGTCATATATTTTGCCCTTTATATTTTTATGGTTTTTTATAATACACTTCAGGCAATCTGTAGAAATAAGAAAGCGAATTGATTTTATTTGGTCTACTTTGTGTATGGTTTCATCATCTGCATTATTTGAATCTGTGCACTTTATATTTAAGTCAAAAGTTTGTGGTGGCTGGGTAGGGGACAAGTTGTATATGTTTTTTAATGAGCTTCTTGACGTACGACTTGGTTTTGCCGTTATTTCAATAATAGCTTTAATCTGCACCACAAAACTTTTGAGGATATCTATCATTCGTGTTGTATATAATTTCTTTAAAAATTTAAAAAGAGATATAGCAAAATCCAAAGAGAAAGCAAAAATTCAAAATGAAGCCAATATCATACAGCAGCGGTTTGAACAGGATCTTTCAAGACAAGAACCTATAAAACCAAATATTGTAAATAAACAAGAAAGAGAAGAAAGGAAAAAAGAAGATATCGCTGCTCATGCTGTCGATAAACAGGAAACATTTGGCAGTAAGAATTTTAATTACAAGCTTCCTAATGCTGCTTTACTGAAAAATGATTCTGCCTCAAGCTCTTTGACAAGTAGGGATGAACTTTTAAAAAGAGCCGAACTTTTACGAACAACTCTTGCAGATTTTGATATAAATGCAGAAGTAAAGGATATTATTCCGGGCCCAGTTGTAACCCGTTATGATTTGGTTTTAGCTCCCGGTATAAGAATACAAACTGTATCTAGTATTATAGATAATATTTCCCTTGCCATGCGCACGGCATCAATACGAGTTGTTACAATACCTGAAAAAGCTGTTGTAGGTATAGAAGTTCCTAATCCTTCGAGTGTTATTGTCGGGCTTAGGGGAATTTTGGAGAGCAGGGCTTTTGAAAATTCACGTTCTCTTCTAACCTTGGCCTTGGGAAAGACAACAGACGGGTTGGGTTATGTTACTAATTTAGCCGCGATGCCTCACCTTTTAATCGCAGGAGCCACAGGTTCAGGCAAAAGCGTTGGAATACACACAATGATACTTTCAATCTTACATAAAGCTCGTCCCGATGAAGTAAAATTTATGTT
Organism: Endomicrobiia bacterium; assembly: GCA_025998295.1. Classification (GTDB taxonomy): domain Bacteria; phylum Elusimicrobiota; class Endomicrobiia; order Endomicrobiales; family Endomicrobiaceae; genus Endomicrobiellum. The sequence goes on from BNVT01000018.1 coordinate 16,575, forward strand.
GATTGATCCCAAACGCGTAGAAATGCCTATATACAAAGACATCCCCCATTTGTATAATCCTTGCACAAATGCAGCTGATGCAGATATTATAACTAATCCTAGAGAAGCCGCCGCCGCTTTAAAGAAACTTGTCATGGTTATGGAAGAAAGATATACAAAATTTGCAAAAGCCGCGATGAGAAATATCGAAGATTATAACAGTAAAATGCTTGAAATGGGTGGGGAAAAAGAATTTTATATTGTTGTTATAATAGACGAACTCGCAGATTTAATGCTTATAGTACAAAAAGAAATAGAAGATTCAATACAACGTTTAGCGCAAATGGCAAGAGCCGTGGGAATTCATTTGATTCTTGCAACGCAGAGACCTTCTGTTAATGTTATAACAGGCATTATTAAAGCTAATTTCCCTGCAAGATTATCGTTTCAAACTACATCCAAAATAGATTCCAGGGTAATTTTAGATATACTTGGCGCAGAATCTTTAATGGGTAAAGGCGATATGTTATTTTTGCCTCCAGGAGAAGTAAAACCCGTACGTCTTCAAGGTGCTTTTGTTTCATTAAAAGAAGCTGAGAAAATTATTACATTTATAACTGATCAAAATTTTCCTAGATTGTATGAGCCCATGGTTGTTGAAGTAGAAGGAAAAGGCGGTTTTGATGCGAATAGAGAAAGAGGATCAAAAGACTTAATACCTGCGCTGAAGCTTATAAACGAGCGCAGACGTATATCTCAGGATTTGCTCAAAGCAAATTTTGGTGGGTCTGCAAGAGCTACAAATATATTAAGTATTCTTGAAATAGAAGGGTTTGTATCAAAACCTGAAGGCGCTAATAAATGGCACATAGATTTTGATAAAATATCACAATATTTAAACAACTTGGAGAGTGGAAAATGAAAAAAGGAGCTTTTTTATCAAGGAGTAAATTAACATTTTTAGCAGGGTTGGTTATTCTTATGGAGATTTTTGTTTTTTCTTTGGGTTTTGCTCAAACATCCACCGACAAACTTTCCTCTCTACTTCTTAAAATGGAGGAAGCAGATAAAAAAATTAATACTTTGAAAGCGGATTATACACGAAATGTATTTTTCAAATCTACAAAAGAAAAGCAAGAAATATCAGGAACAATTTATTTAAAAAAACCTGGAAGTATTTATATAGATCAAAAAACGCCTCTGAAGCAATATATATATATTGATGGCAAAAATATAACAACTTACACTCCTGATAACGAACAGGCAATAATTGATAAATGGAAGAATGTAATTGACGATGATTTTACACCTGTGACTATTGTTAGTTTTGGAAGCAGCTGGAGAGAAATAAAAAAAACAAACAAGATAAGTTTCGACGGCGAAGATGAGAAGTATATCATTGTTAGAGTTGAGTCTTTTAAAAATAATGGTCAGACTATAAAAATATATATTTCAAAAGCTACTATGTATCCGTGTAAGACTGTTTTGGAGTCGGGAGGGACAAAAGTAGAAATTATATTTAAGAGTTATACAGTTAATCCTCCATTGGATAAAAATATATTTAAATTAAATGTATCTAACGAAGTTGAAGTAATAAAACTCAATTAGAGGATACATTAGACCTCTTGCATAACTAATATATAAAAGTACAATAGAAGTACTATGAAACAGAAAAAGAAAGCGTGCGAAAACAGATGGAATGGGTTTAGGCGATTAATGGGAGTAAAGAAAGGGACGTTTG
>BNVT01000019.1 GCA_025998295.1 Endomicrobiia bacterium
GTTAAAAGGTTCAAAATAGTCTCGAGAATAGATAAGTAATAGCAAAAGACGCTTTGGACTGCGATTTAACTTGGGTTGCAGGTATTTGTAATTCTAAAATTTAATACTTAGTTATGCAAGAGGTCTATTACATCAGTTTTGCAAGAGATCTATTAATTTTTTTGGCTATCCTTAAGTACAAATTGGTCCAATGTGTATGAGATTCTATAAGTTATTTGATTATTTGATAAAATTATGTAGAATGAAAGCGAGCTCAAAGAAAAAGAGGGTCTTTAAAGTTTTAGTTGTAAAATATCAAGATATTGCCTCTTATAAAACAGTCAAGGTTTCCTTTTGAAAAAATTTAGAGCAATAAGGTTTACCGGTGTGTTAAGTTAGTTTGCTGTAATGGTTGTTATTTGTTATGCAGCCATGCGTTTATCGTGGTAATGGATTAGAATGAATCTGGAATTTACAAAAAAAAATTAGTGAAGCGGTGTGCAAACCATATGGCAAAAAAAATATTCTCATCAAATAGAAAAGCGCGTTATAATTATGAAATTCTTGAGGAACTGGAAACAGGTATAGTTTTATCAGGATATGAGGTTAAGTCCGTAAGGCAGTCTAATGTAAGTTTGGTGGACAGCGTTGTGCGTTTTTCTAATGGGGAAGCCTTTGGTGAAAATATATTTATTGCTCCTTATGAGCAAATATCTACCCATATTGCAGATTATGATGCAAAAAGAAAACGTAAAATATTAATGCATAAATTTGAAATAAATAAAATGTATGCAAAAATTAAAGAACGAGGGCTTACAGCTATACCTTTAGAGATGTATATAGGTGATAAAGGTAAAGTAAAGCTTCTTATAGGCATTGCAAAAGGCAAAAAAACCTATGATAAAAGAGAATTGATAAAGAAAAAAGATATAGCAAGAGAAATGGCAAGAGAATATTGATTTTTGCTGTATAAATTTTTGTCCTTAGTTATAACCATTCTAGCCTTAGTTAGTTCTAATCAAATTTATGAACAAATCTCAAATTATCGCAGTTCAAGCATCGGCAGGATCTGGCAAAACTTATAATCTTGCCAAGAGATATATTTATCTCTTGTTTAGTTCTGATGATTGTACCAGCATAAAAAATATAATAGCTGTAACTTTTACAAATAAAGCAGCCGTTGAGATGAAGCGTAGAGTTATGGATTATCTTAAAAAAGGAGCGCTGTCTTTAGATGTAGGAGATTTTTTTAATGATTTACCCCTGACAAAAAATGAAATAGCTGAAAAAAGCTTAATAGTTTTAAAAAATATTCTGGAATTTTATGATAATTTCAATATCAGTACAATGGACAGTTTTAAAAATCATATCTTAAAATCCTGTGCTATAAGTATAGGTATTTCTCCAAATTTTACTATAGAGAGGGACTATGCTGCAAGTCTTTTACTTTCTTTGGAAATCTTTCTACAAAAATCGCAAGAATCTGAAGACTCAAAGAGCATTGTGCTAAAATATTTGTCTCAATACTTAATGACGGATTCTAGCTGGATACCCAAAGACAATGTATATAATGAGATTGTAAAAGTATTTAATAAGTCCGGAAATGCTGGAAAAGATATTTTTGTAGCAACGCCAGATTACAATAACGAATTTTCTTCAAGAGTAAAAATTATCTTGGAAAAAATTAAAAGTTTTTCCAAACTTTTGCCTAAGCTTCAAATTTATTCTTATTATAATAAAGCTATTGACGATGTGTTGCGTGAAGGTGCTAAAATATTTCTTTCTATGAAAGTTTCTGCAAGATTTGCAAAGGAATATCTCCAATATAAAAAAGCAGCACAACCAAACCCAGAAGCTGATGATATGTGGAGAGATATAAGTGTGAAAATTAAATCTTTATACGATTTTCACATGGAGAATTATTATGTTGTTTATTCTTGTATATATTCGAAAGTCGCGCTGGAACTTGATATGCAGTCAAAAAAGGATGGTATTGTATTTTTAAATGAAATAAATAAAAGAATAGTTAATTTTTTTGAAAAAAATAATGCCGTTATGCCTGAAGTTTATTATAGATTGTCGGAAAGGTACAAACATTTTTTAATAGACGAATTTCAGGATACAAGTTTTGTGCAGTGGGCAGGGATGAAAAGGTTTTTGGGGGAAAGTCTTGCGGCGGGCGGTACATTTTTTTACGTTGGAGACGTGAAGCAGGCAATATATGATTTTAGAGGTGGCAAACCTGAACTTTTTGATGAAGTATTAAATGAATTTCAGTCTGCAAAAATTGAGAAACATTTTCTTAAACAAAACTTTAGAAGTGGTAAGACAATTGTAGATTTTAATAACAATACTTTTTCAAAAGAAAATATTGAAAGATTTTTAAATGAAATTTACAAAGATAGAGACAGTGAGTGCGATTTTTCAAGATTTCTTAAAACCTATGCATTTTCATATCAGGAAACAATCAAAGAACATGATTTTGGTTATGTTAAAATTGATGTTATAGACAAAACATGTACAAATGCTAAAGAAGAAACAAAGCAAAAATTCGTGGATAATATTCATGAACTTCTTTCAAGGTTTAATTCTAAAAATATAGTTGTTTTATGCAGGACTAATAATGAAATATCTGATGTTAGCTCATGGCTTTTGGAAGACGGATTGGAAATTGAGTCATCGCAGACTTTGAATATAAAAAACAATATTGTTATAAAACAGATTCTATCCATTATGATGTTTATTAATTCTCCAATAGACTCATTAGCATTCGCTTCTTTTATTATGGGCGATATCTTTAGTAAAGTTTCAAATGCTCAAAGCGGTGAACTTGAAAGATTTGTTTTTGCCTGTAATAAAGATAATAGAAATGGAACTTTTTATAAAACTTTTAAGGATAAATATGACAACTTATGGAAAGAATATTTTGAATTTTTTTTTGTAAAAGCAGGTTTTGTTCCTGTATATGAACTAACTCTCTCTATCATCGAAAAATTTAAGATTACAGACAATTTCCCTCAAAGCAAAGCTTTTGTAATGTGTTTATTGGAATTTATAAAAGAGTTTGAAACGCAAGATTCAGGTCTAAAAAATTTTCTGGAATATTTTAAGTTAAATTCCAATACAGATGCCTTGCACATAAAAAGAGTTTTTGGAAACGGCATAAAAATTATGACTATTCACGAAGCCAAGGGGCTTCAGTTTCCCATTGTAATAATACCTTTTCTTAAACTTTCTGAAACAAAAATAGATATTCCTTATTGTGACGATTTTGGAGAGAAAATAAAAATGTTAGAAATATCAAAAGACATTGCAAAATTTTCAGCCAAGGCAAAAAAAATATATGATACTGCAAAGTTAAACGCTTTATTGTCTGAGCTTAATGTGCTTTATGTTTCAATGACAAGAGCAGAATACGAATTATATGCGATAATTCCACCAAAAGCTGGTTCTTTAAATAATGTCGCTTCAGTTTTGTTTGGTGGGGAAAAAATTTTTGCTTCAGGAGTTAAACAAAAATATAATCTGGATGATAATATTAAAGATAATGTTTTTCTAGATAGCTTCGACAAAAGCTATAAAGATATACAAAGGTATTTAACAGATGAAAAGAGGACAAGTCTTGATATAAATGATGTGGCGGCGAAAGGAACAATTATACATTATGCGTTATCAACGATAATATCGTTAAAAAATGAAAATATCGGCGATGTTATTAATAATACGTGGAACGTTACAAAGAGAAAATTCTTTTTTGAGAATGTCGATTTTGTAAAAGAAAAACTAGAAAGATTATTTTTGTCGAAAGAAATTCTCGGCCTTTTTGTATATGACAAGAATGAAGTTTATAATGAAAAAGAAATTGTAAACGCAAATGGAGAATCTTTTAGAATAGACAAGCTCATAATATCTGGTGGCGATGCGATGATAGTGGATTTTAAAAGTTCGAACTATGACGAGATAAAAAATCGGAAACAGCTTAGAGATTATGCTAATTTAGTTTCTGAAGTATACCCATCTAAAAGAGTATTAACTTATATTGTAGATATTGACAAAGAGATCTGCCTCCATTGTAAGGATATAGAATGCCAGGGAAAATAGTGAATATAGATGCTGCTGAGAATATAATTAATTTTACGGCTGATTATATTTTTAAATCAAATAAAAAAATTGCATTGGTGGGTGGCAGTAAAAGACCTTTTCTGTTTCTTAAAAAGAAACTTTCTAAAAAACACTCTATGGCTTTTTTCCCTCCAGAATGTTTTACCAACGATGAGTTTATCGAAAAGATTATTTTTGACAATACAAAGCTTATTAAGATTTCTGATTTTGAAGCAGCATTTGTAATATTTAAAATTGTAAAAGAAGAAACGCCGCAGCTTGTAAACGGCAACCTTTCATTTACGTCTTTTATGGAATGGTCTTTTGAAATTGCATCTTTTATAGGACAGCTAGATTTAGAAAATGTCTCCGAAGAAAAACTTAAAGCTGTAAAAGCGAACGCGGAAATAGGTTATGATGTGCCTGAAAATATAAATAGTTTGTTAAAAAATATCTTCAAAATAAGAAAACGTTTTCATGATAGTTTGGAAAAATCATCACAAACTACAAAGGGCTATAGTTTTCTGAAAGTATTATCTATGGAAGGTTGCGTATTAGCAGGACATTTTGATGAAATAATATTAATGGCCCCGTTTTACCTTCATAAAACAGAAATTGAAATTTTTAAGAAGCTTTACGATATTGGGAAGCTTACTATATTTATTTGTGGAAATCCAAAAGAATACGGAGTTTTAGAAAGATTGTATTTAGAATTTGGAGAACCTGTCCCTAATATAAAAAGTAAAAACAACAGATACAAATTAAATGTATACTCTGCTTTTGATGATCAATCACAGGGCTCCCTACTTAAAAATCTTATTAGTAGTTACTCAAATGAGGATTTAGAAAAGACGGTTATTATTGTACCAGATTCGTCAATGCTGCAATCAGTGGTATCTGAAGTTTCTATAGTTACAGAAAGATACAATATTTCAGCCGGATATCCTGCTGCCAAAACTACCATTTTTTCATTAATCCAAGTGATTATAGAGGCGCAGCTTTCAAGGAAAGGACAGCTATACTATTCAAAAGATGTAATGAAGGTGTTGACCAATCCTCTTTTAAGAAATATGAGGTTTTTTGAAGAAGGTTCAATATCTAGGATAGTTGCACATAAAATTGAGAAAGCTTTAGATCAAAATTCAAAAAGCTGTTTAAGTGGCAAAATGTTTATTTCGTTTGAAGAAATTATTAGCCAAAAACAGCTCATAGATGAAATTAGTCTCAATATAACACAAGCATGGAAGTATTTGTCTCCGGAAAAAATTATAAAAATATTAAATGAGATTTTTGAGAGTTCCTTTATTTCTTGGGAAAAAGTTGAGTGTTTTTATGGTTTATCAAGTGTTTTATTTATATTTTTAGAAAAAATATATTCTTTGAGCTCGGCAGGTAGTTATCCTTTAAATGTTGAAGCCATGGAAATATTGTTGTCTTTATCGAAGGAGCTAAAGTTTGGCGAAGTGTCGCAAGTAAGATTTCAAAATCACGAGATATTCAATATGTTCAAAAAACTGATAAAAAATAAAAGAATTGCTTTGACGGGCACTCCTCTTGAGGGTTTGCAGATTTTGGGATTTTTAGAGTCAAGAAACCTTTCTTTTGACAATGTCTTTATTGTGGGTATGAAAGATTCAGCAATTCCAGCTATAAAAAAAGACTATTCTCTTGTTCCTAAAGATGTAATGTATGCTTTAGGTGTTGAAATGGTAAAAAAAGAATACGAAATACAGCAATATCACTTTAACAGGATAATTGCAGGCGCGAAAAATTTGAGTCTTATTTATCCAGATAACAACAAAGATGAAAGGAGCAGATTTATAGAATCTGTTATTTGGAACAAACAATTAGAGAGCAAGGATATTAATGCTGTAAAAATAAGTAAATTTGTTTTGTCTAAATTTTCAATAAAGTATTTCGCCAAAAGAAAATATGCAAAAACCTCAGAGATTAAAGAATATCTTAAAAACATATCTTATACCTACAGTAAAATTGATACCTACCTAGACTGTAGATTAAAATTTTACTTTAGATACGTGCTGTTGCTTGACGATGGGATAGACGTAGGCTATGAGCTTTCCAAGAGCTATATAGGTAATTTTATACACAGTTTTTTAAAAGAAGCGTTATACGAAAATCTTAGCAATAAGGAGTTACAATCTTTAAAATTTGAAAAAGAATATTTTAAAAAACTTGAAAATAGTTTTGATAATTCTGTAAGTTTTAAATTTAGGGAAGACTCTTTTATGATAAAAGAAGTTTTAATGCATAGAATGAAAAATGTTTTATATTACGAGAGAGAAAGGCAATATCGAAATATTTACGCTTGTGAAAAAAAGTACGTTTCAAAAATCACAACAAGTGCAGGCAAAACTTATACTTTAAGTTGCACAATAGACAGAATAGATGTTGAAGACAATGGCTATATGATATTTGATTATAAAACTGGGGTTACAGACGATAAAATTATTCAAAAGAAACATTTCGATTTATTATCTGATAATTTTGGCAGACAAAATATAAAAAAAGCAATAAAATCTTTACAGCCTCAGTTATATAAATATATATTTGAAAAAGAAACAGAATTTGTCGTTTCAAAATGTGGGATATATGATGTAAAAAAAGCGAAAATAAGCGAATTTCCACAAGAGCGGGAAATTTATGAAAAGTGTATTGATGTGGTTAAAGAACTTATTGCTGAAATAAATTCTGGGGAAAATTTTGAATTTGACGCAGAAGATACGGTTAATTGTAAGACCTGTAAATACTTTTATGTGTGCAGATAAAACAAATACATATAATTTCACGACAAACGCATGAAAAAGGTTTCTTGAGATGAGTGATTTTAGGCTCAAAGCAAATTCCATAAACTGCAATTTGGTATTGCTTCTTGGCTTAACCGCTTTTTGAAAAAAAGCAAAAAAGACTCATAAAAAGAGGTGAGCAGGAGTGGTTTATTAGCTATACAAACGAGAGTTTGTTTAGAAGATTTACTTTGAGAGCGTTTTTTTTGCAGAAAAGGGAACGAAGTTTAGGATCATGTTCAACACAAGCGACAGAAGTCATATATAAAGAAGAAGAAAAGTAGGCGATTTATTGGGAATAGGAATAAGCTGGTAAAAAGCAACAAAGCAAAGAGAATTAAGACATGGCATTTCCCATTTAGCGTGTAGTAAGCAAGCCTGTCCAAGAAATTCACGCAAAGCCCGATTTTATGAAATTGTTGTGGTGAGATTGACTGTTGATGTGTAAAATCTAAAAACACATATTGGATTGAGCTGTTCTTGTCGTTTAGAATCGGAGTTTGTAGCAAAGATATGGCAAAACCGCAAAAAGATGATTTTGTAGTCAAATTTTAACAAAAGCTTGCCTTTTCATTTGTTACTGTGCAACTTTGAAGTGATTTGACTATATAAAAATGTGCCGTTTATTAAAAACTCGTCGTTATTTTAATCCATTTGTCTTTGTTTGACAAAAGTCCAATATGTTATGAGATTCTACAAACTGTTGCATAAATAGACAAAAAAATGATAGAACTAGCATATGAAAACAAACCAAGGGCAATTTCAGAAAATGGGGTTTATTATCGTAGATGGTGTCATTTGCACGAAAACGCTCTAAATAGGGTTAAGAATATTGGATAATTGTATTTTTTGCAAAATAGGTGCCAGAGAGGTTTCGTCGTATAAAGTTTATGAAGACGAAGAAATTTTTGCTTTTAAGGATGTAAATCCTCAGGCTCCTGTTCATGTAGTTATTATCCCTAAAAAGCATATGGGTGGATTAAACGATATATCCGACAAAGATGAGAAGATGTTGGGTCATATTCAAGTTGCAGCATCAAAAATAGCAAACTATTTTCCCGAAATGAAAAATGGATTTCGTATAGTTAACAACTGCGGTATTGATGGTGGGCAAACAGTTTTACACATGCATTATCATCTTCTTGGTGGACGGTCTTTCAACTGGCCTCCGGGATGATGGCTATATGGCTGATTAATCTTTTTTAAGAAAGGTGGTGTTTAAAATGGTCAATGTTAGGGTGCGCGATGGTGAACCTATTGAAGAGGCTATTAGGCGCTTTAAAAGAGAATGTGAAAGAAATGGAGTAATGCAGGAAATAAAAAAACGTGAATTCTATAAGCCTCCAAGTGTTTTGAAAAAAGAAAAACTTGCAGAAACAAAAAGAAAAATTCATCGCAAAATGCTTAAAGATAGTAGATGGTCTAGATAAGTGGGAATAAAAAAAAGGAGTTGTGCCCAGCTGTATTGCTGACATATAACTCCCTTTTGTTTTAGAGTGATAAAATGAAACTAAAAGATATACAGAAAATATTTGTAGAAAAAGGTATCGAGGTAGATCCGAGAGGCGTAGATATTGTAGAGATGGATTTGTTAAAGCGCAAAGAAGAATATGATGCTCTTTCGGATAAAAAGAAAGAGAATTACGATATAGAAAGTCTTACCAATCCTTATTATGATTCAAGAATTCTATATGGCGATGAGAATACTGAAGTTAAAACAGTTATGGTTGGTATAGATATAGAGACTCAGGAACTTTTACTCGCAAAGCATCTTATAAGTTTAGGAGTTAAGATTGATTTGATTATAGCGCACCATCCGGAAGGATATGCCTATTCCACATTTTATGGCGTTATAGGAATGCAGACAGATATATTGAATAAACAAGGTATTCCTGTAAATATTACGGAAAAAATTGTTTCTGAAAGAATGCGTGAAGTTCAAAGAAGTGTGCTTCCCCAAAATAATGAAAGAATTTATGATGCGGCAAAGCTTTTAAATATACCTCTTATGACAGCTCACAGCGTTGCCGACAATCATGTAGCTTCATTCATTCAGAAGGAAATAGATACATTAAACCCCGTGTATTTAAAAGAGATTGTGGAATTATTAAATAAATATCCGGAATATCAACATTCTGCAAAAATTGGGCAGGCTCCGTTTATTTTAAGCGGAAGTGATTACTCCAGATGTGGAAAAGTTTTTGTAGATATGACCGGAGGAACAGAAGGCCCCATTGAATCTTTTGAGAAACTGGAAGTTGCGGGAGTAGGAACTATAGTTGCAATGCATTTAAGTCCTAAGGGCGTAAAGGAAGCAGAGGAACATCATTTAAATGTTGTTTTAGCCGGACATATTTCGTCTGATAATTTAGGTTTAAATTTGCTTTTTGACAAATTAGAAAGCAAATCAGCAGAGAAGCTTGAATTTGTAGAATGTTCCGGTTTTAGAAGATTTAGAAGATAAAATGACCATACCTGAAGATGCAATTGAAAGGGTAAAGCTCTCAAGCAATATAGAGTTTATAATAAGAGAGTACTTGCCAGATTTGAAGAGAGCAGGTCGCAATTGGAAGGCCTGCTGTCCTTTTCATAATGAAAAAACTCCGTCCTTTGTAGTAAGTCCAGAGAAAGGTATTTTTAGATGCTTTGGGTGTAATGTTGCAGGCGATGTTTTTAAATTTGTTATGCTTGCTGATAATATTTCTTGGATTGAATCTGTAAAAAAACTTGCTAAAAAAGCAAACATAGAAATTCAAGAAACAAAACAAGATATGGTAAAAACGTCTGAAAAAACAAAGCTATTTGATATTTTAGAGAGTTCTGCGGTATTTTATCACAAATATTTGATTGAGAGTGCGAGTGCTAATAAAGCAAGAGAATATCTTGAACAGCGCGGCATTACTTGCGAAACTTTAAATAAGTTCAAAATTGGATTTGCTCCTTATGGGAAGCTTATACAGTCAGCCTTAAAAAAAGGTTATGTAGTAGAAGATCTTTTAAAGGCCGGGTTGATCACAAACATTGCAGGGGGAAATTTTTTTGAATATATGTCAAAAAGAGTAGTTTTTCCGATTTTCGATGTTCAAGGCAGAGTTGTAGCGTTTGGCGGAAGAACCATTACAAATCAAGATCCAAAATATTTGAATACTCCTGAAACGGTTGTTTATTCTAAATCTTCAAATCTTTACGGTTTGTTTCAAACGTTGCCTGAGCTTCGTAAAGAAAGAAAAATTATCGTTCTTGAAGGTTATATGGATGTTGTTATTCCGCAGCAGTTTGGAATAACGGGGGCCATTGCGAGTCTCGGGACGGCATTTACTCAAAATCATGCGAAATTGATTTCAAGATATTCCGATAGCGTAACATTACTTTTTGATTCTGATAATGCAGGAAGAACTGCAACACAAAGAGCTTTGGAAATTTTGGTTGAAAACGGTATGGAAAGCAAAGTGTCTGCCTTGCCTGAAAATGTTGATGCTGACGAATATCTAAGGCGATATGGTAAAGAAAAATTCTTAAAACTTCTTGAAAACAGTTCTCAAAACGCGATAGATTTTATGATTGCAAGAGTGTATGGCTTGTTATCTTTGGAAGGTAAAAAGAACTCTCCTGAAGCAAAGGCAAGGGCGATATCTACCCTTTTAGATTTTGTATCCAGAAGTTCTAACGTCATAATTCAAAGAGAATGGATAAAAAATATCTCTCAGTATGTAAATGTAGACGAAGAATCTGTTTGGAAAGAGTTTAAAAAGAAGCGGAAATTAAAACTTCAAGGTTATCAAAGTAATAACCTAAGAAGTTTGGTTCCTTACACTATAAAAAATAAAAAAGTTTCAATGTCTCTTGAGGAAAATCTACTTAGCCTCATCCTAAACAATAGAGATTATATAAAAAAAGTTGGCAGTAATTATTTTAAAGATGCCAGATGTGAAAAAGTTTTTGATTTATTAGAGTCAGGTTTGAGCGATGCTGAAATATTAAACACGCTGTCTCAAGAGGATGGAAATTGGTTTTCTGAACTTACGTTAAATGCAATAGAGTATAATAATATCGAAGAAGCTTTTAAGATTATTTTAAGGGACATTGAATTTGATATACTTAAAAAAAGAAGACAACAACTTGAAAAAGAAATTCTTCTAATGAGCGAAGGTAGAAAAGAAAAAAATACTGAGATGTTTGAGGAGTATAAAAAATTGACAGCTCTTGTAAAAGGCTCGGGGAAATGAAATGACAAAAAAAGATTTATTTCACGGTTTAGTTGACATTGGCAAAGAGCAGGGATATCTCACTTACGAGGATATTAATAACAGCCTGCCGCAGAAGCTTGTAGCTGCTGAAAAACTTGACAGTTTTTTTGTAACTTTGGAAGATTTAGGTATTAAAGTTGTAGATAATAGAGAATTTCTTTCAGGTAAGACCAGAAAAAATAACGGAAAAGCTGTAGAGCAGTCAGTAAAAACTTCAAGCGAAGAAGAAGATATAAATCCCATAAGAACGTATTTGAACGAGATGGCAAAGGTTCCTTTGCTTGAGAGATCAGTTGAATTAGAGCTTGCAAAAAGCATAAGAGAAAACGAAAAAAAATTAAAATTTATAGTTCTAGAATCCCCTCTTATTATAAAAGAAATAAGAAACTGGGAAACTCTTATAAGTCAAGAAGAAATGACAACCAAAGAATTGATGCCTAGAGGAAGAAAATCACGGGCTCAATTAAGAGGCATGGGCGTAAAAATAAGGACAGCCGTAAATAAAATAAACCATATTGAAAAAAGCATAAACTCTTATGAAGAGAAATTAAAAGTTAAATCGTTATCGCAAAAAGACAAAGAGCGTTATGAAGTAAAAGTTAAAGAACTTCGCTGCGAAATTGTAAATTTAATTGTAAGTCTTAATCTTAATCAAGATAAAATCAAAAGGCTTATTAATAAAATTAAAACAATGGCGCAAAAGTCAAATGAAATGAAAGATGATTTGAGAAGATTTGAACGTAAATATAAAAATCCTCCGTCTAAAGTACAAACGTTATTTAGTAACTATGAAGCGGGAAAAATTAGCGCAGCTGATTTTAAAAAACATACAAGCGCTTCTATAAAAGATGTTACTGAAGATATTGAAAGAATAAAATTTCTTTTGGCAAGACAGGCTAACTTGCAAGAAAGTTTTGTTATGAGTACAGAAGATATGATTAAAACTGACAGAAAAATTAGAGATCTTGAGGAAATTATACATAGAGATAAAATGAAGCTTATCGAGGCGAATTTCAGACTTGTTGTTTCAATTGCCAAAAAACATGTTGGTATAAGTAATTTAGAATTGGCGGATTTAATACAAGAAGGAAACCTCGGTCTCTCGAAAGCAGTAGAAAAATTCGAATGGAAAAGAGGTTTCAAATTTTCGACTTATGCTACATGGTGGATAAGACAATCTATTAGCCGATCTATTGCAGATCAGGCAAGAACGATAAGAATTCCTGTTCATATGAGAGAACTTATATCGAAACTTTCAAAAGTTAAAAAGAAATGTCAACAGGAGATAGGCAGAGAACCTGCAATAGAAGAATATGCAAAAGCATTAGGATTTTCAACTGACCGGATAAGAAGAATATTAAGAATGATGCAAGATCCTGTTTCTCTTGCGACTCCTGTAGGTGAAGAGGAAGATTCAAGACTTGAAGATTTTATAGAGGATCAAAACAGCCCAAATCCCATAGCTAAAGCGCAGCAGTACAGACTCCAACTTGAGTTTGAGAAAGTATTAAACACTTTAACTCCTCGTGAAGCTGAAATTATAAGTTTAAGATACGGAATAGGCATTGGATACCCAAGTACACTTGAAGAAGTCGGTAAAAAATTTGGCATAACAAGAGAAAGAGTTAGACAAATTGAAGCAAAAGCTATAAGAAAACTGAAACATCCCAGCAGAAGTAAGTCGTTGCGTGAATACTTAGATTAAAAGGACATTTGAGAGTAAATTTAAATGACGAAGCAATCCATTGTCGTTGTTTTTAATATTGAATTCTCTAAATTGTCACGACTTGCAAACATAGCAAGTATCGCAATTACTGCGATGTGAGTTTTTGTACCACAGGTGGAATAAAAAGATAGGATTTTGCGTTGTAATTTTGGAAAGAGGTCTATTGTCTAAGATAAATGAGAACACTTGGAATTGATCCGGGAATTTCACTTACCGGCTGGGGCGTTATTGAAGCGGTTTCCAGAGATAAAATTAATTGTATACAGTGCGGGTGCATTAAGACAATGCCACCGCATACTCTTATAGAAAGATTGCAAACTATCAACGCAGAACTTCAATCTATTATCAATAAATATAAGCCTGAAGCCATCGCAATAGAAGAGTTATTTTTCTTAAAAGCAGCCAAGAGCATTGCATCTATAGGACAAGCAAGGGGTGCAATACTTTTAACCATATCTATGAATAAACTTCCGTTATTTGAGTATAATCCAACAACTGTTAAAATGGCTCTTGTAGGCTATGGCTCGGCAGATAAATATCAAATGCAGCATATGGTCAAAACTTTTCTTAAACTTGAAGAGATTCCAAAACCTGACGATATCGCAGATGCTCTTGCAATAGCAATATGTCATATCAATACTATAAAGTGGAATTCAAAGTAATTTTCCCCGACCGTAAGGTTTGAGATGAAGTTAGCCATGCATCATTTTTACCGAAAGGGAAATGCTAGAATAAATGATGAAAATAAAACAATTAATCGCTTGTGTTATATATCATTCAATACTCAAGTTGGGTTCAAATTCAGCGAATATAGTGATAAATAAAAGTATTTTACATTCCATTCTCTCCACAAGCTCTCTTATCCTTCTTTTACTTTTGTGAAATGATGAGTTATCGGTTACAAGTATAGTCAGCTTAGCTTTATATTGATTCTTGTATATATTTTTGTGAAAGGCCAGAGGACTATATGATAAAAGTTTGTTATATTATTACAAACCTCGAGCTCGACGGAGCCCAAAAAGTGGCTCTGTATACCTTTTGAAAATATTAATCAAGATATTTTTGTAGTTTTCTTGTAACAAGCACAGGTGAAATACTAAATAGTGAAGCTGCCAAAAAATAAACTTTACCAATTAAGACAATTTACAAGAGAAGTTTCTCCTAATGAAGAATTGTATATATAGATGGCAAGTAGAGCAATACCATGCCTGCGTAGTTTCCGTGCGACGAAGAAGGAGCGTGAGTCTATATGTGAGTATCTTAAAATAAGTAAGCACGACAAACACATGAAAAATTTCTCGGGTTATATTGATTTTAAACTCAAAGCAAATTCTATGAATCATTATTTAGCTCTACCATCGATAGTTAAAAATCAAAAAAGCTTTAATGCGTTTGTTGGGCCAAGAGGATATTTTTCAATGAAGAGCAAAACTTAAGGTAGTTGTTGTTTCACTAAAAACTTAAAAATCTCAAAAATAAGAATGAGGAAATGATGAAAAGCGAACATAAAGAAGTTTTAAGCAAAGATGAATATATGGATATATTTTGAATTACTTAATTGACACGATTGGTTGTCAGATGAATGTGTGCGAGTCTGACAAGCTTTGCCTTGTTCTTTCGGCTTATGGAATGTCTAAGGTAAACAGTATGGCAGACGCTGATATTGTTATACTAAATACGTGTTCTGTAAGAGCGCAAGCTGAACAAAAAGCTTTTTCTTACCTTGGTAGAGCAGAGGAGTTTAAACAACGCAAGCCCAATGTTAAGATAGTTGTTGTCGGTTGTATGGCAGAAAGGCTTGGTGCTAAGATAAAAAAACGTTTTAAAAGCGTTGATTTAGTTATAGGGGCAAAAGGCATTGATAGTGCCATTTTAAAAATTATAAACCTGTTCGATATAAATAGCTCTTCAAAACAAAAAAAATCAAATGAACAATCTGGAATTGCCAGATACGTTACTATCATGAGGGGTTGCAATAACTACTGTTCTTATTGCGTGGTACCTTTTGTGAGAGGGAGAGAAACTAGTTTTAGCGCTGCTGAAATATTGAGTGAATGTTCTTTGCTTGCACAAAATGGCACAAGAGAAATAATGCTTTTGGGACAGAATGTAAATTCATACAAATACGAGAACGTAGATTTTACATTATTGATTAAAAAAATTGTCGCAATAAAAACCCTTGAAAGAATAAGATTTATGACAAATCATCCTAAAGACTTGAATGATGATTTGATTAATATTATGGCTACAGAGCCTAAGGTATGCTCTCATATTCATCTTCCTATGCAGTCTGCGTCCAATAAAATTCTTAAAGCGATGAACAGAAAATATACTTTTGAGCATTATTTAGAATTAATTAAAAAATTAAGATTTGCTGTACCTAATGTAAACGTGACAACTGATATTATAGTAGGTTTTCCGGGCGAAACTGAAAGCGATTTTCAAGACACATTAAAAGCAGTGCAAGAAATAAGGTTTGGCGGTTTATATGTCTTTAGATATTCTCCCAGACCAAATACAATGGCTGCAGTAATGATTGACGACGTCCCTTTAGAAGAAAAAAAGAGACGGCACACCGTTATACTTGACGAATCAAATAAAATTTCTATAGAAATAGTTTCCAAAATGGTTGGGAGCACGCAACAAGTTTTAATCGAAAAAATTGAAAACGGCATTATAGAAGCAAGAACAAGAGGTGGACGTAAAGTATTTGTCAAAAATGGCACGGTAAAAGATTTAGGCAAACAGTTAGATGTTGCTATTAAAGGAGCAAAGATAAATTCATTGTTTGGTAATATTGTATGAAAATGGTTATTACACATGTCTAAAATATTTTTTATTGTACCCAAGAAAAAATATCAAATTATTTTAGTTTTAATAATATTATTGTTATTACATGTTGAACAAAGAATAGGATTGTTTGATAGAAATCCGTATGATAATTGCATAAACGAGTGCTCTAATCGTTTCGGCGTTGATCCATTACTTATAAAAGCTGTTATGAAAAAAGAGTCTAATTTAAATCATAATGCGGTTTCGAATAGAGGAGCGGTAGGCCTTATGCAGATAATGCCTAGAACGGCATTAGAAATTGCAATGCAATTGAATATTCCCGATTATTCTTATGCGAAACTTCAAGAAACACAAACAAACATAATGTTTGGAGTTTACTATATCAACAAACTTCTAAAGTATTATAATAACAACCTTATTTTAACTTTAGCTGCATACAATGCAGGTATAGGAAATGTTGATAACTGGTGCATAGAAAATCCGGATATAAGTAAGATAATATCTAAAATTCCTTTTAAAGAAACTAGGCATTATGTTAGATCTGTAATATATACCTATAAAATTTATCAAGGGGAAAGAAAATTAAGAAACCTTTTTTGAAAAATTACATCTTTAATACAGCAATATAGTTTAAATACATAACGACTTTAATATCGATTAACTTCTTATTTTATATTTACTTGCGTGGCAAGCTGCAGATGTTACATTGGCAATTTAGAGTTTGGGTACTTGAAATAATAATCCGATATTATGCATAATAACCCGGTAGCTAAACGACCGTTAATTATTTTTTTTAAGGGCATATATATTGTCTCTCTAAAAACCCATGGTTCTTTTAGATTTTTGTACTCGTTATGTTTAACATTGCCTTAGGCATCTCATAGTAAAAAAATGATAGATATCAGATAATTAAAAACAAAGGCATACTGGCAGTGGCTTGCTAGAATTTTTGGACAGACCCTGCATGTAATTTAGATAATTAAAAATGAAATAATAAAATAAAAATAAAAGGGGAAAGGAAATGTTTGAAGGAAAGAGTATTATAGACATATTAAATATGGGCGGATGGGTTTTGTATATTATACTTGGAACGTCGATAATTTCGATATCGGTAATTTGTTTGAAAGCGATTGAATTTTGGTTGAAGTCCAAAGTAAGGAGAGCGGAATTTATAAAAGATTTGATAGGAGCAATAAAAAAAGGGAGAATAGATGAAGCGATGTATTATTGTGATAGAGTTAATTCTCCAATGGCTAATGTATCAAAAGCAGGACTAATAGCTTTTAAAGAGAAAGAAGAAAGCATAGAAGCGGCGATGAAAAGAGAAATAATGATACAGACGGTAAAATTGGAAGGTCTAAACACAATACTGGCAACATTAGGAAGTACGACGGTGTATATTGGATTAGTAGGAACAGTGATTGGAATCATCGGAGCATTTAACAATATATCGCGTATGGGTTCAGGAGGGCTTACGGTAGTTATCGGGGGAGTGTCTGAAGCACTTATCAACACGGCAGCAGGGCTGTTAGTAGCAATACCAGCGACAGTAGCATATAACTTTTTTTCAAAGAGCGTAGATAAATTTGTAGTTGATATGGAATATTGTGTATCGGCAGTAGAAGAAAATTTAAAGAGGAAATAATGAAATAGATAAACATAGAAAAAGAAGTGAGGTTTAAGAGGACATAAACATGGCATCGTTTAAAGTTTTTTTTTTAATGATACGGCGACCACC
>BNVT01000020.1 GCA_025998295.1 Endomicrobiia bacterium
TTGCTATCCTTGACTCTTTTATCAAATGCTTTCTTTACTCCCATTAATACTAAATCCATTACATCTGACCTAACTGCTTTCTTTTTTGTTTCATAGTACTTCTATTGTACTTTTATGTGTTGGTTATGTAAGGGGTTTAAATACACTTAAGTTTTTAATAGTATGCTATAATACCTCTCGTGTATACACATAAACTCTTATTTCTATTACTTATATTTTCATGTCGATTTTTATATGCACAAGAGCATAACGATAGTTTAAGCAAACATAGCAACACTGCTGATGCTTATTCCTCATCAGTATCGATACCTACCAAAGAAAACAAGCATCTGGCAGCACAAATAACAAAGCCCACATCAAATACGTCCTTTGTTATGAAATCTGAAGATAGTTCTATTGTAGAAAAATTTATTTCTGCTTACTCTTACATAACAATTAAAAATGCTCTTGAAAGAAGTGGAGCTTACAAAGATATCATTTTAAAAACATTAAGAGATTTTAATCTTCCAGAAGAACTATTCTATTTACCCGTAATTGAAAGTTATTATGATTTAAACGATGTTTCAGGTGCGGGCGCAGTGGGATTGTGGCAGATTATGGCACAAACAGGAAGATCTCTGGGACTGAAAATAAACTGCTGGATAGACGAAAGAAAAGATCCTGAAAAATCTACAAAAGCAGTTTGCTTATATTTAAAACGGCTCTACGCTATGTTCAATAATGACTGGGATTTAGCTCTTGTCGCTTACAACAGAGGGGAATGCAAGCTTGCCCGCGACATGAAGTTTTCTAACGCGTCAACCATTTCCGAATTGGTTTCGAGAAACGTCATACCTAAAGAAACGAAAGATTGCTTTTATCGATTTAAAGCTGTCGTAACAATAGGTAATAATCTTGAGAAATACGGTTTTGGAGATTTAAAATATGCAAAACCTTTAAACTATGATAAATATACAACAAATAAAATTATAGATTTAAAAATCGTTGCTCAATGTGCAGAGACAACCATTGAAGAAATTAGAAGGCTTAACCCTGGTTTAAAAACATGGTGCACACCTCATGGGTATCCTAACTTTGAATTAAAAATGCCATATGGGAGTAAAGAAAAATTTAAAAAAAATATAGCGCTGGTAAAAGATTTGAATCCTTCGCCAAGATTTGTAAAACACAAAGTTGCAAGAGGAGAATATATTGAAGAAATTGCCGCTAAGTATAAAGTCACACCTAAAGAAATCTACAAGGATAGTCCAACTTTGACAAAACAAAAACGTCTAAAGGCAGGACAGGTGATAGTTATAAGACCAAATAGAAAAATATTTTAACCAATAAGGCTAGTTAGCTACATACCTCTTTCTAATGTTATCACAGCAATTTCACTTGTACTTAACAATCTCATAGGCGGTCCCCACAGACGTGTCCCTGAAGTTACATACATAACTGAACCATCATTATGATACAAACCATAATTGTATTTCATAAAATACTTTCTAGCTATTTCAACGGGAGGAATTTGCCCAGCATGCGTATGGCCTGAAAGCTGTATTATCTTTACACCTTGTTTTGAAGATTCGTCAAAAGATTCAGGATGATGGCTTAAAAAAATTACAGGATAATTTTTATTAACGCCTTTCAAAGATTTTGAAATGTTTGCGGGGTTCTTATAATCATTGTCATTTATTCCAGCAACATTAATTAAATTGTCAACTAGAATACTCTCATTTTGAAGAGCCTTAAATCCTAATTTTTGAAGCATTGAAAAATAACTGTTAGTGCCTGTATGATATTCATGGTTTCCGGTAACGGCAAAAACGCCATATTTTGCTTTTAATTTTCCAAAGCCATAATTGAGATACTTATTATCTTTATCAATATTTATATCTATCACATCGCCTGTAATAACTATCATATCTGGTTTAAGCACCATAACTTGATCAAAAATTTTATTCATGATTTTTTGCGAAGTGAACTGATTGATGTGTATATCTGAAAGTTGTACTATTGTTAAAGAGTTAATATCAAGATTAGAAACTTTTATTTTTATCTCTTTTACACTTAAAATAAAAGCGAAATTTAATGTAGATAATATTAAAGCTGCTATACCTAAAACTACGGCTGTCAAAGTTGAATAATACCTGAATTTTTTGATCTTAAATATTAAATTAGAAAGATTTAATATGTCACTTATCAAAAGAAAAGAGAACAATATTTGTCCTATACCGATGCCCATATAACCTAAAGGTCCTATCACAGACATAAACGGCATTTCGTGATGAATATTAACGAACAAAAAAATACTTGCAATTCCAATAATGGTAAAAACAATATATAAATATGCACGGTAAGGATGGCGAATATCTAATCCCGAATTTGTACACCAGACAATATAAATATATGGTATTAAACACATTATACTTGCTAAGACAAACATTAAACCCTCTTTGTTCTTAACTGTTTCATAAGATCTGCGCGTGCTTTTAAAAGAAATATCGCAATCACGTCAGATAAATAATCAGGATATGACCATGGAAGTTTTTTGTATCTGTTTTCCTTATATATCATTGTAACTTCGCCGTAAATACCTTTATCAAGATAAACCCTGTGACTGTAGTCTTTTGTTGTAGCAAGAATGACATTTGCCGGAGTTATATATCCTGGGTCTATATTTATTTGTCTTTTATTATTTACAGTAAAGTCGTCCTCTATGGAATTTGTAAAAACTTTTATTTCCGCAAGACCTCCTGAATAAATTAATCTCTCAAACGAAATCCAAAAACGTTTTAAATTATCACCCATTTCAAGATTATAATAACTTGAAAAATCAAATGGGATAACACCGCTTACAAAATCGATTGCGCCAAGTTTTTCTTCAAGCATTGTAAAAGATTTTTGTTTTATTTCTTCATTTAAAAAAATTATTCCGCAAAATAATTTCACTTCTTTGGGTGCACATATAATTCCCATTTTTTTCCATTATCCTATAGCCAACTAACTTACGTATTAGATTTTTTGTAAAACCACACACGAAAGCATCTACAAACTCTACCTCATTAAAAACCTAAACCAAAATTGTAGGCAAATTGTAAGCAGAGAGTAATTAAACTTAGATAAGAATTGATAGTAGTTGGTAACTCTAAATTATTGATATTCCCGTCGATAAAAGCTACTAAATTATCATCTTGCCAATACTTCACAATGTGCTTAAATGCCCGGTAGAAGACTCGAACTTCCGACCCCTTCCATGTCAAGGAAGTACTCTAACCAACTGAGCTAACCGGGCAACATGCTAGCGACAATGCTACTTTATCTATATTGACAAACTTTGCGTTCAATAAAAAACAGATGTGGTACGCTTCTTAAGCAGGCTTTTGCAAGCTACATTTTTTAGTAAATTTAGTCTGCTTTACTATAGTAAATATTTCAAAGCATCGCCTCTTACAAAACAGCTGAAACTTCCCTAAAAAATTTAAAGTATCACAAAGTCTACTAATACTTTAAGTTAGTTGACTATTGTATAGGTGCGGGCCGGGGTTGAACCGGCGAATAACAGTTTTGCAGACTGCTCCCTTACCGCTTGGGTACCGCACCGATAAGTTGATTTGAGAGTATATAAAAATAACACCTTACAGTCAAAACCTTACTACTTTTTCCTTTTCGCACATACACTCAAAAAAGAGCTAGACTTTTCACCAGTATATAGTTTAAATTTGAACGTTCCAGCTTAATCCAAAATATATTTTTCCATTCTTGTATCTGTCAGATACTATTTTAAATCTCTTCAGGCAACGTATAACATTTTCTACCGCCACAAAAAGCTGTGTCTGTAAAGTAAAAGTAATAGAATGAAAGTAAGAAAAATAACGTGCCTATACATGTATGACAGGTATAACAGTCTATCTCAAGCTATAACGACACAAAAAATCAAACGGAAAAGATGAAATTATATGATAAATGTGAAATCAAACTAAAAAACACGGACGTACTTACAAAAGGGATTTATGATTTTGACTTTTTACATTCGTGTAGCAATAAATCTTAAAATTAATATTTATATTATTTTATTGTTATCTCCAAAGTTAAATCCAAAGCCGGAGACGAATGAGTAATCATTCCTACAGAGATTCTTTCAGCATCAAGTTTTGAGAATTTTTTTGCCGTTTCCAGATTTACGCCTCCTGAAATTTCTATTTCAGGACTGTATTTTTTTGCAGAACTCTTTCTTATAAGATTAATCATTTCTTTTGTATTTTTAAAAGACGTGTTATCTAACATTATAACATCAGCCTTTGCATCCAATGCTTGCTTAACTTCCTCTATACTTTCACATTCCACTTCAACTGGAATCTTTCTATATTTTTTTCTAAACTCCGCTATTGCAATAGTTAAATCTTTTGTAAGTTTTATATGATTATCCTTTATAAGGACCATATCATAAAGGCCGATTCTATGGTTGCTCCCGCCGCCACACCTTACGGCATATTTTGCAAGTTCTCTATACCCAGGAACCGTTTTTCTTGTATCATATATTTTTGTTTTGCCATTATCTATGGATGTTACAAATTGATTTGTTATAGTTGCAATCCCAGACATATGTTGTAGAAAATTAAGAGCCGTTCTCTCCCCAGATAAAATTGCCTGCGCAGGACCTTTGATTTCCAAAATTATATCGCCTTGTTTAAGTTTTGTACAATCTTTCATCTTCAAAGATACCTTGCATCTTTTGTCTATAATTTTAAATACTTTTATAAAAATATCAGTTCCGCAAAGAACTCCCGGCTTATTTGCAATTAAAACTGCTTTAGCTTTTTTATCCTTTGGGACAAACTCTTTCGTTGTAATATCTTTAAAAACGCCGTCTTCTTCAAGTGCAAGGTTAATAATAGTGTCTGTTGTATTCACGATTTTGTGATTGTATAAAATATTACGTCAAATTTCAATTGAAAATGTAAGTATTTTGGTATTTAGATATGTAGCCGACTGATTTAAAATACTAGTAAATTTTACACTATTTTAAGATTCTGGAAGACATCTTAATTGTTTTGCAAGAGGCAATTTAAATATAAAGTTAGTTGGCTATGTGCGCTGACGGACAAATCTTATTAAGAGCGCAAATCTCATGATTTGGAGCTCTTGCTTTACAAATTCTTCTTCCCAAAACCTGTATATAGAAAGAAAATTTTATCCAATATTCCTTCGGCACAATTTTCATTAAATCTTTTTCAATTTTAACAGGGTCGTCATATTTTGTAAGTTTAAGTAAATTTGCAATTCTAATAACATGTGTATCGACGGCAATCCCTGCGACTTTACCAAAAGCATTGCCTAAAACAACATTTGCCGTTTTTCTTGCAACACCGGGGAGTTTAAGGAGTTCTTCCATATCGTGAGGAACAGCTCCATTATGCATACCTATTATTAACCTTGCGGATCTAATAATATTCTTAGCTTTATTTCTAAAAAAACCCGCGGATTTTATATAGTTTTCAAACTCTGAAATATCAGCATTTGCGTAATCACTTATATTCTTATATCTTTTAAAAAGATTCTCGGTTATCTTATTAACTCTTTCATCTCTACACTGTGCGGATAATACCACCGCGGTAAGCAACTCAAAAGGGGTTGAAAAATTAAGTGCACATTTAACTTGTCCCAAATCTTTTTCTAAAATTTTTATTATTTTTAATACGTATTGCTTCTTATTTTTTATCACTTATAACCTTAAGTATTTTTTTATGCATTGTAATTCCGTTGGATGCAAGCATTGTGTCTTTAAACACAGAATCTTCTGCGCCGCCACTATAATCAGACACTTTCCCTCCGGCTTCTTTAACTATTAAAGTACCTGCGGCAATATCCCATGGCTTTAAACCTTCTTCCCAAAAGAACTCAAAACGTCCGCACGCAACATACGCCATATCCAAAGCAGCAGACCCTAATCTTCTAATTCCTTGAGATTTAAACACTACATTTTGAAAATTCTTCATTACTCGATCGCTATTTTCTTTAATATAGTAAGGAAACCCCGTAACAGCTAAAGAGCGGATGGGATCTTCTATTGTTGAAACTTTGATTTTTTTACCATTAAGCCACGCACCCTTGTTCTTTTCAGCAACAAAGACTTCCTGCATAATAGGAGAATAGATTACACCTGAAATAATTTCATCTTTACATTTTAATCCTATTGAAACACAAAACATGGGCAGTCCATGAATAAAATTTACTGTGCCATCAAGAGGATCTATAATCCAACAGTAATCTTTATTTACTTCATTTACGCCATCTTCTTCCGCTAAAACACCGTGTTTGGGAAAAACATCTTTTATCATCTTTATGATCGCTTTTTGAGAGTTTTTATCAGCCTGAGTAACAGGGTCGATTTCCCCTTTGTACTCGATATCAAGTATATTGTTATAATATTTAGCAAGTACTTCAGAGCCAGCTTTTGCGGCAGCCAAAGCCGTATTTGTATAAGATGAAAAATTCATACAAACTCCTTTTTTAATTGATATCAGAGCCCACGATTTAATGGACAATAAGCCAAGCTAATTTTTGTTAATGCTAGTGGTGTAGCATATATAATAGTCAAATGTCTATGAGCACCTGTTGCAATAAACTCCGATGCACTAAAGAAAACCGTTGCGCATTACTGGTATGAAGATAATCGTAATTAGACCTCCCACACAACTTAAGTATTAAATTCTAGAATTACAAATACCTACAACTCAGGGTTAAATCGCAGTCCAAAAGGTCTTTTGTAATTACTATATCTGTCTTTTTAGACTATTTTGAACCTTTTAACAAATTGTCCCTTAAGAAACAAGTATAATCAAGGTGTATAAGGGTGTTGGATATTGACACTCATATAGGGCTAAAAACCCGTATGTATACTATGAATTTTTCACTAAATCCTCATCATCTGATGAAATCTCCCTATTTAACTCCTTATCTTCTTTTGTCACTCGAGTGCTTCTTTGATTGAACTTCTTATCTTCTTTTGTCAGCTCTGAGTACTTCTTTGATTTAACTCCTTATCTTCTTTTGTCAGCTTTGAGTAGTGCTTCTTTGATTGAACTTCTTATCTTCTTTTGTCAGTGAGTGTTCCTTTGATTGAACTTCTTATCTTCTTTTGTCACTCGAGTGCTTCTTTGATCTCTTTTTTTAGGGTTAGTGTGTTTGTATGTATTTTGCCTAAGTCCTAATAAATTGTATCTGCCATGTATCTTATTGTCTTTTTGTCTTTCTTTGTACAAATCAGTGTCTATTTCAAATAAACTAAGATCGTTCCTTGCCCTATTATCTATGCGCATATTACTTACTTATCTTTAATGCCACTACTACCAACGGTTATTGTATGTCTATTATTCTTTTAGCTTGCCACTTTTGCTGTTTTTGAAGTCTTTGTATTAATTATAGCATAATCACTGCCACTTCTACTTCTAGCGCTTTGTTTAACAATACCTATTCTCATCTCGCATATTCCCCACTACTTGTTAATACTTCTTCTTACATACCCTATGTCTATGTCCACAACTTTTGCTGACATTGTAACTGTCTTAAAGTGATAATATGTCCAAATACTTTATGTCTATATCCACAACTTTTGCTGACATTGGATGTCTAATCTAGTAGTATGTATTGTAACTGTCTTAAAGTCTGATAATATGTTCGAATACCCTATGTCTATATCCACAACTTTTGCTGATATTGGATGTCTAATCTAATGGTATGTATTGTAACTGTCTTAAAGTGATAATATGTTCGAATACCCTATGTCTATATCCACAACTTTTGCTGATATTGGATGTCTAATCTAATGGTATGTATTGTAACTGTCTTAAAGTGATAATATGTTCGAATACCCTATGTCTATTGTCCACAACTTTTGCTGACATTGGATGTTCAAGTGATAATATGTTCGGGTATTGCCCTAAAGTATTCAAACATCATCTTTACTATCTTTTCTATACTCAATTTTCTCTTTGCTTACCTACTTGTCCTATCTTTTCTTTTCTCTTCTTCTCTCTTCTTCTCTTCTCTCCTTGCTATCCTTGACTCTTTTATCAAATGCTTTCTTTACTCCCATTAATACTAAATCCATTACATATGACCTAACTGCTTTCTTTTTTGTTTCATAGTACTTCTATTGTACTTTTATGTGTTGGTTATGTAGGAGGTTTAATATAGATTTTAAATATTTTCGAAAGTCCCCCCCCTTTTTTTTTTAAATTCTGTTTTAAAACGTCGCTAATGGTTTAGCTCTCGTTCAAAATCATCTTTTAGAACTTTTAAATATTCATATAACACTGTTTGGTATTGTTAGTTTACTTGCCTCTCTACCTAGAATACAGCTACCACCCGAACCGCCACCGAGCGCTCCTCAGCGCTACATGCGCTTCCCACAGCACTCCATGCAGATCTTCCTGCTTTTCCAACGCTCTTCTCAGCCCTTCCCGCACGCTATCATCAGCGCTCTCTGCTCTTTCCGCAGCTTTTCCCACACTCTTTCCCGCTCTGCTCGGTTTGCTTTTTCTATTTCTGTTTCTTTTATTTCTACTGGAGTAGCAGTCCTTCTGTTTACAAGGAAAGCGTTCTTTTTATCGCACGAACTTAAACATAAAAACCAAGTAAAATATATGAAGATGAAATTAACAATTTTGTTTTTCTCATGATGTTTCCTTCGTGTCTTAGTTTTTCTTGACGCTGTAGACTTATAGCACCACAAGTTCAACTGCCAGCACTAAAGAGCGTTTATAACTTTCCATGGCTTATGTCAAATTTTGCGTTATAAATGTAAAATGACACTGGAAAAAAAAGAATCAAAATATCCATATTTGGTAAAGAAAAGAAAAGAGAGGAGCTTTAAGGATAAGGAAATTCCTGTTAAATAAAATTCTGCAATGTTAACTAAACCTCTGTTCGTACTTGCAGGGGCATATGCGATGAAAATAAGCATTTATTGTTACAGCAAAATATTATTTACTGCTTGTTCTTGATTATCAATTAGTTTTATAGTTCTAAAGCCCGTCTAATAAATTTTTAAACTCTTTTTCATCAATAATTTTTACGTTTAATTCTTTTGCCTTTTCAAGTTTTGAACCTGCATTTGCTCCCGTAAGAACATAATCCGTTTTTTTACTTACGCAAGAAGTTACTTTCCCGTTAAGAGATCTTATAATTTCAGCTACCCGTTTTCTTGTATAATTTTCAAGTTCTCCGGTTAAAACAAACGTTTTACCTTCAAACAAAGCGTCTGTTACTAGACTTTCAGGTTCAGCCATATTTACACCGGCAGTGACTAAAGCATCAACAATATGACGTGCAGTTATATTTTCAAAAAATTCTTTTAAAGATAATGCCAATACTTCGCCTATTTCATGGATTTTTGTAAAATCTTCTATAGTTGCGCTAAAGAGTGATTCTATATTTTTAAATCTTTTTGCGATAATCTCAGAAGCTTTTTCGCCTACATGTCGTATGCCCAAGGCAAATAATAATCTGCTTAAAGGCTGTTTTTTGCTTTTTACAATCGCTTTTATAAGATTGTTGGCTTTTTTTTCTTTAAATAAATCTAACTTTATAAAATCATCATAAGTTAAGCGATAAATATCTGACAAAGTTTTTATTTTTTTTCTTGCAAGCAATTGATATATCGCAGCTTTGCCAAAACCGTTAATATCCATAGCATTTCTGCTTACAAAATGCATTAAACGTCGACTAAACTGCGCAGGACATTCAGGATTAACGCACCTATATGCAACTTCTTCTTGGCTCTCTTTAACAATATTGCTATTACACGATGGGCAACTTTTGGGAGGTTTAAAAAATCCTTCTTTGGTTTTTTTTGAAACTTTTACTATTTTAGGGATAACATCACCAGCACGTTCTACTAGAACAATATCACCTTCATTTATGTTAAGGCGTTCTATTTCTTCAAAATTATGCAGAGTCGCGTGAGATATAGTAACGCCCGCAAGTGCAACGGGTTCTAAAACAGCTAATGGTGTTATTATTCCTGTACGTCCTACTTGTACGCATATTTTATTTAATTTTGTTGTCGTCTGTTTTGCGGGAAATTTAAACGCTATAGCCCATCTCGGACTTTTATTTGTATATCCAAGCTCATTTTGCTGTTTTAAACTATTTACCTTAATTACAAGACCGTCTATTTCGTATCTTAGCAAATCTCTTTTGTCTAACATAACATCCACAAAATCAACTATTTCTTTTAAAGTGCAACAAATTTTTAAATCATCTTGTAACCAGAACCCACATTCTTGGCAATACTTTAAAAAATCGGATTGTTTTTGAAATTGCTTGCCATCAATTTTACCGAAAGAATGTACAAAAAAACGAAGTTTCCGCTTTGCGGTAATCTGTGGATTTTTTTGTCTTAAAGAACCAGCGGCAGCGTTCCTTGGATTAGCAAATTTCTGTTCGTCTGATTTAATTATTTTTTCATTTAATTTTTCAAAATCTGGCTTATCTATATACACTTCCCCGCGCAGTTCAAAAAATGCAGGAGGATCTTTTATTTTAAGTTTATGGGGAACATTTTGTATTGTTTTTATATTTTCAGTTATATTTTCGCCAGTCTCGCCGTTGCCGCGCGTTGCCCCTATTATTAAAACGCCGTTCAAATAAATTAAATTTGCGCTTACTCCGTCAATTTTTGGTTCAACAATAAATTCTATATCTTTAGCACCAAGTTTTTTTTCAACTCGTTCGTACCATTTGCTAGTTTCTTCCTGCGAATAAGTATTGTCCAGTGAAAACATTGGAGACAAATGTTTGATCTGCTCAAAAGACGACGAAGCACTTCCAGACACTTTTTGCGTTGGTGAATTTGCTGACGCAAAAAGAGGATTTTCTGTTTCAAGTTGCTCAAGTTCTTTTACAAGGTTGTCATACTCGCTGTCGGATATTTCAGGATTGTTCTTATCATAATAAAGATTGTTATGCCGGATAAGCTCTTTTCTTAGGTAGTCGATACGGATTTGAATATTTTTATTTTCCATAACTATTGGATCGTCATACCAAACAAGCCAAATTTTTGAGTTCTTATAACTTTGAACATTTATATATCATTTTGAATTTTTTTTAAGTTCTTATAACTTTAAGTTTATCTAAAATACCATTGACAAACTTACTTGAATCTTCTGTGGAATATTTTTTAGAAATTTCTACGGCCTCATTTATTATAACACTGATAGGGGTGTCCGGAGTAGCCATAATTTCATAAATTGCAAGACGTATAATATTGCGATCAACAACCGCCATTCTTTCAAGTTCCCAATTTTTTGCATACTGCTTAATAAGAGCATCAATAGCGTCTTTTTTTTCGCAAACTCCCTTGAACAAACTCAATGCAAACTCTCTGTAAGCATTAGCTTTTGGTAAATTTTCCTCAAAAGTATTACGCACAAAATTAACTGAGGCGTTGCAATTGTCAACCGTATAAAGCATCTGCAAAGAGTACTCTCTTGCTTCCCTTCTAGAGCTCATATAATCATAGACCTCGCTTATAGCCGACCAACTTTTATAGAGTCTTCAGTAACCTAGTTGTCCGCAAGCAGCGCTTATATCAGCACCTTTTGCCCGTCTTATATTAACGGTAATACCATTAAGGTTCAATATATTTTTAAACCTCTGTATTGATTCTTGCCCAGGCGTTTTAAACTGTGTACCTTCCACCGGATTAAAAGGTATAAGATTAATTTGAACATCAGGGTTTAGAAGATTGTGCCGTCTTAATAACCGCACAAGTTTATGAGCATCTGCAACGGAATTATTTATTGCCTTAACAAGTATATATTCTATTGTAAGACGAGATTTTGTCTTTTTAAGATAATATTTACCGGCATTTAAGATATCTTCTATACTAAAACCAAAACTGTTAGGGATTAATTTTTTCCTTATTTTTTCATCAACGGCATGAAGAGAAAGTGCAAGACGAATACCGAAATTATCATCGGCAAGCTTCTTTATTGCAGAAACATTCCCTACGCTTGAAAGTGTTATGTGTCTCTTACCTATGCCGAACTCCTTACTTGATAAAAGTGAATTTAAAACAGAAGTAATGCTATTAAAATTAAGAGTAGGCTCTCCCATACCCATAAATAATACGCCTGAAACTTTTTCTTTGGTATCATTTTCAACTTGTAAAATCTGTTCTATTATTTCCCCCCTGCTTAAATTTCTCACAAGTTTAACTTTTCCCGACGAGCAAAAAGAGCACGCTACAGGACAACCTATCTGCGACGAAATACATATTGAATTTTTACCTTTTGCAATAAGAAATACGGCAAACAAATATTTTTTATCTATAGTTTGAAAAGTATACTTGATTGTTCCGTCAATGATAGAATGCTCTTTTTTGGCTATTTTTAAAGTTCTTAAAAGAAATCTCTTATCCAGTTCTCCTCTTAATTCTTTCGATATATTGGTGAAATCTTCAAAAGAAGCTGCCTTTTTCGCATAAACCCATTCAATAATCTGATTGATTTTATAATCTTGCTTTATTAAAGATTTTACCATTGTTTTAAATTGAGAATTTGTTAAATCTAATATACATTTTTTCATAGATTTCTATTTTTCTTGGAATTAAAAATTCCTATCAAATTCTTCGTTGAACTGTCGTGCTTATTATCAACATGGCTTTTAAGTTCTGGAAGAATAACATTTGCCAAAACTTTTCCTAGCTCAACACCCCATTGATCAAAACTGTTAATACGCCACATAACCCCTTGGACAAATATTTTATGCTCGTAGATAGCAATTAACACTCCTAAAGTTTTAGGAGTAAGCTTATCAATTAATATGCTGTTTGTAGGTTTGTTGCCTTCAAAAACACTATGAGGCGCTAAGAATTCTATATCAGGAAAAGAAAGCCCCATAGCTGTAAGGTTATTAATTACTTGTTTTTTTGTAAGTCCAAAAGCCAAGGCTTCAGTTTGGGCAAAATAATTTGCCATTAGTTTTTCGTGATGATCGCCGATTTTTTCAAGGGGATTAATAAAACCTATAAAATCACATGGAATAAATTTTGTTCCCTGATGAATAAGCTGACAAAATGAATGCTGACCATTTACGCCGGACTCTCCCCAAATTACAGGACCAGTATCATAATCAACTCTATCACCTTCAATATTTACTGTTTTGCCATTGCTTTCCATATCGCTCTGTTGCAAATATGCAGGAAACCTGCTCAAGTACTGACTGTAAGGCAAAATAGCATGAGTTGAAGCCCCAAAGAAGTTGTTGTACCAAAATCCTAAAGCAGCCATTATTACAGGTATATTTCTTTCGTACGGAGCATTTAAAAAATGCTGGTCAATATAATGAGCACCGTCTAAAAGCTCGACAAATTTATCAAACCCTACAGAACAGACAATAGAAAGACCTATCGCAGACCACAGAGAATATCTTCCACTAACAAAATCCCAAAATTTAAATATATTATTTTTATCAATACCAAACTCCAAAACTTTTTTTATGTTTGCGGTAAGCACAATAAAATGATTTGTGATAGCCTTATTGCCAAGTTTTTCCGTAATCCAATTTCTTGCAGTTAAAGCATTGGTAATTGTTTCAAGAGTTGTAAAAGTTTTTGATGCTATTATAAAAAGAGTTGTTTCTGGGCTTAATCTTTTTAACACCTCGTATATATCCGCGCTGTCAATATTGGAAACAAAATAAACATTAGGCCCGTCAGAGTAATATTTTAACGCTTCACAAACCATTTCGGGCCCTAAATTAGAACCTCCTATGCCTATGTTTACAATATCTGTAATTTTTTTGCCAGTAACGCCTTTCCATTTTCCGCTTCGTAAATCGTTACTGAATGTTTCCATTTTCAAAAGAACCGAGTTAATTTCAGGCATTATGTCTTTTCCGTCAACATAAACTGGAGTATTACTTCTATTCCTTAAAGCAGTATGTAAAACCGCTCTTTTTTCAGTCCAATTGATCTTCTCTCCGGAAAACATTCTTTTTGCATATTCATTTACATTAGATGCTTTTGCAAAATCTATTAAAAGCTTAAAAATATCAGTCGTTATAATATTTTTTGAATAATCAAAAGTTACGCCTATATTATTATCTTGAATAGAAAATTCATTAAATCTGTTTTCACCTTTAAACAAATCCCTTAAATGAAGTTTTTTTGCCTGATTATAGCTCTTCTCAAGGTAGTCCCACTGCGGCATACTTTTAATATCAAATTTGCCCATTGGTTGCTCCCGGTGAATTTTCCTTATTTGTAAGCACATAAACACCAGTTACGGCGCAATCCCTGTTTACCGCCAATAAATTATTGCTGGCTACATTCTTATTGGCTTACTCACACAGCTCGAAAGTATCATGAGTAAAACGAAGGATTTCTTGCGTTTTAGATTAAAAATTTTCAGTTAATTCTTCCATGTACGCTTTAGGATGCAAACATGCTAGACATTGTTCATAAGCTTCCTTGCTTTCATAGACGTAGCCGCAGTTACGACATTTCCATCTTATAGGCACATCTTTTTTGAAAACTCTGTTATTTTCAAGATTATCAATGAGCTTTAAATACCTTGACTCATGATGCTTCTCAGCTACACAAATTTTTCTAAAACATTCAGCTACTTCAGGAAAACCTTCCTCGTCAGCAACCCTTGCGGCTTGAGGGTAGAGCTTTGTATGTTCTTCATTCTCACCTGCCGCTGAAAATTTTAAATTTTCAACAGTGCTACCAATAGCGCCAGCGGGGAAGGTGCCAGTAATTTCAAGAGAACCACCTTCTAAAAATTTAAAAAATCTCTCCGCATGTTCTTTTTCATTATCTGCAGTTTCTGCAAAAATAGCGGAAATTTGCTCAAACCCTTCTTTTTTTGCTTTTGAAGCAAAATAAGTATATCTCATTCTTGCCTGTGACTCACCAGCAAATGCTTCCAACAAATGCTTTTCTGTTTTCGTGCCTTTAATTGATTTTGCCATAATTTTAAATCCCCCCCCCTCGTAATTGTTATTATACTCCAGCCCTACGACCTATTTTATTTCTACTTCGTTATACCATTTACCGTGAATATTACAATTTTCTATGACCTGCACCTTGCCTTTTGTCCCATCTTTTAAATGAATAACAGTGGCAGGATTTACATTAGGTGTAAACATAACGTTTGAAACGAATTTATTATCAACATAAAAAGTCACTTCAGTAATACGATGCTCTAGTAAAGATGGATGAAGAATTTCTCCTATTTTTACATGAACATCTATACAACCTATCCCGTAGATTATGCCACATTCCTTAGCAATCGTAAAATACGGGATATGCTTCTTCTCTGTTTCACCTGAAACCGCTTTAAAATCAGGCATCTTGTAAGCGTCTTCTTTTTCTTCAAACTCATTTTCTGCAAGACAAACAGGACATCTATCTTTATTGCCGTCCAACGCAACATACCCACAAACCTTACACATCAATTTTTTCACAACGCACCCCCCCCTCTAATATGTAGCCAATTAATAACTAGTGTTATTTAAGAGCTTTTTGTAACACATCTTTCCAAGCCAAATTGCAATTTTTATGGTTTTCCAAAATTCAAATTACCAACTTGTGCTTACTTTTCAACTTTAATTTTAATTTAAGATTTTCTATTTTTTCAACAATACCACGCTTGCCACCACGAGCAGTTCCCCGCTCTGATTTAGTGGCTTTGCTTTTTTTTAGTTTTGATTATGGTGCAAAATTCCTTGATGTTTACCCATGATAATTTCTAACTTCTTGTATTCTAACACATTTTGCGATTTTTTTGATAAATGGAAATCTCTATCAGAACAAATGCATGAAAAAAGCTTCTCAAGGAGGCTGGTTTAGATTTAAAAGCAAATTTCATAAACTGCAGTTTGGTATTGCCCTGCGACAATCAAAAATTAAAAAAAGTTCTCGTGCCTTTTTGGTGCATCCATGTCCCTTGCTTAAGGCTTTTAGTCTTTTAGGCGGTTTCTTTGGATTTTAAGTCTTGCGTGCTGCCTGCGACGACGGTTTTGACAACTAACCTTTTAAGGCTTTAGCTTTGACGACTAATGCTTTAGGTTTTTTTGACTTTGCCACTTCTTAAAACGCTCATCTAAGTTTTTAGCTTCTTTGATAAAGGTGTCGGCGGCGGTGATGTAGGAACCAGCGGTAGCGGTTTTGGCGGAGAGGACTTCCTCGATGGGATTGTCGGGGAGGGCGGGGACACAAACGCTGACATCAAGATAAGTCTCCTCGACGACGCTGATTCTGGCGTCATCGTCAGTAAAGTAGTTGCCGATGTCAAAGGCGTCAGCATTGTAGGAGCGGGCGCAGCTATAATCAGCGTTGCTCTTATCAACAACTTCGGCGATGACATATTCCGCAAAGGCGGTGACACTGAATGCGAGGTTGGCGAAGCTGAAGGCGACAGAGGCGTTGAGGGCGGCGACGTGGACGTAGGCGTGTTCGCTGGCAGCTTCGGCGTATTTGGTGGCGGTGACGAGGGCGTCGATGGAGGAGCTGGCGTGAGAGGCGGAGTCGGCGGCGGCGTGGGTGTCGCTGGTAAAGCCTTTGGCTAGGTCGAAGGCAGTCTTATCAACGAAGGTAGGGTGATTGACAACAGCGTAAGCATGTTCTATAGCTTTGACGGCAGTGACGAAGTTGTGTTCGGCGGTATTTTCGGCGAGGACGAAGGCGAGGCAGGCATTGTCATTGAAGTCGCAGTCGGTGTCGATGGCTCCGACGGCGTCGGCGA
>BNVT01000021.1 GCA_025998295.1 Endomicrobiia bacterium
GACAAAAGAAGATAAGAAGTTCAATCAAATAAACACTCAAAGCTGACAAAAGAAGATAAGGAGTTAAATAGGGAGATTTCATCAGATGATGAGGATTTAGTGAAAAATTCATAGTATACATACGGGCTTTTAGCCCTATTGAGTGTCAATATCCAACACTCTTACACACCTTGATTATACTTGTTTCTTAAGGAACAATTTGTTAAAAGGTTCGAAAATAGTCTCTAAAGACAGATATAGTAATTACAAAAGACCTTTTGGACTGCGATTTAACTTGGGTTGTGAGTATTTGTAGTTCTAAAATTTAATACTTAAGTTGCGCGAGGGGTCTAATGATTACTTGTCCTTTTAATGAAACAAATCCGATAAGCGGGCATAGGACTATAACTAAAGAAAATATTGACTTATGTGAACCTAAAAGTTATCACTATAAGTCAGTTAATCGATGGAAAGAAGATTTAGAGATGGTGGTATTTATAGTTTAATGTCGGTTAGATTGGGTAAAAAGCTCAAAAAATAGAACCTTCTTTTTGGTAAGATGGAGAAAAGTAATGAAAACAATGCTTGTTACTGGTGGCGCCGGATTTATAGGGAGCCATCTTTGTGATGTATTACTTACGCTAGGGCATAATGTGATTGCATTAGACAATTTGTATCTTGGACGTAGAGAGAATGTATTTCTGGCAGAAAAAAATCCAAACTTTAAGTTTATAAAGGCGGACATACTTAACGATGCCGCATTAGAAAGAGTTTTTAATAATCACAAATTTGACACAGTATTTCACTTAGCTGCAAACAGTGATATAGCACGCAGCTCCTCTGAAACAAGTATGGACTTAAACCTTACATTTATGACCACTTTCCGTGTTTTGGATGCTATGAGGGTGCATGGCGTGAAAAAAATTGTATTTTCTTCTACCTCGGCCATATACGGACAGACGGGAGGCAAGGCGGTAGCCGAGGAATATGGACCACTATTACCTGCTTCACACTACGGCGCTGGCAAACTTGCAAGCGAAGGATTTATTGCAAGTTTCGTTGAAAACTATGGGTTTAAGGCATGGATAACTCGATTTCCTAATGTTTGCGGCGAAAGAACTACACATGGAATACTTTACGACTTTATAGCTAAATTACGTGCTAATCCTAATGAACTTGAGGTTTTTGGTGATGGGACTCAGGCCAAACCATACCTATATGTTAAAGATTTAGTTGAGGCTATACTTTTTGTGTATGATAATGTGGATGACAAGATTAATGTGTTCAACATTGGGACCGAAGGACAAACACTCGTTTCTG
Organism: Endomicrobiia bacterium; assembly: GCA_025998295.1. Lineage (GTDB taxonomy): Bacteria > Elusimicrobiota > Endomicrobiia > Endomicrobiales > Endomicrobiaceae > Endomicrobiellum. The sequence continues at coordinate 1,300 of BNVT01000021.1, forward strand.
ATATAGCACGAATGATCATAGATTCTATGGGGTTTTCTACAAAGATATGCTACACTGGCGGTGATCGCGGATGGGTCGGCGATGTGCCGAAATTTGCATATAATCTTGACAAGATACACTCGCTTGGCTGGCGGGCAACCAACACTTCGGATCAGGCAGTACAACGCGCCATAAATGCAATATTATCGACGGAAATGGCATAATGATAAAACAACTTGTCATTCTCGCTGGTGGTAAAGGATTAAGACTTGGCCTTACTGACATACCTAAGCCTATGGTGGACATAGCGGGTAAGCCGTTGTTATTATATCAGGTAGAGCTTGCAAAGCGTTATGGTGTTGAAGAGATTTTCTTGCTTGAAGGCCATCTCAGTGACGTTATACAAAACTATTTTGGTGATGGTTCAAAGTTTGGTGTTAAAATACATCACATAGTTGAACAAAAACCTCTTGGCACAGCGGGCGCGGTAAAGTTACTTGAAGGACGGATAGATCGATCTTTTCTCGTGTTCTATGGCGATATAGTGGTGGATTTTGATGTCGCACATTTTGTCAACTATGTGGAAAAAGATTTCAATGTGGTTGCAACACTTATCGCTCATCCGTGTAATCATCCGTACGATAGTGATCTTTTGGAAGTAGATGATAGGGGCAACATTACTAGATTTCTACCAAAGCCGCATCCGCAAGGGCTTGTCTATCGAAATCTTGACAATGCGTGCGTATATGTTCTTTCGCCCAACGCGTTCCAATATATAGAACATGGTTTTGTGCAAGATTTTGGCCATGATATATTTCCGAAAATGCTTGCCAAAGGCGTACGTATACAAGCATATCAAACTCCCGAATACATCCATGACATTGGGACGAAGGATCGCCTTTCCCGTGCATCACGCGATGTGGAAAGTGGCAAGGCAAGGAGGCTTAATCGCGAAAATCCACGTCCCGCCATATTTCTTGATCGTGATGGAACAATAAATCGCGATATGGGTGATGCTAAGAAGGTAGAAAATTTTGAGCTTTTGCCTAACGTTGCAGAGGCTATAAAGACAATAAATAAGAGCGATTATCTTGCTGTGGTTATAACCAATCAGGGGATTCTAGCCAAGGGACTTATTTCTTTTAAAGGATATAGACAGATGCAGAAAAAGATGGAATCCCTACTTGGTAATGATGGAGCGTTTGTGGATGCAAGCTATTTTTGTCCGCATATGCCCGCAAAGTATAGAGGATTACATGGTGAAATAGCAGGGCTTAAAACCGATTGTAATTGTCGCAAGCCAGCACCTGGAATGATCTTTCGCGCAGTAAAAGATATGAATATAGATATTGCTAATTCATGGATGATAGGCGACCATGATTGTGATGTTGAAGCTGGACGTGCCGCTGGATGCCGCACACTACGCCTTGAACAAAACGATGGAGGACTTTATGAAGCTATTAAAAAGATTCTATCCACTGTTTAAATGTTTGTCAAAATATAAAAGTTTGACCGAAATTTTTAGAGATAAAAAAACACCCCAAGTCTACATTTTGAGTGCAAATGAGATATGGGGGTAAGTTTTTGATAGTCGATTTTTCGCAGAATAGGGAGCGTGCAAGGTAAAGTGAATAAGAAAAAGAATGCTGTTATGCTTGCTGATACAAGACCTTCTCTTGTAGGTATGGTGCTTTTGCAGTTGCAGGAAACAAACAAAGGGCTTTTTGATGAAGCTATTATCTACTATATCGATGAAATTCCCGAAAGTAATAGGAACTTAATGTTATCTATTATGCCATGTCGATTCATTAACTATTCCCCGCCGCTTCCGGATAGATTGTTTGATTTGCCGAGGTTCAAGCAGTTCTCGAAATTAATGTTTGTACGGTATGAGATGTTCAGCTTGCTCGATGAGTACGAGACTATAGCATGGATGGATACAGATATTCTTATACAAAGTAATATTGCCGGTATACTCGATTTAGCGAGAATAACCGGATATTCTATGGTAAGAGAAGATCCCAAGAATAAAACATCAAAGAATGTGGATCATATGAGAACATGTTTTATAGAGCTTCCAGAAGGAAAAGAGTATAATCTACAATCATATCTATTCCATTCTGGCTTAATGGCTGTAAGTGATAAGCTTGAAGAAAGAAAAGAACTGACTAAGTATTGTTATGATAAAACAGTTGAATGGGCAGAAATACTTAGCCTTCCGGACCAAGGCGTCTTGAATGCTATGATTCAAGATTTTGATATTTCAGTATCTCCTATCAGAGGATCTGATTATTGCTGTTACCCTTACTATGGTCGTGATTGTAGTAATGCTGCTATCATCCATGCATGGGGTAACAATAAATTCTGGAACGATTGGTATCTGCATGAATTATATCCTGGATGGCAAGAGTATCACGACAAATGGGTGGCTCTTGGAGGGCAGTCATTAAAAAAAGATTTTCGTCCTGCTATATCAATACTTATTCCAGTTTTTAAACCAGATATTGGCTGGTTTGGAGAATGTCTGGACAGTATCATGGGACAAACACAAAGCTGGTACGAAAGATATTCGGATTTTGAGATTATTGTGATTTCTGAGTCTAAAAATGGGAAAGATGTCCGTAGCTTTTTTGACTCTTATGTAGATCCTAGAATTATACTTCTTGTTAATAACAAACGACTCGGTATAGCTGGAAGCCTAAATCGCGGAATGCAAATAGCAAGAGGTGATTATATCGCTCGTATCGATGATGATGATCTTATGGCTCAAGAGAGAATGTTCAAACAGAAGAAATGTCTCGATAAAAATCCCGATATTATGCTTTGTAGCAGTGATTTTGAGTACTTTGGCGATATGCAGGAGTATCGCAGGACGTTTTCATATGAGATGTCAAAAGCTTGGTCGGTTATCGCATGTCCATTTGATCATCCGACCATCATGTTCCGAAGAGAGTTCTTTTTAGGTGACCTGTTATACGATGAAGATAGAAGCCATGTCGAAGATTGGGAGCTTTGGCTACGTGCATTCGAAAGAGGTATGGTTGTTCATAGCATTCCTGAGATATTGACGCGCCACAGATGGCATGCAAATGGTGCAGGTGGAACAAAAAAGACCGTTGCCGCGATGCGCGAACTTGTAAAAAAGAACATGGAGCGCCTTGGTGTGGATATTTCGGCTGAGGTATTACCGTATGTCGGACCGTGGAGCGGTAAGGTTGATGAATACATTTGTAGAAAGCTGGACGCACTTTTTGTCAAAGCATTAGCCAATAATTATGAATTGTTGCTATATGATCCGGACAGTCTGAAAACGATATATGAATACAGACTTCATGAGGCAAAGACAGGGCAATTGCCGGCGGAAGTTGCGGGGCATATTTCTTCATACATTTCGTCTGAACGTACGCAGCAGTGGGCAGTGTCTTTGCAGCCTGCGAAACGAAAGAGGCTTAAGTATAAGATTTTGGACTCTTTATTTAAGCCGATATACAAGCAGTTTAAATGTGAAATACAAGACGTCAAGAAAGAGGTGTCGGACGTCAAGAAAGAGGTGTCGGACGTCAAGAAAGAGGTGCCGGACGTCAAGAAAGAGGTGTCGGACGTCAAGAATCTTGAGTATGAAAATCAGTTCCTCAAAAAAGTATTTTATTCAGATTTAAGCACAAGCAAAAAGATCTTTCTTCTCGGTACTTCCGAGCACGATAATATAGGTGATTCTGCTATCACCATCGGTACGTATGAGTTTATTCGCAGGTACTTCAGCGAATATAGGCTCGTTGAGGTTACCGGTTATTATATGCAGACGGATTTTCAATATATTAGCAGTTTTATGCGGGACAATGATGTAATCTTCTTGCAGGGTGGCGGAAATCTGGGAAGCATGTATACAGTCGAGGAGGATATTCGCAGACGCGTGATAGAGAGTTTTCCTGCAAACAAGATATTCATATTGCCGCAAACGATATGGTTTTCGGATGATGAAAGAGGCAAGGCTGAACTCGACAAAAGCGCCAAAGTATATGGGTGCCATAATGGTCTTGTGTTGTTTACGCGCGGCAAGGAGAGTCTCAGTCTTGCAAAAGCATATTTTCCTTCGGTGAGATGTATGAATATGATTGATATGGCACTTATGCTTTCGAGGGATTATGCTTTTGATAGAAAAGGAATACTGACGTGTATTCGTGATCTTGGCGATGAGAGTGGGCTTGATGAGGAAATATATAACGAAGTTTTTGATATCATCAGAAAAATAGAATTGAATTATCAACAAACAAAAAACAGGTATGGAAAAAGTATTCTGCCTTTGATGACAGGAGAGGTAGTAAATAATGAACTCATGAAATATGCAAGGAGTAAGATCGTCGTAACTGACCGTCTTCATGGAATGCTCTTTTCTGTTATTACGAAGACACCTTGCGTTGTGATGGGTTCGTATACGCACAAGATTGGTGAGTTCTCGGAGTTCTTTGCAGATTCAAACGCCGTATTTTTCATTGGGAAGGATATTTCAAAACTACAAGATAAGATGGCCAGAGCGTTTCTTGTAACAGAACCCAAGTACCCAATTCTTGAAAAAGGGCTATTCGACAAGATGGCGGACTATATCAGAACAACAACGAGCAAGGCAACAAAACAAGAGAGGTGTAGGGAGATAACCCATGTTTAAAATAATCAGGGATAACGGGGAGGGAGGGCGGATAGGAACTCCTCTTATCCGGATGTATTCCTAGATGCGATCGCGTATGAGAAGGCTGAATATTATAGAAGCAACTATAATTGTTCCTTAACTTTTCCTTAACTTTTTAACTAATTCAACTATTCTGTCTGGAGGATCTATTTTTTCCTGATATTAACAAAATGTAAACGTTAACATTTTACTGAAAGCTTTAGTTGTTTAAAGCGAATGCTTCTATTTAACTTTTTACCATCGATACATCTCCTTTCTAGCAGGCCGAGCAAAGTACCAGGTTTCCATTGCCTATCCCATCTAATTTGTTTTTGTGTAGTTATCTATTGCTGTTTGCAATATTCCCTTCTTGTTTTTAGAGTATTTCTCATAACTGGACTTATCGCTGATTTCTAGGGCTGTTTATATTCATACCACTACTAAGGCAAAGTTTGAATAGACCTCTTGCACAACTTAAGTATTAAATTTTAGAATTACAAATACCTGCAACTTGGAGTTAAATCGCAGTCCAATGTGAAGGGTAAATACATTTAACATACTTTTTGCAAAAAATATCAGACAGATAAACATTTAGACTTTCATTTCTTATTCTATGAATTTTAGTTCTAACATCGTCCACTATGTGGACACCATCGAATCTTTGAAACTGTAGTATGATGATTTGATCGTATAAGAAACCATTTACAACAATACAGAAGAGAACGCTTTGGCTCTGAGATTTAACGATCGCCACTATTTGTAATCATGAACTTGAAAAGGCGGTCTATTATTGTTTTGTCAGTGGCAAATATTTATGTGATATGATTAACTAAGATATTGCATTGCTAAAATTCTGTACTTTAGTTTTAAATTCTTTATTGTCCTCTCCTATTAGTATTGTTGTTGGAGGTTGTTTTATGGTCATGTAATTAAAAAATTTACCGTTAAGTTTTATTCCAAAATCTAAGTGGGGTCCTGTTGCAAGCCCTGTCATGCCCACATATCCTATAACTTGTTCTTGTTTTACTCTAGTTCCTTCTTTGACACCTTTGCCGTATTTGGACAGATGCCCATAATAAGTTTCGTAACCGTTTGGATGTTTTATAACTACCAAATTGCCAAACCCTCTATTACCGCCAACTTTTACAACAATACCATCGCCTACAGAGGATACGGGTGTTCCAATCGGGGCAGCATAATCTATTCCAAGATGAGGCCTTACACGTTTGAGTATAGGATGCATTCTGCCTGTCGAAAAGTGTGAACTTATTCTTCTAAATTGTAGAGGTGCTTTTAAAAAGGCACTTTTTAATGATTTTCCTGTTTCGTCAAAATAGCCACACGTACCGTTTTTTGTTTTAAAATAAAATGCTTTGTATGTTTTTGAAGCAGTTTTATACTGAGCGGCAATTACATTTGATGCCAGTGGTTTATTTGTTTTATTTACGCGCTTTACTTCGTATAAAATGCTAAAAGTATCACCTTGCCTGGTGTCTGCAAGAAAGTCTATCTGCCATGCAAATATATCTGCAAAAGAAAGAATGATATTTACAGGTATACCTTGAGATGCCATTATTGTCCATAAAGACAACGTAATAACTCCTTGTTCTTTATGTTCAGTTGTAGTTGTTTCTAGTATTTTTTTTTCTGCTATTACTTTATTGTCTGAAGATTTAGTTACACAATAGTACGAAATTCCCGATGGATAATACGAAAAATTTGTCCATTCTCCGGTTTGATTATCATATAATATTTCATAAAAATCACCGGGTATACAATAGCTGATATCAACAACTTTATTGAGTTCTTTAGCAATATTGTTGGCGTCTTTCCGAGAAAGTTTTGTTTTGTTTAACGTCAACGTAAAAACGTCTCCGTCTTGTATAATTACTTTTTCAATTTCCGGTTTTTTTTCTTCGGGAAGCTTAACAGATGATTTTTTTTTATAATAAAAATTGTAATTACGATCAGGCAAATTATAAAAATCGCGGAAAAAATAAGAGTTTTTTTTGACAAAATTTTCATAAGAGAGACCCATCCCATCAGATTTTAAAAACTTCTGCCAAATCACCGTGCAATCATCACGCTACATCCCAACTTAAACTTGCTAGTGCAACACCTGCAACTGACTCTTGCAAGCAAACATCAAATAAGAAGTTAATCTGTGTCGGAGTCGTTATGTTCTCTCATAAACAAATAGAAAGCTAAATATTGGTAGTTTCCATTTGCTTGCAACGAGGATTAATGCTTGATACAGGGGGCAAGGGACAACGAAAGGGTGAAATTAACAGCTATTAAAACCAATAATTTTTCCATTTTAAGACTTTTAAGTGATTTGATTGCACAAACACGTATGGGTTTTTAGAGAGATCCTCCTTGTTATTTTCAAGGCTTTTACATTCATCTTTATCATTTCTTTTATTTTAAGTTTTTTTGGGTCATCGTAAAGAAAGTCGTTATAATAAATTTATTTAGCTACATCCTGGGCGCGTGTCTCTCGTATAACTATAATTTTAATTTGCCCTGGATATTCAAGATCTTGTTCAACTTTTTTTGCTATATCATGAGCTAAAATCTGTGCCTGCTTATCATCTATCTCTCCGGGTTCTACTAGTATTCTTACTTCTCTTCCTGCCTGTATAGCATATGCCATTGAAACACCACGAAATTCTTTTGCAACTTTTTCAAGTTTTTCAAGGCGTTTTAAATAATGCTCTACAGACTCTCTTCTTGCACCCGGTCTTGCAGCAGAAATTGCATCTGCAGCAGCTATAACAAAAGCTTCAGGGCTCGAAGGAGATTCTATACCTTCATGATGAGATAAAATTGCATTTATCATTTTCGGAGATTCACCATATCTTCTAGCTACATCAGCAGAAATTTGGTGATGAGTGCCTTCAACTTCATGATCGACAGCTTTACCTATATCATGCAACAATCCTGCTTTTTTACAAAACATTACATCAAGACTAAGCTCTCCGGCTATAGCGCCTGCAAGCCATGTAACTTCCAACGTATGCTGTAATTGGTTTTGTCCATAGGAAGTTCTGTACTTTAACTTTCCAAGCAATTTAATAATTTCAATGTTAAGCCCAGGAACGCCCGCATCAATCATAGCTTGTTCTCCGACTTCTTTAAGATGTTGATCCATTTCTCTTCTAACTTTCTCAACAACCTCTTCGATTCTTGCCGGATGAATTCTACCATCGATAATCAATTTTTCTAAAGCAATCTTTGCTATTTGTCTTCTGATTCCATCAAACGCTGAAATGGTTATAGCCTCAGGGGTATCATCAACTATCAAATCAACACCTGTTTGCTGTTCAAAAGCTTTTATGTTTCTTCCTTCTCTTCCTATAATTCTTCCTTTAACCTCATCGTTTGGAATTTGTACTGTCGATGTGGTGGTATCTGCAGTATGATCCGCAGCTATACGTTGTATTGCAATTGAAAGAATTTCTTTAGATTTTCTATCTGCATTTTCGCGTGTTTCTTGTTCAAGTCTCTGAGCTAAAATGGCAGCGTCTTGTTTTGCTTCTTTTTCCATTTCGCTTACAAGAATTTTCTTCGCTTCTTCTCTTGACATACCGGAGATTTTTTCAAGAATCTTTCTCTGCTCTTCTTTTGCTTTATCAATTTCAGCAGATTTCACGGCAAGAGACTGTTCTTTGGAAGCAATATTTCTTTCTTTGGCTACCAAATCTCTTTCTCTTCTATCAAGCGCATCTATTCTGCGGTCTAAATTTTCTTCGCGCTGATTTACTCTGTTCTCCAGATTCTGAACAGATTGTTTTCTCTCTCTTATTTCATGTTCAAATTCCTTCCTTTCTTTGTCAACTATCAACTTTGCATCTAAAAGAGCTTCTTTTGTCTTGGCTTCCGATATAATTTTTGCTTCCTTTATAATTCTTCCCGAAATATGCTCTGCTGATTTAGCATTTAATTTTGCATAAATAAAACGAACAACATATCCTATAACCAAACCAGCTAAAGTAGCTGCAACAATCACCGTAAAGTTTTCCATATCTCCACTCCTTAATTTTAATGACTTTTCAAGATCTGTCTTTCAGTAACAATCATACCAACCGGTATATCGTGTTTTCCGATTGGAAGTTTTTTTGTAATTTGAAAATCATAAGCAAGCGCTATTGTCTTCGATATTGGCACGCTTTCAAGCCACCTATCATAATAGCCTTTGCCATAACCTATTCTATAACCTAAAACATCAAAAACGACACCTGGAACAAAAACCAAATCAATATCGTCTTTTTCAACAATATCATTGAGATTTATTTCCGGCTGTCTTATACCATAGACAAGTTGGCATGCATCTTCAAGTCTTGAAATTTTTACAACTTGCATTTGTTTGTCTATAGTATTCTTTAACGCCGGAACAGTAACAATTTTACCTTCTTTAATAGCAGACGTTATCATTGAGCCAGTCGCAACTTCAGAGCCGCAAGATAGGTAGAACATAACTGTTCTTGCCTTTTTATACGTAGCAAACATCTCAATCTTAGCAAAAATATCGACGCTGTAAGCCACTACCGAAACCGAATCCATTCTATTTCTTAAAGATAAAAATTCAGTCCTTACTTTTCTTTTTTCTGATTCCAAGTAGTCGCTCACGAATTCTCCCTTCGCAACCTTCTTCTGTCGGACTGTAAAGTTCGACAGGATCAGTCCAGTAATCTTGTTCTACATAATGCCCTTCAAAATCATGCGGATATTTATATCCCTGTCCGTGTCCAAACTTTTTGCAATCGAGATTTGCATCCTTTAAGTGATTAGGAAGATTTCTGGCTTTACCATTTTTAACTTCAGATAAAGCTTTCTCGATAGATAAATAAGAAGCATTTGATTTAGGAGCGCATGCAACATAAATCGCCGCTTGAGCTAAAATAATTCTTGCCTCAGGCATTCCTATAAATTCAACCGCACTAAAAGCAGAAACTGCTAAGGTTAAAGCCATAGGATCTGCCATACCTACATCTTCAGAGGCGCAAATTACAATTCTTCTTGCAATAAAACGAGGATCTTCACCCGCTGCAAGCATTTTTGCCATCCAATAAATGGCTGCGTCAGGATTAGTGCCTCTCATAGATTTAATAAACGCAGATATATGATTGTAATGAGCTTCTCCTGCCCGATCATATAAAATAGCTCTTTTCTGCATCGATTCCTGCGCTATGTCAATATCAAAAATTCTTGTACCGCCATCGTCAACTTTTGTTGAAAGAACTCCTATCTCAAGAGCGTTGAGAAGTTTTCTGGCATCTCCTTGAGCGTTTACAAGCAAATGTTCTTTTGCCTCATCAGACATTTTAACTTTATAGTTTCCGAGCCCTTTTTCTTTATCCTTTAGAGCCGCTTCCATAATTGATAAAAGAGCTTCTTTCTCCAAAGGTTTAAACTCAAAAACTGTACTTCTTGAAATAATCGCAGCATTTATATAAAAGAACGGATTCTCTGTTGTTATTCCAATTAAAGTTACTGTTCCTCTTTCAACATCAGGAAGCAATGCGTCTTGCTGCAAACGATTAAAATGATGAATCTCATCAAGCATAAGAATAGTCTTTTTGCCTGATGTCTCTGCTCTTGCTTTTGCCGCATCTATTATTTTCCTTATATCTGCTATACCTATTGTTACAGCATTTGCTTCTTCAAAATACGACTTTGTTTTTAAAGCAATAATTTTTGACAATGCGCTTTTGCCTGTACCGGGAGGTCCGAAAAAAATTACAGACCCAAGGTTATCAGCCTCTATCGAACGGCGTAAAAGTTTACCGTTTCCGAAGATGTTATCCTGTCCCATAAATTCCTCAAAACTACCGGGAGCCATTCTTGCAGCCAACGGCTTGTTATTCTGATTTGCTACATTTTCAAAAAAATTTGTTTGTTTCACAATAAAAATCCGCGATGCCGTTATTTTTAATCGATTCAATGTCCATCTTTTCAAGACTAAGATACAGCGACATATGCCCACAAGCACACACTCGGCTGTTGTTCTTTAAAATAGACTTATAGAAATAAACCGACCAAAACATCACCAACACCGCAGATTAAATATAAAAAATATTTCAATTTGTACAATTAACTTCGTCTAATTGTATAATGAAGTCTCTAATTTTTTTTTCATAATTATTTGAAATACTTTCCTGTAAATCTTTTAATTTGAGCAGTTCTGCTGCAATTTTTACAGCCGTCAAAGCCGCTATTTTCTGCGTGTCGGGGACGTTAATATTCTCACTTTTCACCTCCATCCACTGCTCATTTACAAAATTTATCACTCTGCTAAAGCTCAATTCATCTATATCATCTATATTAAACTCTATGTCTCTACCCATAATTCTTTCGGAGGTTGCGGTCATAATCATGAAACCTTCGCCGTATCAATTTTTTTTATAATTCTTTCAATTTTTACAACCGCTGCCTCTGTATTTTTCCTTAACACTAAATACTCGCCAAATTGTCTCTTGTTACGTTCATTATCTTTTCTTAAATACTCTACTTCCAACTTCAATTTATTATTTTCATCAGTAATTTTTTTTAACTTTTCCGCTGTTTTTTTAACTTTTACAGCCAAAATATCAATATTCTCCATAACTTCATTCTATAATTTGCCTATAGAATTGTCAATGCACTGTAGAATCTCATAACACATTGGACTAATTGGCATTAAAGATAGCCAAAGAATAATGAAGCGGCGTTTTGTAACTCAAGTTTTTGTGTCGCCGTTTGATATTATACCAGTTTAAGTAATCTCGTATCCGCTCTTTTGTCTTACTGCAATGCTGCATAATACAATCCTCATTACATAAACAAACTTGGTTTCTCCAAAAACCCCATTGTTTTTCTGTTTTTAGGTTTTTTGTCTGACTTTTTTGCAAATTTTAAAATTTTTCCGTCAAGACATAAAAGGCACTTTTTTGTTCTATATTTTTTTGATAAATCTTAGGATGTTTTTGGAGAAACCCTGTAGTAAAACAGATAGAACTTATGTCTTACGCCATCTTTTTAACAAAAACTTGTCTTCTTTTTTGTTACGGTGCAACTTGAAGTGATTTAACTACAACCCTCATTTTTTGACGCAGAGGAACCACCTTTTCATTTCCTCATCAGTTAGTGCTCTATATGTTTTTCTTATAAGAAAAAATTTTATTGAATGCCAAGGACAATATGATATACATCTCATACATAGTTGACATCTTCTTCCGGAGAAAACAGGATAATTATCCTTTGATAAGATGTTTTTAACAGGACATATTTTAGCGCAAAGCCCACAGTTGGTGCATCTGCTTTTGGTTGTATTAAATTTTGCAATTCTTTGGAAGATATTTCCTTTCCATCTATTTACTATAAAACCCGATATTGCAAAACACGTTTGGAAAAATAAATTTGTTTTGCCAGGATTTGGAGCGCCAGTGACAAGTTTATTTGCAAAGTGCTCCATTTGCTTATACGCTTTTTCTCTTTTTGCCACGTTCTTTTGTTCTTTTTGCACTGCAATAAAATTATTTGGCATTAAAAAGCCACAAGAACCTATTAGAGAGTATCCTTTGTTTTTAAGAATATGTCCAAAGTTTGCAGCAGCATTTAAATAAGAACTTCCCATGGTTGCAAATGTAAAAACTTCCGTTCCGATTGTATTTGGTAAATCATTTATAAAGCTTCTTACTACCGGAAATGTATTCCAGCAAGCTATCGGAAAACCTATCCCTATGGTATTTGATAAGTTAACTTTTTTCGGGTCAGTTTTTGTAATATCGTTAACGTTGACTATACAATTGTTATTTTTTAATGTCTTGGCAATTGTTTTTGCCGCAAGTAATGTATTACCCGTTCCTGTAAAAAAATAAATATCAACTATTTTTCTTCTCAAAGTTTTTTTGACTCCTCTCTTTTTCGTTTTTCAAGATAAATTGTAAGAATCGCTATATCAGACGGTTTGACTGCATGTATTCTAGAAGCTTGTCCTATAGTTTGTGGACGCACTTCCATAAGCTTTTGTTTTGTCTCGGAAGAAAAGGAATCAACTTTACTGTAATCAAAATCTTCAGGGATTTTACGATCTTCATTTTTCTTCATTTTATTTGCCATCCTATCTTGAATCTCTATGTAACCTTCGTATTTTTTATGTATAAAAACTTCTTCACCTATTTTTTCAAAAGACCATGGAGATAAATCTTTATCGGTAGGTAAATTGTCGGTGTTGTTTTCATATACATCTGCGAGAGTATTTCTATACAGCTCAAATTTTTCATATGCTTTATCCGATATAAGTCCTATTGAACGACCTATATCCATAAGTCTTAAGTCGGCGTTATCGTTTCTTATAGAAAGTCTGTACTCTGCTCTAGATGTAAACATCCTGTAAGGCTCATCCACACCTTTTGTAGTTATATCGTCTATAAGTATTCCGACATAAGATTCATTTCTTCCAAGTATAAGAGGAGCTTTACCCAAAACTTTAAGACTTGCGTTTACACCAGCTACAAAACCTTGAGATGCCGCTTCTTCATAACCAGTAGTTCCGTTTATTTGCCCACCTAAGAAAAGATTTTCGACGGTTTTTGTTTCTAAAGATTTTTTAATTTGTAATGGACTTGAATAGTCGTATTCAATGGCATACCCGTATCTTATAACTTTTGCATTTTCAAGACCGGCTATCGAGTTTATCATTTTCTGCTGAAGATCAAAGGGAAGACCTGTGTAAAGACCATTAAGATAGACTTCATTTGTATTGTATCCTTCCGGCTCGACAAATATGTGATGGCTTGTTTTTTCAGGATAGCGTTCAATCTTTTCTTCTATAGCAGGACAATATCTTGGACTTTTACTGTTTACTTCTCCTATGTTGATGGAAGAAAGACCAAGATTATCTCCAACTATTTTATGAGTATTAGGATTTGTATATGTAAGCCAACACGGAAGTTGTTTTAAGGTTACTCTCCATTGTTTAACTTCTGTAAAATGAGAGAATGGTTTTGGCTTTTCATCACCAAGCTGTTCTGTCATTTTTGAATAATCTATTGAAAGGGTATTAATTCTTGGAGTTGTGGTTGTTTTAAATCTACCTAGCGTTAAACCGCAATCTTTGGCAAGTGATATTGAAAGATAAGATGCAGATCTTTCGTTAAATCTTCCACCGTCAAAACGCATTTTGCCAAGATGTATTGCGCCTTTCAAGAACGTTCCGGTGGTTACTACTACTGCATCGGCGTTTATTGTTTCCCCGGTAAGTATTTTTACACCACACACTTTTCCATTTTTTACTATTAGCGATGTTGCTTCAGATTGTAATATTTCAAGATTAGACTGATTTTGTAAAGATCTTGACATTAGAACAGAATAAAGTTCTTTATCGCACTGGGCTCTTGGCGACCATACTGCAGGCCCCCTTGAACTGTTTAACATTTTAAATTGTAACCCTGCGTGATCTGTTATCTGGCCCATTTCTCCGCCCATGGCGTCGATTTCTCTAACCATTTGTCCCTTTGCGATTCCTCCGATTGCCGGATTACAAGGCATTCTTGCTATTGAATCTACATTTAGTGTAAGCACAAGCGTTTTTAATCCCATTCTTGCACATACTAAAGAAGCTTCGCAGCCTGCGTGCCCTGCTCCAATTATCACTAATTGATATTTCCTTTCCATATAACAGGATCCTTCTTTAAAATTATTAATAAATTTGTCAGGGATATAGTATAGGGCGTCTCTAAAAACTTTAACAAGTTACTGTTGCTAGTCTTTAGTTTTGGTACCCGATGAGGAGATATCTTAAACGAGGTTAGCATGGTAAATACAGAAACCCGTAAAAACCACGGGTTTTTTAGAGAAACCCAACATGTTAGGAGTATACCAAATAAAACTTTTAAATTACAAAGTATTAGACCTCCTACATAACCAACATACAAAAGTACAACAGAAGTACTATGAAACAAAAAAGAAAGCAGTTAGGTCATATGTAATGGATTTAGTATTAATGGGAGTAAAGAAAGCATTTGATAAAAGAGTCAAGGATAGCAAGGAGAGAAGAAAAGAAGAGAAAAGAAAAGATAGGGCAAGGAGGTAAGCAAAGAGAAAATTGAGTATAGAAAAGATAGTAAAGATGATGTTTGCATACTTTAGGGCAATACCCGAACATATTATCAGACTTAGGCAAAATACATACAAACACACTAGTTCTAAGCAAATACAGATTTAGTAGGACTTAGGCAAAATACATACAAACACACTAACCCTAAAAAAAGAGATCAAATAAACACTCAAAAGCTGACAAAAGAAGATAAGGAGTTCAATCAAAGAAGCACTACTCAGAGCTAACA
>BNVT01000022.1 GCA_025998295.1 Endomicrobiia bacterium
GATAACAGTAATACTGCGGCAATCAAAAAACTGATGTTCAATACCTACAACATGGGGATCGGTTTTGTGCTGGCCCTGGCCCCGGCGGATCAAACTGAAGCCGTTGGTGTGGGGACCAAGCTGGACATTGCATTCCGGTTAAAAAAATACGACACCGTGGGCATCGACTGTGTGGCCATGTGCGTCAACGACATCCTCTGCCACGGCGCAAAACCTCTCTTCTTTCTGGATTACCTTGCCTGCGGAAAACTCGATGCCGATGTGGCGGCCGCACTGGTCAAAGGTGTGTCCGTGGGCTGCCGGGAAACCGGGAGCGTCCTCCTCGGTGGGGAGACCGCAGAAATGCCCGGCTTCTACGACGAAGGTAAATACGACATCGCCGGTTTTTCCGTGGGTATTGTTGACCGCAAAAAAATTATCGAAGGAAAAAAAATTGAAAAGGGCGATGCCCTGGTTGGCATCGCGTCATCGGGCCCCCACTCCAACGGCTTCAGTTTGATCCGCAGGGCGATCCCCAACCTTGATGAAGATTTCGGCGGTATGCCCATCGGTATGGCATTATTGGAACCCACCCGTCTCTACGTTAAACCTGTCCTTGAGCTGCTCGAACAGGTTGAAATCCGGGGCATGGCCCATATCACAGGCGGGGGCTTTTACGAAAATATTCCCCGGATGTTTGCACAACCTGTACCCGGCGTCCCCGCTTTCGATGCCGTTATAAAAGAGGGAAGCTGGACCATTCCGCCGATATTCACGCGGATTGCGGCAGGCGTGAACGCAGATAACAGTAATACTGCGGCAATCAAAAAACTGATGTTCAATACCTACAACATGGGGATCGGTTTTGTGCTGGCCCTGGCCCCGGCGGATGTCCGCAAGACAATCGAGTACCTGGACAGTAAAGGCTTCCCCGCATGGGAGATTGGGCGGGTGGATATTGCAAAGGGCGATCATTCAGGATTGCGTTTTGAATAGTATTTCCGTGAACATCCTCGTCCTTGTCTCAGGCGGCGGTACTAATTTACAGGCCCTTATTGATGCGGAAAAAGCCGGCCGTTTTAGCGGCGGAACCTCCGGGCTCTCCGGCAAAATCGTTGCGGTTGTTTCCGACCGTGCCGGTGTGTACGCCTTGGAACGGGCGAAGCTTGCGGGGATTCCCGCCTTCGTCGAAGCCCTCGAAAAAACATTGACCAAACCGGAACGGCGGCGGGATTTATCGGATCGCATTCTTAAAATTTGCCAAGAGCAAGACATCGGCCTCATCATTTATGCGGGCTTTCTTTCGATCCTCACCGGAGAACTTATCGAAGCCTATGCGGGAAAAATGATAAATATCCACCCCAGTCTGCTGCCCAAATTCGGCGGACAGGGGATGTACGGGGAACGAGTTCATCAGGCAGTGCTTGCATCGGGTGAGAAAGAGTCGGGCTGCACGGTACACATCGTGGATGCGGGAACCGATACGGGGCCCATTCTGATCCAACGCACAGTACCGGTATTGGCCGGAGACACAGCGGATACATTGGCGGAACGGATACACAGGGAAGAACACATCGCCATTGTGGATGCGGCGATCATGATGGTAACAAACATATTAACAGGGGGGAAATCATGAAAAAGCGGGCGCTCATCAGCGTATTTAACAAGGACGGCATTCTGGAACTGGCTTCCTTTCTTGCAGGGGCAGGCTGGGAAATTCTTTCCACCGGGGGAACCTCGAAGCATTTGCAGGGCAACGGTATTCCTGTCACCGATGTAACTGAAGTTACCGGGTTCCCCGAGTGCCTTGACGGCCGGGTCAAAACCCTGCATCCTGCGGTACACGCGGGACTCCTTGCGCGGCGGGATGTTCCTTCCCACATGGAGACCCTGAAAAAGCTCAATCTTTCCACAATAGATTTGGTGTGCGTCAACCTCTATCCTTTTTTTGAAAAGGTCCAGGCAGGACTTTCCCTTGAAGAAACCGTGGAGTTCATCGACATCGGCGGCCCCACCATGCTCCGCTCCGCCGCGAAAAATTACCATGACGTGATCGTCCTTACCGACCCCGCGGATTATGCCGAAACCATTGCGGGGATTAAGGCCGACAGTATTCCTGTGGAATTTAAAAAACGGCTCGCCGGCAAGGTCTTCGATCTTACCTCCGCCTATGACGCCGCGATTGCCCGCTATTTGCTTGAGGAAGAATACCCCGAATACTGGCCCCTCTCCCTGAAAAAAGCCCAAAGCCTGCGTTACGGCGAGAATGGGCATCAGTCTGCGGCGCTTTATGTAAACACCGATAAACCGGGCGCGCTTGGAAACATGGAACAGCTCCACGGAAAAGAGCTGGGGTACAACAATATCCGCGATCTGGATCTGGCATGGAAGGCGGCCTGCGCCTTCGGCCTTGCAGATGCCGGAACCGCTCCCATCGGTGAAGATGACATTAAGGCACTGGGGCTTAGTAATACTGCGGATAAAAAACAGATCTGCTGTGTAGCGGTCAAGCACAACACCCCCTGCGGCATCGCCCTGGGGGACACCCTTCTTGAGGCTTATGAAAAAACCTTTGCCTGCGATCCGGTTTCGATCTTCGGCGGCATTGTGGCATCCAATGTAAAACTGAATGCGGCTGTTGCAAAACAACTGGGGGAACTGTTCCTGGAAATTGTTATCGCCCCTGACTTTGACGACGACGCCCTGGAAATACTCAAAAAGAAAAAGAACCTCCGCATCATGAAGGCCCGCAGGGCCCCCCGCGAAATCCACGAATACATTGCCGTTGACGGCGGGCTTTTGGTTCAGCAGGGAGATCGGAAACTTTTTGAGAAATGGGAAGTGGTCACCAAAGCACAGCCCGAAGCTGCCGATATAAAAGATATGATCTTCGGCATGAGGGCGATAACCTTTGTTAAATCAAACGCCATCCTCATCGTAAAGGATGAGGCCGCTACGGGAATCGGCGGCGGGCAGGTGAACCGCATCTGGCCCACCGAGCAGTCCCTTAAACGAAGCAAAAAAGTAGTTGGAGACGGCAAACCGCCCCGTGTGCTCGCCTCGGACGCCTTCTTCCCCTTTGCCGATGTGGTGGAAACCGCGGCGGCGGCCGGCATCAAGGCAATCGTCCAGCCCGGCGGTTCGGTGAATGACAAACTTTCGATAGAGGCCTGCGACAAACACGGCATCGCCATGGTCTTTACCGGAACCCGCCACTTCAAACATTAACATTATGAAGATATTGATCATTGGTTCGGGCGGGCGGGAACACGCCATTGCATGGAAGCTGGCCCAATCGGAAAAAATTGAAAAGATATATGCCGTTCCGGGAAACGGCGGAACCGCGGCGGAACAGAAATGTGAAAATGTTTCCTTCGAGGAAGGACAGAATTCGCTGGTACAATTTGCGCGGCAGGAAAAAATCGATCTCACTGTGGTAGGCCCCGAAGATCCCCTGGCGGCGGGGATCGTTGACCGTTTCCGGGAGGCGGGGCTTGCGATCATAGGCCCCGATCAAAGGGCGGCCCGGCTTGAAGCGAGCAAGGTCTACTCAAAGGCCTTTATGAAAAAATACGGCGTCCGCACCGCGGAAAGCCGGAACTTCAGCGATTCTGCGGAAGCATTGGACTACGCTGAAAAATATTTTGATAATGCCGCCGCATCTCCCCTGGTGGTTAAGGCCGACGGCCTTGCGGCGGGAAAGGGCGTGGTGATTGCGGAAAATTTTGCGGAAGCGGAAACGGCCCTCACCGCTTTTATGAAGGACAGATCCCTGGGGAGCGCCGGCGCTTCGGTGGTGCTGGAAGATTTTCTTGTGGGAAAGGAAGTGTCGGTGCTGGCAGCGGTAAGTATCGTTCCCGGCAAAAAGGGATGCATCAGGCCCTTTGTTTCCGCACGGGATCATAAGCGCCGCTTTGAAGGCGGCCGGGGACCAAACACCGGGGGCATGGGCGCCATCGCGCCGGCGCCGGACTTTACACCAAAAGCCCAGGAGGATTTCATCAAATCGATTCTGGAACCCACTTTGCGCGGAATAGAAGCGGAAAACATGGATTACCGGGGCTTCATCTTTTTCGGCCTCATGGTGCATCAGAACCGCTGTTCCCTGCTGGAATACAATGTGCGCCTGGGTGACCCCGAAACACAGGCGGTACTTCCCTTAATGGATTTTGATTTGGGAGAGCTCTGCCTTTCCATCCTTGACGGCGATCTTGACTCATTTCCCCTCAAATGGAAAACAGGCGCGGTCTGTGCGCCCGTGGCAGTTGCCGGGGGCTATCCCGGCAGTTACCGCAAAAATGACAGTATTACTGTCAATGAAAAAGAATTTGCAAAAATCGGAGCGCAGCTCTTTATCGCCGGGGCGCAGCAAGGAACAGGCGGAGAACTCCGCACTTCAGGCGGCCGGGTGCTTGCGGTTTCCGCCTGGGGGGGCAATGCGGATGAGGCCTGGACAAAAGCATACAAGGCCATGAACCTTATCAGCTTTGAAGGCATGGCCTACCGGAAAGACATAGGCAGGGAAAACAATGAGTAAGGGAGACCCCCTTTTATGGCAGTTACTTTTACAGTTCATATTGATCATGGTGAACGCGGTTTTTGCCTGCGCCGAAATCGCGCTCCTGTCAATAAATGACAATAAGCTTGAAAAACTCGCCGCCGCAGGTGACAAAAAGGCAAAACGGCTTTTGTCCCTCACCAAAGAGCCGGCAAAATTTCTGGCCACCATACAGGTGGGGATCACATTGGCGGGCTTTCTGGGTAGCGCCTTTGCGGCAGATAACTTTGCGGAAAAACTCACCGGCCATCTCGTTTCAACGGGAGTAAGAATTCCCGCTGCCACCATCAGCGTAGTGTCTGTGGTGATCATCACCATCATCCTCTCATTTTTTACCCTGGTCCTGGGGGAACTGGTCCCCAAACGGATCGCCATGAAAAAAGCTGACTCCCTTGCCTTTGCCATGTCGGCCCTGATCGTTTTTATTTCAAAGGCCTTTGCGCCGGTGGTGTGGCTCCTTACCAAATCAACCAACGGGATATTAAGGATTCTGCGGATCGATCCCAATACAGAGGATGCTGAAATTACCGAAGAAGAGATCCGCCTGATGATCGACATGGGCAGCGCCAGGGGAACCATCAACGCAAGCGAAAAAGAAATCATCCATAATGTGTTTGAATTTGATGACCGCAGTGTTGGTGAAATCATGACACACCGCCGCTATGTCACCATGCTCAGCCTTGAAGACAATGATACGGAGTGGGAAAAAACGATCATCGAAAACCGCCACAGTTTCTATCCGGTGTGCAACAAGAATCCCGACGACATCGCCGGGGTGCTCAGGTCGGACAGTTACTTCAGGCTTCAGTCACGGGATCGCAAAACAGTACTTGCCCGGGCGGTGCGGCCTGCCCAGTTTGTTCCCATCACGGTAAAGGCTGATGCGCTCTTCAAAAACATGAAAAAGAACCGCAGCCACTTTGCGGTGGTTCTGGATGAATACGGCAGCATGAACGGTATTGTCACCATGAATGATCTGCTGGAAGAACTGGTGGGCGATCTTGAGGATGATACTGATGCCCCCCCGGACAGGCCCTTAATCGAAAGTACCGGAAACAATGAGTGGCTGATGAACGGCGCCGTTTCTCTGGACAAGGCGGCCCATGAAACGGGGCTCGCCCTGCCGGTGGATCAATACGATACCTTTGCCGGTTTTGTGTTCAGCCTTCTGGGCCAGATACCCGCGGACGGACAGACCGCGGAGCTCGAAGGCCACGGCCTCAAAATAAAGATCCTTGAAATCCGTGAGCATCGGCTGGAAAAAGCATTGGTGTGTTTAAGCGAAAATCCCCCTGATTAAGTATGCACTGAATTGACACGGACTCCAACCGGGGGTTATGATCAAATCTACAAGGGGGCGGATATGGCTATAGGCAAAGAAAAATTATTGAAACTGGCGTTGGTGGGCTGCGGGGCTTTTCCCTTTCAGACCCTTTATCCCATGCTGCGGAATCAGCCCATTGATCTGGTGGGGATCTGCGATATTGATCCCGCAAAGACGGAAAACTTTTCCCGGTTTTATAAGGCGGGAAGGGCCTATACCGATTACAAAGAGATGATACGCATTGAAAAGCCCGATGCGGTGCTTTGCGTGACAAACAAGGAAACCCATTACGAGGTAGCGAAATTCTGCCTTGAAAACGGGGTGAATGTGCTCACCGAAAAAGCGCCCTGCCAAAACGCGGCCCAGGCAGAGGAGCTTGCGGCCTTGCAAAAAAAGACCGGCAAATTCATGGGGGTTGCCTTTAACCGCCGCTGGGGCACCGGCTATGTGCTTGCAAAGCAGGTGATCAACGGCAGCGAGTTCGGCAAGGTTTCCATGTTCTATTCCAAGTTCAATACCAAGGCCTACCAGAACCTGGACCAGTTTGTGTACAACCATATCATCCATCTTTTTGATCTGGCGGTTTATCTGCTCGGCGAACTTGAAAATCCGGTCGTCCAAAAATTGGTCTACGGCGAACATAACGGCGCACTGGGGATTCATTTTACCGCAGTAAAGAGCAGGGCGCTTTGCACGATCCAGTCCTCCGCCACGGAGGACGAAGCCTATCCCATGGAACGGCTCGATGTAGCCGGCACCGGGGGCAACCTGGTGGTGGATAACTGGCGGGACTTCCACTACGATCGCACCGGCCCCGACCGGGACGTCCATTTTGCTTCTCCCCTCACCAACTCAGGCGATGCGCTTTCCTGGCATCCCGCCGGCGGTTACGGCATAGGCCGGGGCATTTTCAGCTACATGGGCTTTGAATATCTCTTAAGCGAATTTATCGACGCCGCAAAAGGCGTGGGAAAATTCAGCTGCACCATCGAAGATTGTATTCCTACCATGAGGATTACCGATGAAGTGCGGAGGCTGGTCAAGTAAGGATAAGGCCGGAATTTAACAAAGGCCGTCCGGGTAATCGGACGGCCTTTTTCAAAAAAATGGAACGTCAACAATCTCTTTATCAATATATTTCATATACAGCGCTTCCAGGGAGCCTTTTCCCCCTGTTTCCTTTTTTTCAATAACAGCGCCGTCCTTTAACAAGACGCAATAATCAATAAAATTATCCAGAAATTCAATCACATGGCTGGAAAATATTATGGTAACATTTTTACTTTTGTAATAATTCAAAAGATTCTTAATCTTGATGTTTGATACAATATCAAGCCCGTCATTGGGTTCGTCCCATAAAATAGTATCAATATCTCCAATAAGGCTGATGATTATTTGTACCTTCTTTTTCATTCCCGTTGAACAGTCCCGAAAATTTTTATGCAGGAAATTATCAACCTCAAAATACCTGATTAAATCATGGGTCTCTTTAAGCAGTTTATTTTTCCCGGTCCTTAATATGGTTGCCAGTTCGATGTTTTCCATGCAGGTAAGATTTTTGTATAGAAAATCATCGGTTGGAAGAAAGGCTATCCTTTGCCGGTATGATTGAAATTCCTTTTCCGCAGTGGTCTTAACCCCATTGTGGATTACCCGCCCGGAACCGGGTACATACAGGCCCTCAATACAGCGCAAAAGGGTTGTCTTGCCGGATCCGTTGAAGCCGATGATCCCGTAGATAATGCCCGGTGAAAATTCCAGGTTAATATCATGAATCCCGGCATTGCCGTTAAACACCTTGGTAAGATTTTCACAAACTACCATAGGTGTACCCAATCAAAATAATCATCAGTACGGGCTTTGTAATATACCAGGACAAGCGGCAAAACTGATAATAGCATAAAATAAGGATTGAAGTAACACACATAAGCGGCTGCCCCTAAACAAAAAAGCATATAAAATGATTTTTTAAACACGCTTCCATATAAAAATGCCGCACTTACCGAGAAGGCCATAAACGCAAGGATAGCAAACATAAATATCGGTACTGACTTTATAGCAATATATCCAATAATAACGATATAACAGATGAGTGGAATACTATAGACAGCCAGTAAAGACAAGAATGCCCGTTTGAAATGATACTTAAAATCCGAATAAACCACCCTGTAAAAAGGCCAGTTTATATGCCCTGCCGCCTCTATTATTGTGCAGGAACCAAATGATAAAATGGCAAATAACATAACAGGAATAAAGCCGGAATTTCCCCCTGAAACTACTGCGCCTGCATCTTTAATAAAATCCATTACTGCCGCGAAGAACAGCGGTATAATTATCAAGACCGCAGACAGGGAAGGGAAAAAATCATGGATGGTGCTTTTTATCACAGGGTTTAGTCTGATTTTCTGATTTCTGTTATAAACAGGCTTTGACCTGGTCACCGCCTTGTTTTTTGCCGAGATAATAAGCAAAGAACACAAAATGGAAAAAATCAGAGTACAAAAAATGATCGGAACGGCATATAAAAAATCAAATTCTATTCTTTTTATAAGCGCCAGTAATAAAAAAGCGAAGATAAACAGGTTGTTCTTTAGAGCCTGTATTGTAAAAAGTATAATACGGATAAAAAAAATGGAATGCCCGCATTTTGCATGGAAAATAGTTGCATTCAGAATATCTACCTTTCTTAAAGAAATCACAGAAGAAACAAAACACAGTATCATAAGTGCAATACCAGCCTGTTCTCCGTTCAGATTCAGTAATACGCTTTTTCTTATAACAAGGGCGGCCAATAGCAAAATACCAAAAACAGAAACAGCCGGAGACAATTTAAACAGGACTATCATTCTCTTGAGAAGTATTTTAAGCCAAAATAATGATAATGCCGCCTTGAACATAATCATCGTTCCAAATACCCCTTCTCTATTGCCTTATTTACTATTTTCCCAAGCTCTTCAAGGTTTTCGATAACATGATCCGCCTGAAGTTTAAGGGCCGGTATTTTTTCTGGCCACAGGTTCGTGATGTATTCCACGGTAAGACAAGTGTGCAGCCCCGCTTCCCGCGCACCCCTGAGTTCCCTATGGCCGCCGTCACCCACAAAAAGGCAAACATCGGGCGGGAGACCGAGCCGTTCCAGTACAAGGGCGTAGATTCGCGGGTCCGGTTTCAAAACCCCCACATCGCAGGAAAAAACCGTTTCGTCAAAACTGGAGGCCAGGGGAGATTCCTTCCAATACCACACATCGCAGATGTCGGCGTTGCTGACAAGGGCGGTCTTGATTCCCGCCGTGCGGAGCTGTTGCAGAAGGGCGAGATTTTTTTCTTCGACACCGAAGAGGCCCCGGCGTATCCGCTCAAGCCGGGCGTCTGCCGCGCGGCGGATAAGTTCATCGGAAAAGTCAAGGCCCCGTAGAATGTGGCGGATCATTTCAACAGGATCGCGGATAGTGCCCCCGGCCCGGACTTCGTAGTCCACCGCGTTCCGGCCTTCAAAATCTTCACGGGTCATGCCGAGAACGGCGTATTCACTGTCCGCCATAAATTCGGGCTTCAGGGGATTTATCAGGGTGTAAAAAAGATCGAAGATTACCGCTTTGAATGAGCCCACTTTTTCTCCGCTTATTTTTGGGGATGCGCTAAATTTTCCGCGAGCCGGGCTTGACCGCGGGGATGCCCTTTTTGCAGAGCTCGCAGTCGGCGGCATCCCAGTTTGCCACATCCATTTTGACGGCGGGGTACAGGGGCCAGGGCGCGGTAATGCCCTCTGCCCGGCGGTCCACGATGCAGGCAAGGGCAGCAACCTTTGCCCCCAGACTTTCCAGAACTGCGGCGCTTTCCCCGGAGGACTTCGCCGTGGTCACCACATCTTCTGCAATCAGGATACGCTGCCCCGGCGTCACTTCAAAACCCCGGCGCACCTTCATGGCGCCCGTGTCGTCCCGCTCGGTAAAAAAAGCCGGGAGCCCCAACTGACGTCCCAGTTCGTATGCCACGATGATCCCGCCCATGGCGGGCCCCACGATGGCGTCAATGGCAAGCTTCCCCGCGCTTATGTCGGTGCGGAGCCGGTCCGCTACGCCCCTGAGCGCCGCCGCCGCCCGGTCGGGGTACTGCAGCAATTTTGCGCACTGGAAATAACGGTTCGAATGCCGGCCCGAGGACAGCAGAAAATGCCCCTCCAGCATGGCCCCCGATTCCTTCAGCAAATTGATAACTTCTTTCATGTTTAGATTCCTTTGCTACAGGATACCACAAAGCGCCGCTATTGGATAAGATATATGCTATGCCAGGCAACGCCATTGAGACAGAGGCCATCAAATACACCGGTTCCAAACTCAAACTGCTGCCCCATATTTTGTCCCTGTCAAAAAAGGTCCCTGTATCTGCGGAAAACCCTTCGGTGTTTGACGGCTTCTCCGGTTCCACACGGGTGAGCCAGGCCTATGCGAAAAACGGATACCGGGTGTACGCAAATGATATCGCGGTCTACTCAAAATTTTTTAACACCGCCTTTCTCCTCAATAAAAAGGAGCCTGAAATCTATCAGCCTTTAATCGATCATCTGAATTCCCTTGCGCCCGTTGACGGCTGGTTTACCGAACACTATGGCGGGAATGAAAACAGTAATACTGCTAAATTCCCCTGGCAGAAAAAGAACACCCGCAGGCTTGACGCCGTCCGTGAGGAAATAGATCGTTTAAATCTTGATGAAGTTACTAAAGCGGTTGCGATTACGAGCCTTATCCTTGCGCTGGATCAGGTTGACAGCACCCTGGGGCATTATGTGTCATACCTCAACGAATGGTCCCCCCGTTCCTATAAGGACCTCAAGCTGACAGTACCAAAACTCCGGGGGAATCAGCAGGACAATGTGGTGATGAACCATGATATTTTTGAAGCCCTAAAATCTCTTCCTGATAATATTGACATCGCCTATTTTGATCCTCCCTACGGTTCCAACAACGAAAAGATGCCGCCATCGCGGGTGCGTTACGCATCCTATTATCACATCTGGACCACCATCTGCCTGAACGACAGGCCGGAAGTTTTCGGCAAGGCACGGCGGCGGGCGGACACATCGGACATTGCAGCAGCTTCGGTCTTTGAGGAATTCCGGCGCGGACCTTCGGGGCGCTTTATGGTTATCGAAGCAATAGAAAAACTGATAAGGGAAATACGGGCCCGGTACATCATTCTTTCCTACAGTTCAGGCGGCCGGGCAACTGCGGAGGAATTGAATGAGGTCCTCAATACCTACGGGGAAATTATCGAAATCGAAAAGATCGATTACAAGAAAAATGTAATGGCCGGGATGAAGTGGACCAATGACTGGATTAAGGATGCTGACGAAAAGAATTTTGAGCTTTTATTTCTGGTGAAGAAGAGACAGGAGAAATATCAATGAAAATGATACTGGAAACAAACAGGCTGTATTTAAGGGAAATGGATATGAATGATATCCCGGATCTGTCAAAGATACTACAAGATCCCGAAGTAATGTATGCCTATGAACACGCCTTCTCTGATGAGGAGGTAATCGGCTGGTATAATCAACAAGTAGAAAGGTATAAAAAGGACGGCCATGGATTATGGGCCGTCATACTCAAGGAGACGAATGCGTTCATAGGGCAGTGCGGCTTAACCATACAAACCGTGGACGGCGATGAACTATTGGAAGTGGGATATCTGTTTAATAAAAACTATTGGCATCAGGGATATGCAACGGAAGCGGCAGCGGCCTGTAAAACATACGCCTTTGAAAAACTGGGGGCGAAAAAGGTCTGTTCGATAATCAGAACAAACAACAGGGCGTCACAAAAAGTTGCCGAGCGGAACGGGATGAAAATAGTAAAAGAAACGATAAAGCATTACTACAACATGGAAATGCCGCATTATATTTACGAAGTCTCTACCTGATACTGATCTCTTCCGGCCTTGAAAACTTATGTCTTTCCATGTATTCCGCAATGCCGTTGATGATTTCGATCATTGCCGGAGGATGTGCGAAGGTAGCGGAGCCCACTTCGATTGCCGCAGAGCCCGCCATGAGGAACTCCAGGGCGTCGTTAGTATTACTGATGCCCCCCATCCCCACGATGGGAACCTTGACCGCATCGTACAATTCCCAGACCATGCGGAGGGCGATGGGCCTGATTGCCGGGCCGGAAAGTCCGGCGCTGGTATTGTCGAACACCGGCTTCCGGGTATTGATGTCGATTGCCATGGCTTTAAAAGTGTTCACCAGTGACAGCGCATCCGCCCCGGCGTCCACGCAGGCGCGGGCAACCGCAGCAAGGTCAGGGGCGTTGGGGGAAAGCTTCACCATCAGGGGCTTATCCGGCGCGGCCTTCCGCACCGGCCACACCACCGAGGCGGCGGCCTCAGGATCAAGGCCGAAGGTCATGCCCCCGGCCTTGACATTGGGGCAGGAGATGTTGAGTTCGATCATATCAATAGAAGAATTATTGAGCAGAACAGCCCCTTCGGCGTATTCCTCCACGGTGGAACCGGAAAGGTTTGCGATCACCGCAGGCCCCAAAGCGCGGAGATTCGGCAGTTCCTTTTCCAGGAAGACCGCAATGCCGGGATTTTCCAGGCCGATGGAATTCATCAGCCCTGCGGGAGTTTCGTGAAGCCGCTGCCCGGCGTTCCCCTGCCGGGGATTGAGGGTAAGGCCCTTGGTACAGATGCCCCCCAGCTCTGACACATCAATGAGCCCCGCATATTCCCGGCCGTAGCCGAAGGTTCCCGATGCGGCAATTACGGGATTGCAAAAGCGGACTCCGGCGATGGTGGTTGATAAATCAACTTGCGACAGATCAACCTGGGATAAATTGATTTTCGATTTACTCAAAGATCAGCTCCTCTGCCGGAAAGATGGGGCCATCGGCACAGCAGCGCCTGTTGCCGTTTTTTGTTTTGACGGTGCAGCCAAGACAGGCCCCTACCCCGCAGGCCATGTGTTTTTCCATGCTGATATAACAGGGGGTGCCTGAGGCTTTGCATTTTTCCGTCACCGCCCGCAGCATTGCTGTGGGGCCGCAGGCATAGACCGCCGCATATTTTGTGGGGTCAAGAAAATTGGTGATGCGGCCTTTCTTGCCTTCGCTGCCGTCTTCGGTGGCAATGATCAGGTTTTGCGCATTAAATGCGGCAGGCCCCAGAATACCGTAACGTTCTTCGTCTGTTTTAAAACCGGTCCTGAAACCGGCGTAAAAGTCAAAATCATATTTCGGGAATTCCCTTGGCAGCCCTTCCAGAGGCGCAACACCGATACCGCCGCCAAGGAGGGCGATGGGCTTCTGCGTGTTTTCAGGCGGGAAAAAATCTTCCCAACAGTTTCCAAGCGGGCCGGTAAGTTCCACTTCTTCATTAAGATGCATCGCCAATAGTTCCTCTGTTCCCCTACCCCGCTTCGCGATAAGAAAACGAACCGTATCAGACTGCCATAAAGCAACACTAATAGGCCGCGCCAGAAAAACTGCGGATCGTTTCGGCTTTATCAGAAAAAACTGGCCGGGCTTTGGGACAGGGCCCTTCCAGATAAAATCCAGGCGGAATATTTCCTGATTAATGACAGCACTGGAGATAAGTATGCTTAAAAGGCTTTGTTTTTGGTCATTCATTTTCAAAACACTACCATATTAAACGCCACAGCTCGCGCGCAATATTGCGTCCCGCATTTCAATGGCCGCCTTCTGCGCCGCTTCCGCAGCAAAGCTGTTGCTTGCATCATCCGCACCGGGTGCTGAAGTCCAGGCCTTGAGGATGGATCGTGAGGCGTTGACCACACCGCCGTTCCCGTCCCGCAGAAGCAGGGCGGCGTCATCGGCGGCCCCGCCCTGCGCGCCGTAACCGGGGATCAGGAAAAAGAGGTTCCCCCGTTTTTCCCGGATGGCCGTTGCCTCGTCTTGTTCGGTGCATCCAAGGACCGCCCCGAATGCGCCGTAGCCGTGCTTGCCTCGGTGGGATTCCGCCAGCGCCGCAAGCCGGTCACCCACGGCGTCGTAAAGCCTGCCGCCGCCTTTCAGTTCCTGGTATTCAAAATCCCGCATTCCCTTGTTGCTGGTGCGCATCAGCACAAAGGCGCCCTTGCCTTTGGTTTCGGCATAAGAGAGCCAGGGCTCAATGGAATCCATTCCCATATAAGGGGAGAGGGTGACAAAGTCCGCCTCAAAGTCGCCGTCAAAGTGGGCCTTTGCGTAACGCAGCGCCGTGTCGGCAATGTCCCCCCGTTTGATGTCCGCGATCGCCAGCGCGCCCCGTTCCCGCAGATACCGCAGTGTCTTTGCATAGGCCGTGAGCCCCGCAAGGCCCAGCTCTTCGTAATAGGCTATCTGCACTTTATAACAGGCAGCATCATCAATGGTGGCGTCGATAAGGGCCTTGTTAAAAGCCAGCACCGCTTCGGCATCGGAAGCGGCGGCTTTCCGTTCCTTGGGCGGGATATAATCAACCGCAGTATCAAGGCCCACGCAGACGTGGCCCTTTGCGGCAACCGCTTCGTACAGTTTATCCATATTATACATGTTCAGCTCCTTGTATCATACACAATGCGGCCTTCGTGCAGGGTTAGAAGAATTTTACCCCGCAGCGTGCGGCCCTTAAAGGGAGAATTTTTTCCACGGGATTTAAATGATTCAGGCTGTACGGTCCACGCGGCTTTTGTGTCAACAATAACCAGATCCGCCCGCAGTCCTACGGCGATTCTGCCGCGATCATTTAAGCCCAAAATCCGTGCAGGGTTGGCGCTCATCAAAAAAGAAAGCCTTTTAAGGTCAATAGCTTTTCTATCAACAGTATTACTGTTTTCTAAAGCCGATCCTTCCCCGGTAAGGCAGGTAAAGCATACCGCAAAAGCGGTTTCCAGTCCCGTAAAGCCCGGGGCGCCCCCGGCCTTGTCCGTCTCCGAATGGGGCGCGTGGTCGGTGGCAATGGCGTCGATGGTCCCGTCCAGTATCGCTTCGATTATTGCCCTCCGGTCTTCTTCATTCCGCAGGGAAGGGTTCACCCGGCCGTAAGATTCGTCCCCCAGCGCATGGGCATCGTCTTCGGTCAGGGCAATGTGGTGCGGCGTTGCCTCACAGGTTAGTGAGTAATTGGAAGAGGCGTCCGCCCCCAATAATTGTCGTTTTACTTCACGGATCATATTTACAGATTCCTTGGTAGAGACATGGGCGATGTGTACATGGGCACCCATTTTCTTTCCAAGTTCAATGGCCCGTTTGACAGCAACGTTCTCTTCGATGCGGCTCCACACGTCCCGGCCTTTGCCGGCTTTCTTTGCCGCCTCCGCTTCCGGCCCGCCTGCGTCACAGGGGCAGGAGACAGGAATGCCAAGCCGCCGGGCTTCGGCAAAGGCGGAAAGGAAGATGTTGTCATCCGCCAC
>BNVT01000023.1 GCA_025998295.1 Endomicrobiia bacterium
GCTACTCCAGAGAAAGTAGAAGAAATAAAAAGAACAAAAGCAGAACAAAAAGCGAAAGAAGAAGCAGCAGAAGCAGAAAGAATAAGACAAGCAGCAGCACCAGCAGTAGAAGAAGCAGAACAAAGAATAGCAGACGCAGAACAAAGAAGACTAGCAGCAGAAACAGCAGCAACAACAGCACGACAAGAAAGACAAGTAGCACAACAAGAAAGAGCGACGCAGTAGCAGCAGCAGCAAGAGCAGAACAAAGAATACGAGCAGCAGCAACAGCAGAAGAAAGAGCAGTACGAGGAAGACAAGCAGCACGACAAGAAAGAGCAGAAGCAGTAGCAGCAGCAACAACAGCAGAACAAAGAAGACTAGCAGCAGTAGCAGCAACAACATTAGCACAACAAGAAAGACAAACAGCAGTAGCAGCAACAACATTAGCACAACAAGAAAGACAAACAGCAGTAGCTGCAGCAGAAGCAGCAGAACAAGAAAGAGCAACAGCAGTAGCAGCAGCAGGAGAAAGAGCAGCAACAGCAGTACGAGAAAGACAAGCAGCAGAACAAGAAAGAGCAACAGCAGTAGCAGTAGCAGTAGCAGCAGCACAGGCGAGGGAGCTGGAAGAGCTGAGAAAAGTGCGCAAAGAGCTGGAAGAGTGCAAAGAGCTGGAAGAGCTGGAAGAGCTGGAAGAGCGAGAAGAAGAGCTGAGAAAAGTGCGCAAAGAGCTGGAAGAGTGCAAAGAGCTGGAAGAGTGGGAAGATCAGGGAGAGGAGGAGCAGGGAGAGGAGGAGGAAGGGTGGGAAGAAATATTTTAATGTTTAAGGGGATTTGAGGCTGTACAGATCTTACATAAAGTTGCACAGGCATTTCATGACTTTTTTTGTTATTGTGATAAAATGACACTACAAAGACAAGGAGCATTTTAGGTTATATTGTCAGCGAGGATAATGCTGTATCAACAATTGCTTTTGATAGGAAAGCAATGTAACGCAAAAGTGCAAAAAGGGGTTTTTGAGGAAGCAAAAGGAATGTGTGATGTTTTTTTAAACAAAAGACTATTGTTTTGGAACTGGAAGTGCAAAGTTTGCTTGTCTTTGTTTGACAAAAGCCTATATTTCTTCATTCCTTAAGATCTTTTCCTTGGAAACTAATCTTTAAACGCCTAAGAATAAAATCACAACTATCTGCAATAATTTCTCTTTGTTTTTTATAACATATTTGAAATAGTGCAAAATGGGTATTTGTGTGTTTCTTGCTTGGTCAGCTTGGCTTAAAGTAAACTACTCTCTAGATTTGTAACTCTTGTATGGGTTACAAATTTAAGCTTTAATATGGTAAAAACAGATCTCTTTTTCAAATTTGT
This sequence comes from Endomicrobiia bacterium, assembly GCA_025998295.1. Lineage (GTDB taxonomy): Bacteria > Elusimicrobiota > Endomicrobiia > Endomicrobiales > Endomicrobiaceae > Endomicrobiellum. The sequence continues at coordinate 1,352 of BNVT01000023.1, forward strand.
ATATAAATACTAACAATGGGTAGACATAGAATAGTTGTGAAAATAAGCTGGCGCAAACGTTTTGCAGATATTTAAAATAATATCTGACAGGTACAGAAATAGAAGAAAGCACTTTGGATTTTTTAGATTTAATTTAATAACTAGATACACAATAAAACTGTAAGTTAAGTTTGAAAAGAGGTCTGTTGACCACTAGAGAAAGTGATGATTTAGGAGGATGTCCGTCACATGACACAGGTGACACAGATGGTTGGATTGCTTTGTCGTTTCATTCATCGCAAGCAAAGGCGCTAGGCATTTTGTTGGTCGGTTTATTTTGAGATTATTTGTATTTGCAAAAGAATACATAGAGGTAGAATTTTGTCGAAGAAAATTTTGAAGTTATTTATTGTGTTGGCAATTGTAGGTGCAGCATGTTATCTTGCCTGTAATATGATTATGAACGCTTTAGTTCACAGTAAGAAGGAAGTTACAACTCCAAATATCGTTGGAAAAAGCCTTCATAATGCGTTGGAAGAGCTTTCAAGTAAGGGATTTGTTCTTAAAAAAGAAGGAGAAGAAACTAATCAAAATGTACCTGCAGGAACAATTTTAAGGCAAAATCCTGTGGCAGGAATGATAGTTAGAGAAGGAAAAGTTATCAAAATAACAATCAGCCAGGGTGGAGAAATGATTTACGTCCCAGATTTAATAGGGCAGACAATACGTTCGGCAGATATTGCCTTAAGACATTCAACTTTGGTTATGGGTGAAGTTTTAAGAAAGTTTTCGGTTGTTGTAGAAAAAGATATAGTAATCTCTCAAGATGTTAAAGCAGGATCTAAAGTAGACAAGGATTCTGTTGTAAATATTGTTGTTTCGGATGGAATACCTACAGGGGATATGGTTCTTATGCCGGATTTTACAAATAAAAATATTGAAGAAGCAAAAATATGGGCGCAGCAATATGATATTGTTTTAAATATTACGACCGAAGAAAATTCTGATGTTGCAGCAGATACTGTTATAAAGCAATATCCTGAAGCTGATGCCGATGTAACAGATGTAAAAAGTATAAATTTAAATGTCACATGTAGCCAAGCAACTCCATAGGGAAATTTTGACTGTTTTACAGGAGATAATATTTTGAAATATTTACAAAATAAAACAGTATAGGATAAAGGCCAAAAAAGCGTTGCTAAAAAATCTTAAAAAAGAATAGACAAGCATGACAAAGTAATTTGATGCTACAAAGATCTGCTTGTCGTATCTAATCCAAGTGTCGAGACTGAAATTGGTTTTGTATCTAAATTTTGATACGTGATCAGCCGTTATCGATAGGTAAGGCAAATAAAGTAACGGCATATCTGTCACTCCTTGCCTCTTTAGTATGACTAGCAAGAGAGAAAATGAATATAATAATAATTTCAGGACCAACTGCAAGCGGGAAGACAAAAAAAGCCGTTGAATTTTGTAAAGAAAAAAATGGCGATATAATTTCGTGCGACTCAAGGCAGGTATATAAATATTTAGATATTGGCGCTAATAAAGAAGGTGCTTTTATACAAGATGGTCTTCGTGAAATTGACGGAATTTTCCAGCATTTAACAGATATTATAAGTCCAGATCAAACTTATAGCGCTGCAGAGTTTGTACATGATGCTGATTTAAAAATTTTAGAGATTGTAAACAAAGGCAAAATCCCCATTGTAACAAGTGGTGCGGGTTTGTATATTAAAGCTTTACTTTATGGGCTTGACGATATGCCTAAAGCCAATGAACCTTTAAGAAGAGAACTAAGCGCTAAAACTCAAGAAGAACTTTACAACAGACTTTTAAAATTAGATCCTGAAGCTGCCGAAAAAAATAAACAAAACCCGCAAAGATTACTTAGAGCACTGGAAGTAAATATCCTTTCTGGAAGAACTCTCAAAGAACATTTTAAGCCTAAAAGTCCAAGATACAGTTTTAAGCATTACAGTATTTCTGTCAAAAATGAAGTCCTACATAAGAGAATTAATGAAAGATGTAAACAAATGATAGACACTGGAATGGTTGAAGAAACGCAAAAAGTTTTAAATATGGGTTTTGACAAAAATTGTCCAGCTTTAAGTGGTATAGGGTATAGGTACGTAGTGCAGTACTTAGATAAAAAGATTTCAAAGAACGATATGATTTTAAAGTTTTCAAGAGATACAAGGCATTACGCTAAACGTCAAAACACATGGTTTAGATCTCAGCCTGATATCGAATTTATATAAAAGATAAATATAATTATGAAAAATAAAACATTAGCGCAGTATGCCGGCAAAACGGCTGTTGGGACTACTCTTTCAAAAATTTTAGGTTGTATCAGGGACATAGTTGCTGCCAATTTATTTGGGACAGGTATGTTTGCCGATGCTTTCTATACAGCTTTTAAAATTCCCAATCTTTTCAGACGTATGTTTGGGGAAGGTTCATTTTCAGCGGCATTTATACCTGTATTGAGTGAGTATTTACATAAAAAAGAAAAACCAGAAGTGCAAAACTTTTTAAACGTAGTTTTTACAATTCTTTTTCTAATATTGATAATTGTGTCTATTTTAGGGGTATTTTTTTCACCGCTTTTGGCAAAGATAGTAGCAGGTGGATTTTCAACTGATCCTGAGAAAATGCAGCTTGCAATAGAACTTACAAGATTGATGTTCCCTTTTATTATTTTTATATGTCTTGCAGCTTTTTTGATGGCAATCTTAAACACTTTACATTCATTTTTTCTTCCTGCATTTGCGCCTTCGGGATTAAGTTTTTCTGAAATTTTTTATATGCTTGCCATTGCTCCTGCGATTGTTTCGGACAATCAAATTAAAGGACTTGCCGTAAGCGTTATTATTGGAGGCGCACTTCATTTTTTTATACAATATCCCAAGCTTAAAAGCTTGGGGTGGCATTTAAAATTTAGATTTGATTTAAAACATCCTGGCATAAGAAAAATTATTTTTCTTATGATACCATCAATTATAGGTTTATCTGTAGATCAGATAAATGCCTTGGTTGACAATCGATGTGCGTCGTCACTAGGAGAAGGATATGTGACAGCTCTTAGTTATTCAAACAGACTCATGCAGATGCCTTTGGCAATTTTTGGACTTGCTCTCGCCAGTGTTGCACTTCCTGCAATGTCAAAAGCTTTTGCCAAAAAAGATATGACAGCCCTGAAAAGCTCCCTTAATTATTCTATGCGTCTTACGGTTTTTGCTCTTCTTCCAGCTACGAGCGGGCTTATGGTTATAGGACTTCCTATAGTAAAGCTTTTATTTGAGCATGGTAGATTTGATTATTTAGGATCAATTATGACAAACAATGCTTTGTTTTATTATTCTTTAGGACTTCCCGCTTATGCCTTATCAAAAATTTTTGCAAATGCGTTTTATTCATTTCAAGATACTAAAACACCTGTTAAAGTAGCAATATGGGCAATGATACTACATGTCGTTTTATGTGTTGCGCTAATGCGTCCTATGAACATAGGTGGGCTTGCTCTTGCAACAGCTGTATCGTCTTATTTTAATTTAATATTGCTCGTCGTTTATCTGAAAAAGCGTATAGGAAAAATTGGTCTTAAGAAGATATTATTTTCATCCTTAAAATCTTTGCTTGCAGCTGTCGGAACGGGTATTGCAGCTTGGAACATATGTAAGATTTCAAAGAATTTATTTATTGCAGTTCCTGCTGCTATAACTTTGGGCTTAACAGCATTTATTGTAATTTCATATATTTTAAAGTCTGAAGAGTTAAAAACGTTCACACATATTTTTTCAAAAAATAAAAATATAGCCGACTAACCTATGTATCAATACAAGAGTTAGTTGACTAACAAGAAAGTGGCAAAAGCTTGTCGTATTACTTGACAATATTTGATGGCAAAGGATTTTAAAATGATAAAAGATATGGTTATTGCTACGGGCAATATTCATAAAGTAGAAGAAATAAAATCGATACTAAAAGATTTGGATATTGAAATTATATCGATGACTTCTTTTTCTCAATATCCTAAGATTGTAGAAGATGGAAAAACTCTTGAAGAAAACGCGGCAAAGAAAGCAAAAGAAGCCGCCGTTTTCTTTAAAAAATGGGCTATTGCCGATGACTCCGGTTTAGAAGTTGATTATTTAAACGGAGGCCCCGGTGTTTATTGCGCAAGATATGCCGGAGAAGAGTGTTCTTATGACGATAATAATAAAAAGTTACTTGACGCCTTAGAGGGCGTTTCAAAAGAAAGAAGAACGGCAAATTTTAGGACGGTAATTGCTATTTCAAGTCCTGACGGAAAAATTTATTTGGCAGATGGAAAAATATCTGGTACAATAGTCTCGCAAGCTAAAGGATTTAATGGATTTGGGTACGATCCTATTTTTTATGTTCCAGAGTTTATGAAAACCTTTGCAGAGCTTGATTGTGAAGTGAAAAATTCCATAAGTCATAGGGCAAAGGCTTTGCAAAAAGCTAAGGAAATTATAAGAAGTTTATGAGGTAATCGGGGAGTAGCGTAATTGGCTATCGCGCCTGCTTTGGGAGCAGGAGGCTGTGGGTTCAAGTCCCGCCTCCCCGAGTTCTTTCAAGTTCGATTATACACAATTTTAATTCGACGCAAAGACATTGCCAAGACCGGTTTTTTCTTTAGTCTACTAGGACTTTTAATTTTGAATAAGAAATCAAACAAGCATATTAAGCCTTTGGGTGGTATAGTCGTTATCTCCGCTCCGTCTGGGGCTGGCAAGACTAGTGTGTGCAGTGCTATTGTTAAAAGCAGTAGGAGTATTGTATATTCGAGATCATACACAACAAGATGTCCAAGACAGGGGGAGAAAAACGGCAGGGAATATTTTTTTGTTGATGAATCTGAATTCAAAAAAATGATTGAAGAAGAGAAATTTGCTGAATGGGCAAAAGTGCACGGCAACTATTACGGAACTTCGAAAGATTTGTTAGATAATGTATTAGAGACAAGAAGAAATATTCTCTTAGAAATTGATGTTCAAGGCGGAATAAATATAAAAAAACAGTATCCGCAGGCATGTATGATTTTTATAATGACACCTGATCTTAAAACTCTTGAAAAAAGATTGACGGCAAGGGATGAAGATTGCAAAAAAATAATAGACGTACGCTTAAGCAATGCAAAAAAAGAACTTAAGTATCTTAACAAATACGAATATTTGGTTATAAACAAACAGCTAAATGAAACTATAGATACAGTTAAGACTATCATAAAGTCTTTAGAATATAAAATTAAAAAGAACCAAAAATATTTTTGATTAAATCGCACTAACAGGAGATCAAAAAAAATGTTATTAACAGAAGCGCAGTTAGGAGTGGCTGTGTCGTCATCTCAATTGGGACGGTACGACATAGTAATGCTTGCATTGGCATGGATTAAAGTTAACAAACAAAATGAAGATTTTAGAAAGCTTGGACAGGCAGAACTTATAAGCAAAGCATTAAGCGATGTTATAGCAAATGTTGCAACTTATGAAAAAATAGAAGAATTGCGTAAAAAAATGAAAAAAGAAGCAAGTCATGAAGTGACTGTTGCGGCAGATCGCCCTCGCATGTAGGATTGTGTATGCAGTAAAAACAATATTAGAAGAAATATTGCAAAAATAAAAGATATGGGTAAAAGGTAGGTAGCAATGAAACCAAAACGATATTTGAGCATATTTGCTGCATTTAGTCTTGTCTTAAGTTCGTGCGATAAAAAGAACGCTTTTCTTGTAAACAAAAGGCATGTAACTACGTCTGAGACTAAATTAAGTGCTACTCAGCAGCGAGGAAAAGATTTGATTGCAAAGATTACAAAAAACTTGCAATTTAGGCTTGAGCGAGTATACTCAGGCTGCCTGGGCTGCCACCTATTTATATCTGAGCAAGCATCTTACCACAACCATTCAGACTGCCGGTTGCTGCATCAACATCAAATACAATGACGAAAAAACTGAACGCTTTATGCAAGAGGACTATTGCGGACGTAAAAGTAGTTCCAGCTCCAGTAGATCCAGTGAAAATGCTAAAATTGATGATCATTTTTGGCTGCTCCTTGATTTTGATAATCAGGGTTGTATACGTAATGCTGGTGGTTATGGCCGTAGTAGTACTTATGATTCTGCCGATACTGATTGTTGTATAGTAATAGAAGTTGCAGGCGCTCGTTTCGTTGAAGAAGAAAAGGTTCCTCCGATAACAGTAACGATATCTTATTACAACTCTTCTGTTCCTTCTTTGCGTGCTGATTTTCAAGAAACATTAACATTAAACAGCGATAGCCGCCCAGCAGACGAGGTATATACATGGCAGTAATGCAAGTTGAAAGTTGGGCCAATACGCTCAAGAAAGATTTGGCGATTTTTGTAATATAAAACGTATTTTAAGGAGAATATGACTTTAGAGAATAAAAATATTGTCTTGGGTGTTTGGGCGGTATTGCGGCATATAAAAGCTGCGATATTATAAGGCGGCTTGTTAGGCTTAAAGCAAATGTCGAATGTATTTTAACGAAAGGTGGCTCTAAATTTGTAACGCCGCTTACATTGCAGACACTATCAAAAAATAAAGTATATACAAGTATGTTTGATACTCTAGATACGTGTACGTGGTCAATAAATCACATATCTTTAGCTAAAAAAGCGGATATGATTATTGTTGTTCCCGCGACAGCAGATATAATTGCAAGACTTGCATGCGGGAGATCTGATGATTTGCTCGCGTGTACTGTGCTTGCTTCTAAAGCTAAAGTTTTAATATGTCCAGCAATGAACTCAAATATGTTTAACCATAAAGCTACACAAACCAATATTGAAACGTTAAAAAGTTACGGCTGTAAATTTATTATGCCGGAAAAAGGCATACTTGCCTGTGGCGACTCTGGAGATGGAAAACTTGCTAAAATTGACGTTATTGTATCTGCCGTAGAGGAAAACTGCAAGTAATGCCAAAAAAAGTCACATTTCTAATTTTGTCAGGACCAACGAAAGAATACATTGATCCTGTAAGATATATAAGTAACGAATCTTCGGGCAAAATGGGTAATGCTCTTGCCCAAGCCGTTTTAAAAAAAGGATATGAAATAATTTTCATCTCAGGCCCAGCAAATATATATCCTAAAAATGTAAGATTGATAAAAGTTACAACAGCATTAGAAATGTTTAAAGAAGTAAAATCTATCTTTAAAAAAGCCGATGTTACTATAGGTGTCGCCGCTGTCACTGATTACAGACCTTTTAAAACTTACGATCATAAAATAAAAAAAGATACATTAACATCATCAATAGAACTTAAACAAAATCCAGACATTATTCGATATTGTGGAAAAAATAAAAAAAATCAAGTTGTTGTAGGGTTTGCGCTTGAAACTGAACATCTAGTAAATAATGCCAGAACTAAATTGAAAAATAAAAATCTTGATTTGATAGTTGCTAACGGGGCAGAATCATTTGGAGCAGATAATACTACGGTTAAGATTATAAGCGCAGACGGTGTTTTGGAAATAAAAAATAAAAATAAAAAAATTATTGCTGGAAAAATTATCAATGAAACAATCCGAATATTTAAAAATATTAAATCTGGCAAAAATATCTCTCAAAGAGTATAGCAACTGGGGTGAAGACGAGATTTATAAACATATTGTTGTAGATACCAAAGCAGCAAAAAGCATTTTGCAGGCGACAAAACAAAAAACTTTTTCTACAGAAATTTTATATTCAAAAGAAGAACTTGATAAGTTGAGAGAAGAAGTTAATTCTTGTAAAAAGTGTCCTTTGGGCGAAAGCCGTTTAAACGCAGTGTTTGGAGCAGGTTCTCCAAGTGCAGATTTGATATTTGTAGGTGAAGGTCCCGGGTATGATGAAGATCATAAGGGGGAACCTTTTATAGGCAAAGCCGGACATCTTTTAACGAAAATTATTGAAGCAATAGGGCAAACAAGGGAAACTGTTTATATTGCAAATATAGTTAAATGCCATCCCATGATTGATCCGTCTAATTCTGAAAAACGCGCAAACGATAGACCACCTACTCCCGAAGAAATGAGTGTTTGCAAAAATTATCTAGATATACAACTTGAAATTATTAAACCAAAAATTATTGTAACGTTAGGCGCATCTTCCACAAAGGGGCTTTTGAATAATAAAGAACCTATCAGCCAAATAAGAGGACTTGTAAAGGAATACAAAGGTATAAAGTTGATGCCTACATATCATCCTGCAGCACTTCTTAGGAACCCTAATTTAAAAAAATTTGTATGGGAAGATATGATGAGGGTCATGCATTTTTTGGATACAGGGGGATGATAGTTTTAGAAGTATCTATTCCTGTTCCTTTAAATAAAAATTTCTACTACTTACCTCCGGAATCTATAAATCCTGAATATGTGGTTGGTAAAAGAGTTAGAGTTCAGTTTGGTAAAAGAACTTTAACCGGTTATGCGGTTTCCTCCCTAAACATTGAGGGAAACAATTCTTTAAAATTAAAACGTATTATTGAGATTATAGATAAAGATTCCCTTATAACTTGCGAAACGATGGAACTTGCGAATTATATTTCAAAGAATTATGTATGCTCTTTGGGTGAAGCTCTTGCATCAATAATTTCTGTCTCAATGAAACCTCCTAAGAGAATTTCAAAAGTTAAAAATACACCTACAGAGCTAGTGCAAGAAAGGCACATTCTAAATATAGATCAGAACAAAGCCGTTAATTTAATTAATAAGTCTCTTGAAAAGAATATTTATACCTCGTTTCTTCTTCATGGCGTAACTGCTTCTGGTAAAACGGAAGTGTATATAAATGCCATAGAATATGCTTTAAAACAAAATAAAACCGCCATAATGCTTATTCCTGAAATTTCTCTTACGCCACAATTTGTATATGTTATGACAAAAAGATTTGGTTTAAAAGTAGGAGTGTGGCATAGCGGCATAAGTAATATCGAAAAATATAAATTATTTTCAAAAGCAAAATCCATTGATATAAAGATAATGATAGGCGCGAGATCTGCCATTTTTACTCCTTTTGAAAATTTAGGACTTATAGTTATAGACGAAGAACATGAACATACTTATAAGCAGGAACAAAAACCATCTTATGATGCTAGAGAAATAGCGAAATGGCGAGGCAATTATCATAATGCGGTTGTAGTTTTAGGCTCGGCTACACCGTCCCTTGAAAGCTATAAAGATGCTCTTGAAAATAAGATAAATTTAATAGAGTTAAACGAACGTATAGATGGGAAAGAACTTCCAGAAGTAAAAGTTGTTTCTCTTAAGAACAGATTTTTTAAATCCAGTTTGTTACTGTCTGAAACAGTTGACGCAATATCAAAAGCTTTATCAAGAAAAGAACAGGTTATAGTATTTTTGAATCGCAGAGGATATTCTCCGGTCATTATGTGTAGAAAATGTGCAAGTGTGTATCAATGTCCGAAATGTTCAATTTCAATGGTTTTTCACAGAAATCCAGACTCGTTGAAATGTCATTATTGCGGAGAGACAAAATCTCTACCTGTAGCATGTTCTGCATGTAAAAGCAGAGAAGTAACGGTTTTTGGCACAGGAACACAAAAAGTTGAAGATGAACTTAAAAAACTTTTTAAAACCGCAAGAATTTTCAGACTTGATGGCGATACGGCATCTTTAAAAGAAAATTATGAAAAAGCTTATAACGGTATAAAAAATGGAGAATACGATATATTACTCGGGACTCAAATGATAGCAAAAGGTTTTGATTTTCCAAGAGTAAGTTTAGCGTGCGTCATAGATGCGGATACATCTTTGCATCTCCCAGGATTTAAATCGGTAGAAAAAACCTTTCAGCTTATAACTCAGGTTGCAGGGCGCAGCGGCAGGGGAGATATTAGAGGCTCCGTAATAGTGCAGACAAATCTTCCTAATCACTACGCTATAGAACACGCGAAAAATCATGATTTTGTATCTTTTTATAATGTCGAGATAGAGCAGAGAAAAAAATTGTTTTATCCACCTTACTGCGATGTCGCAAAAATTTCAATTAGGAATAAAGATGAAAAAAAAGCTGCCAAAGATTCTGAAAAATTAATTTCTTTTCTTGAAGAGTTGGTTAAAAGTTACAAATTAGGACTTAAGCTTTTAGGACCAGTTTCGGCATATATTTCAAAATTAAATAATATTTACAGAAAGCATATAATTATCAAGGGCGAAAGAGAAAATATACTAAAACTTGCAATATTTCTTGACAATTTTAAACAGTCATGGGGAACTCTTATAGGCATAGAAATCATGCCTACAGATTTGATATAAATTTTATATGCGCCTGACACTTTATAAATTGACGGTTAGCATAGTATTTTTCACCAACAGAATCAGCTTAGACTTTCAATGGTAGTTTTATTGCCACTTTTAGACGAAATTTATTGTTCTACTTCCTCTTGTTGAAATTGGCAAATACCAGCTATTTACTGTACAACTTTTTTGAGATATAACTTACGACATTTTTTTTAAAATCATAAAATACTTTTAAATCATTTTCTCTACTAACATTCAGTTGCCGTTATATCTAAAATAATTTGGTTTCTTTGAACATCGTTTCTATTAATTTTAAAACTTCCAGTATTATGGTTTATAATTACGGTATTGTTTTCAAGTTTTACAAATAAATCTTTTTTCATATTTATATCTCTCGCGTCTACTATTAAGTTATTTTTGATGATTTTATAATCCAAAGGAAGATTAATTGTAAACATCGGAATAAAAAAAATAAATATAAAAATTATAGCCATTATTATGATAAAGTTGTTTACGAAAAATATTCTTTTTTGAATCATTTATACCCCGATAGCAATTTACAATTGAATTTTTTTATCAAATAAATTAGAAATATTTGTTCTATGAGAGACAGCAACAATAATTTTATCTTTATAAAAATTGAGCAGATTTTTATAAATTTCCATTTCCATATTTTCATGAACAGAATTCCCAAATTCGTCCAGCAATAAAACTTCAAAATTTTTTATTAAGCATCTTGCTAAAGCTATCCTTTGCCTTTCTCCTCCCGAAACAAATATGCCTTTATTTCCTACAACTTTTTTATCGTTCAAATTTTCAAGTTTGCATATTTTTATAATTTCTAAATATTTTTGATTTCCAGATTATTACAATCCAAATTTAATAGAATGTTCTCCTTGATAGTTGTATTAAATAAAAATGAATCCTGCGTGAAGTAGGAAATTCTATGTCTAAAATTTTTAACGTCTATGCTGTATAAGTCTTTGTTATTAATTAGAATTTTGCCGGCCGATATATTATCAAAAAGTACTATTAAATTTAAAATTGTAGTTTTGCCAACTCCAGTATTTCCAATTAAAACGACTTTATCGTTTGAAATAATTTCTAAATCAAAATTTCTTAATATACTTTTGCCATTTTTTTCTACTAAAACGTTCTGAAAAGCTATACTGTTAATTTTTTTAACGCTATTATCTTCAAAATCTTTCTTTTCAGACTCTCTAAGCAGTATTCTTTTAATTCTTTTCCAAGGAACATCAGAGTTTTTAGTAGAAAAATAAAGACTCCAAAAATCACCAACAACAGAGAAAAGATGTGTTGATATACTACAAATAAAAACTGCTTGTCCTAATGTAATTATTTTCTGCTGAACTTGATATCCCAAAAATCCAAACAAAACCCCAATAACAATATGTTGCAACGCTACGCTGAATTGTCCGGATGTATATCCCCAAAAAGCCATTCTTGTATTAATTTCAACTAAATCTTTAACTTCAGAATCAATCTTGTCTGTCTCTTTTTTATATATATCAAATAATTTTATTTCTCTAATAGAATCTATTGTATCTGATAATTTTGAAGAATATAAAGCAAATTTTTCTTGGTATTGAGATGTAAAATACCGATTCTTCTTATTAAAAAAAGATAAAAACAAAAACGGTAAAACAGCGCTTAAAGTAGGCAACAAAATGGTTAGGAGATTAAATTGTAAAAAAATCGGCAGCAAACAAACTAAAAAGAATATTGAACTTATGCTACTTGCTATTGGCCCTATAAATAAACTATTTACAAGGTCTGTGTCATTTATTATTCTTTGAGATAAGTGCGAACCTTTATTTAGATTATATAGCATTTATATCTAGAATTTAAGAATTTTGTTAAAATGGTCCTTCTAAAATCAAATAAACCTTTATTTTCTAATAAAAATAAGTAAGCGTTTTAAATAAAACAGAAATTGAGCTGAAAATCAACACGGAAATGTATAAAATCACAAAAATCAAAATAAAATTATTGCTAATATTAACTGTATCGATAAAAATCACAAACAAAAACTCGGAAACTATATTTACAAATTTTAGAAGAAAATCAATACACAAATATTGAAAAACTTCTATCTTATAATTTCTAAAAAGACTAAATATCGTACTAATTTTTTCATTTTTCTTTGAGATTTCTATAATATAATTTTAATCCTTTTTCATATTCGTATTTCCATTCATTACACCCTAGTTCTAAAAAATTTCCTATATTAGTTTCTTTTTTAAACCTTCTTACCATATTACACCCGCCCTTACATACAGGCAACAATTTACAGTGGTAACACTCTAATTTTTCAAAATCAAAATCTTTTTTTTATCCAATCTGTATGCTTATAGGTTAAATTTATACTTCTATCTCTTATATTTCATATGGATTCAGT
>BNVT01000024.1 GCA_025998295.1 Endomicrobiia bacterium
CCGCCGCCAGGGCCATCACTACCCGGTGATCCCCGTGCCCGCTCACGGTTCCGCCGTGTAAGGCACACCGCTGCGCGGCCGCAGTATTACTGTTGCCGTGAATGATGATGCCATCGGGCCGTTCTTGAATATCCGCGCCGAGTTTTCCCAGCACAGAAGCCATTACCGCGATGCGGTCGGTTTCTTTTATCCGTGCGTGGGCCACATTGACCAGTGCAGTGGTCCCTTCGGCGTAACAGCCAAGGATCGCCATGATGGGGAGCAGGTCCGGCGTGTCATTAAGATCGAATTCGCCGCCCTTGAGTGCGCCGGAGCGGGACACCGTGAGCTGCCATTCGCTTCCGGCAGAACCGGCGCTTTCAACTTTTTCCCACTTCACTGAAGCGCCCATTTTTTGCAGCATGTCGAAGATCGCCTTGTCGCCCTGCGGGTCATTGGGGTCCAGGCCCAGGAGGGTGACGGGACCGCCGCCGATAATAGCGGCAGCGCCGGGAAATGCGGCGGATGAAAAATCGCCGGGCACGGGGCCCTTCGTGCTTTTGTATGATGCGCCGCCGGGGATGCGGAAACAGGAGAAGTTATCGTCAGTCTCATAGTGAATGCCCTGGGCGTCCAAATAGGAAAGGGTCATTTCGATGTAGGGCCTTTCGTTGAGGAGGGGCACGTCAATTTCTGTGACGGTTCCCGCCGGAACCAAGGGCGCCGCAAGCAGTATCGCTGAAAGGTACTGGCTCGTGGGGCAGGGGAGGCTGACCCGGCCGCCCTTCCATGGGCCCCGGATGCTTATGGGCGCGCAGCCGTTCCCATTTTTTGATTCCGTCCGTATGCCCAAACCGGTAAGGGCTTCCAGCAAGGGCGCTGCGCTGCGCCGCCTGATCTGCTCGTCCCCGTCAAATTCGACGGGCGATGATCCCAAGGCCGCCACTGCCAGCGCAAGAAAAAGAGTGGTGCCGGAATTGCCGACATCAATTGGCCGGGCCGAGGTTTTCAGGTTTCCGTTGTTCACTCCAAAGCCGATGCCGCGTACCGTATACCCGGCAAGTTTTTCACCGCGTTCATCGGGGGGATTGGCGCATTGCGGATCGGCCGAACGGTGTTCGGTAATCTCTGCGCCAAGGGCGCGGCAGGCGGCAACACAGGAGCGGGCGTCCAGACTGTCCAGGGGATAGTCAATCTCAGAAACGCCGTCCGCAAGGGCGGCGATAAGGAGCCGACGGATGGTGTGGGACTTGGAGGCGGGAACCCTAAAGGTTCCGGTAAAGCGGTGCGGGGCAATGACGGCGTTCATGGAAACAGTTTATCAGGTCCCGGCGGGGCGGTAAATGGCGCCGGGCGCCTCTGCGTGCCCCGGCAACGGCGGTTTTTCGCAGTTGTGATATGAATGAGGAAATTATGCAGATTGAACTGCGATCTCCTTGCGGACAAGTTCGTTGATGATTTGCCCTACGCTGGTGTGGGCGGCTTCCGCCTTGCCGCGCAGCCAGGTCGCGGATAGATCGTCCATGCCCAGGATACGCGCCTCCCGCTGGGAGAGCCAACCCGATCCGTTGGGGCCAAGTTTGGGCGGATTCTTGGTAAAGTACTCATCCCAATAGTCCGCTTCTTCATCAGTCATTTTAGCCATAATTGTCTCCTACAAATCGAGTCCTGCGAGAAAGCCCTTTTGAAGTTTTCTCGCATGAAATACATTGATAGTGTTATCGTCAATTGGGTTATACAACACTTCAATCAGGTTCCACTTGGCGTCAAAGCCGACAACGCCGTATTTATCGGGGAAGTCTGTCAGCGGGGCATCGTATGCTTTGTTTTTAAGCGCATGGCGAATATCTTGCTCGGTGTAGCTGTGTTTGAATGCAGAAGGTCTGAACTCAATGACGAGGTCCACGTCCCTAATCTAGCACAAAAGCAACGCGAAAGCAAGGTGGCAGGTGGGCGCGCAGGGGTGACCGGGCGCCGGGGAGTGAAAATCGTCACAAAATGACCTTGGCAAGCCTTAGCCTTGGTCTGCGCTCTCTGATACAGGCGGTAGAGGGCTTATCCGAAGGGGACCAGAAACTGGTACTGAAAAGCGCCTTGCATCTGTCAGAAGAATTGAAAAAACGGGAAGCCCCTCAAAACGCCACCGGGCCGGGGGTACCATGTACTCCTCGCCACCGGTGAGGTCAAAAGGTGTCAGCCGCCATTAGGCGACGACCGCCTTTTCGGCAAAAGCGTTAAAAGGCCCGGATAGCCCGAACGCGCATGATAGCATCCTTCTTGGAAACGCCAGGACGCCCGTCAGTGAAATCACGTGAAAACACCAGCGAATCATTGTACACTGAAGAAGATGCGTACAAGGCCGCGATGTCGGTTCCTGTCCCTCCGGGATTAGAATAATAGTCATAGTTGTTAGAGATGACGCGCCTACTCCAGTTTAAGAGGCCTATATCCACACGAGCCGCTTCAAGGTAGTGGCAGGTTACGCCGTTTGAGGTAAAACCCTTGCGGTTTACATAGAAGATTCTCCCACCGCCGGAGCCCTGGTCGCCGATGGCGTAGGTGCCCGATTTATAGACCTTTACGGATTTTGAGGGGGCAATGGTATAGCCCGGCGGGTCCCGCACTTCCACGTTAATATAACCGCTTGCAGTTATGCCTGATACGGTAAGTTGATACGTTGTCCCTGAGCCGGTCAGGGCTTCGGCCCATGTACCGGTGCCATTTTTGGTTATGATGATGTGCCTCGCCTCCAGGCCCGTGATGGGCGCGCTGAAGGTCAGGGTCAGCGTGGAGGTGGTTGCGATGCCAGCAGAGCCGTTGGCGGTCAGGTTGCTGTATACACGGGTATATATTTAACCGCCACGGTTTTTGAGGCGGGGGTAATGGTATAGCCCGGCGGGTTAGACACCGCCACGGTAATAGTACCGTCTGAAGTTATGCCTGTTACGGTAAGTTGATACGTTGTCCCTGAGCCGGTCAGGACACCTTTGGTTGTACCGGTACCATTAGGGATTATGGTGATGTGGCTCGCCGTTAGGCCCGTGATGGGCTCGCTGAAGGTCAGGGTCAGCGTGGTGGTGGTGGCCGAGGCCGAGTCGTTGGCGGTCAGGGTGTTGAATGCTACAACGGTAGGCGTAGTATATTTAAATACCGCCACGGTTTTTGAGGCGGGGGTAATGGTATAGCCCGGCGGGTTAGACACCGCCACAGTAATAACACCGCCTGAAGTTATGCCTGTTACGGTAAGTTGATACGTTGGCCATGAGCCGGTCAGGGCACCTTTGGTTGTACCGGTACCATTAGCGGTTATGGTGATGTGGCTCGCCGTTAGGCCCGTGATGGGCTCGCTGAAGGTCAGGGTCAGCCTGGTGGTGGTGATGTCGGGGGCGGCCGAGCCGTTGGCGGCCAAGGTGAGGAATGTTACGGAACCGTCGCCATGGTATTCTTCGAGCAAATCACACCCCGCAAAGGAAAAGACCGCAAAGATGAGGGCAAGCGCGCCGCAGAATAGGGCGATCCGGTTTTTACTGACGGGATTCATCGTTTTGTTCATATTTTTCTCCTGCTACTTACCAGTAAAAAAGCATAGCATGCATGGCGGCCTTGTCAAGGGCGGGCGGGCCTAGACCCGTATTTTGGGCTTGACACGTCCTAACATAGACGGTCCTCCGGCGTCCATTCTTCGAATTTCGGTAATATTTTGATTTGAAATGAGGCATTTCGTGCCGCTATTAGGCGGTTACTGTATAAACTAGGGACGAACCACGCGGAAACCGACCTCGGGGTGACCGAGCGAAGGATCGGTGAAGCTCCGCTGGGCCGACCGCAGGCCCTGGTCGGTGGAGTGCCAACCACCGCCGCGTAGAACGCGGTGGCACCCCGAACCGGCGCGTAGACCGCGCTCGGACCTCATAATATCGCCTACCGGGTCTGTCTGAGCGGCGGTACTATAGTCACCGTACCAGTCCCAACACCATTCCCACACATTCCCATGCATATCGTACAATCCCCAGGAATTAGGCGTAAAACTACCTACCTCCCTTGTCCTGCTCCACGAGGAGTGCAATAATGCGTGAAGTGGCCTCCGGTACTTATCGTCATCGTAATTTGCCTGGCTGGTGGTGATGTTATTGCCGGTATTGAAAGGCCCGGTCGACCCCGCACGGCACGCATATTCCCATTCCGCCTCCGTGGGTAAGCGGTAGCCTGCTGACCGTGGGTCAGCTTGGGCATTGCGGTTCCATGTTACCGTCCGGTTGTCCCCGACCCCGCTTATCGTATACACCGGTGTTAAGCCTTCCCGTTGGCTCCGCTTGTTGCAGTATTCCATCGCGTCAAACCAGCTTATCTCCTCTACCGGAAGATTTGACCCCTCCCAGGTACTGGGGTTGGTCCGCATCACCGCCTCGTACTCCCCCTGTGTTACCTCGTATTTTCCCATAAAAAAACCGCTCACCGTTACCTGATGCTGCACTTCATTATCATTTCGCCCGGCCTCAGATGAAGGGCTGCCCATGGTAAAGGTCCCGCCGTTTATCCACACCATTGCGGGTACTGGCGGAGGCGGCGGGGCAGTATAGTGAGCTTTACTGTAATCAATATCGCCCTGGGTTAAATACATGGGAGCGTTTAGCTTTATCCCGTTGAACACCGTAATGTAATCTCCGGGCCGGGCATTTTGGCGAATGACATCTTTATGCAGCACCCACCCGTTCACCCCGGAACCGGTAATTTCAACAGCGTCCCGGTCTTGTGCGGCAACAAAAGAAAAAGACAAAACCGCCAATACGACAAGTAAAGCAGCCTTTTTCATACGGAGCCAGTATAGGCCGTATGACTGTTTTAGAAAAGATAGGGGGTTTATGGCTGCATGGGGCTGTAGAATCTGCCGGTAGTGATTCTATCAAAAAAAGAAGAAGGGCGCCGATGTGATCACAATCAGTACATAATAGATGAAGCAGGGCAGCATGTTGACCAGCAGGATCTTTCCTTCGCTGCCGGTAGCGCCGGTGGTGGATGTTACGGCGATTACGTTGTTGATGCTGATGATGCTGGCAATGGAGCCCCCCGCCATTTGCAGTGCAATAATTCCTGCCGTATTAAAGCCCAACATGCGGGCGGTCTCGAACTGGAGGGGCGAAAACAGGAGCCCCGAAACCGTACAGGACCCGGAGACAAAGGCTCCGATAAGGCCGATGAGGGGGGAGACAAGCGGGAACACCCGGCCCACCCCGTTCGCTAATGATGCGGCGATCTGCTGGAGCATACTGGGCAGTCCCGACTGGTTGACCGATGAATAGCGCATGATCTGTACCATGACCACTCCGCAGAACAGGGCTATCGCCACAGCGGTTATTTGCCGCATTGTGCCCCGCCAAATCCTGCCGGTTTCCTTAAACGAAAGGCCAAAGAGCAATCCCGCGATAAGGGAAATCACCATGAAGGGGAATATCCCCGGATTGTAGGGGGCCGCGAAGGAATAGGTTGCCCCCTCCACACCCAAAATATTTGGGATGATAATTTTGACGGACTGAAGTAATCCCTTTATTCCCAGCGCCGGGATGCGGGTAATGAGGAGCAGCGCCGCAATGATCACATAGGGGGACCATGCCTTGAGGAGGCTCATCTTTGGGGTTAAAGCCTCCGGGACTTTTTCGACAGCCGGGCCGCTTGCTCCCGGAAAATCCCACACATGCCGGGGCGTCAGGAATTTGAATTTCGCCGCGATTATCACCGCCCCAAGACCGATGAGGGAACCGATGATGGAAGGAAAGTCCGGCCCGGCAAATGTCCCCAACAGGTGATAGGGAACCACAAAGACCGCCCCGGAAAAAAGGGCAAAGGGAAGTATTTCCAGCACGGACCGCAGCTTTCGTTCCTTCCCGAACATGACAACGATGATTGCACAAATTTGGAAAGGCACCAGCAGGCCCCCTGCCCCCAAAAAAATACTGGTCAGCCGGGAAAATTCTTTGGTCCACGCTTCGACCGTGCCCCCCGCTGCAGCAATGTCCTCCGCTAAGGCGGCGATGCTGGTAAGGGACGGGGTGCCCACTGCGGCAAAGGGAACCGGGGTGCTGTTTGCCCCCAGCGCGGCAATGCAGGCCGCCGCCGGGGGGAAGCCGAGTCCCACGAGGAGGGGCGCAGCCAGGGCCGCAGGAGTTCCGAAACCGGCGGCCCCTTCCACAAAGGCCCCGAACATCCAGGCAATGATGATGATCTGTATCCGCCTGTCTGTGGAAATATTGCGGAACCCGGCATTAATGGCCTCAATGGCCCCGGCTGCCTTGAGGGTGTTGAGGAGCAGTATGGCCCCAAAGATGATGAGCAGCACATCCCATGAGGAGAGGAAGCCCAGTATCCCGTAGGCAAGAACGGTGATCACTTCCATCTTCCATACCAGGAGCCCCAGAATGATGGAGACACTCAGGGACGCGGCCAGAGATTTTGCTGCGGGAAGGCGAAAGGCAATCATTAAAACCAGGGCAAGTACCAGCGGTACCGCAGCAATCAGCGCATACATACTAAAGCCCCGGTTCCGTCCGCTTGTCCACCCGGACTATCTGCCGCAAGGTTTTGTCCGCCGAATCAAGGAGTATGATACGGTCCCGGCCCTGTTTTTTTGCCTCATAGAGGGCCTGGTCCGCATATTCGTAGAGTTCTTCCGCAGTGATATTTGCCTCTGCCGGCGCCGTATCTGTGCTGCCCCGGAGAACATAGAGACCGAAGCTGGCGGTGATATAGGGGGCCGCCCGGGATTTTACGTGGGGAATTTGAAGATCGATGATCATCTGCCTGAGCTTGAGGGCCAGATGCTGGGCTTCGCTCAGGCGGTTTTCCGTCCAGAGGACGATGAATTCTTCCCCGCCGACGCGGGCGGTAAATACCTTTTCCTCCATCGTGAGCCGGGAAAGTACGCCGCCTATGGCCTTGAGTACCTGGTCCCCTTTGAGGTGCCCGTAAAAATCATTGTAAGCTTTGAAATGGTCCACATCCATCATAATGATGCAGAGGGTTTGCCGCACACGCCGGGCTGCGGCGATATACAAATCCAGCCTTTGAAAAAAATCCCGGTGGTTACTGAGGCCGGTTAGATCATCCCGGATACTTTCCACTTCAAAGCGGTTCCGCTCCTCCTCAAGCCGCCGGGCGGTCAGCATTTCCTTGACAACCACATAGCTCATGTACCAGTTGAAGATGATTCCCCCAACAGAGGCAAAGAGGGCGTTTACCATGTCTATTTGCCAGTGCGAAAGGTCCTTAACCCGGAAAGTAATGGATGAAAAAACCAGCAGCACCGCCGCATTAATAACTAAACCCAAAAGGGGGTCCGCCACAAAAATGATCTGGGTACAGATCAAAAAAACCATGAAGTTAACCGCCTGCTTTTCCGGCTGGGTAATCACACCGATATAAATGCCGAAGGCGATGGCACAGGAAAAGAACAGTAAAAAATTCAAAAAAATGGGGACCCTTTTCAGATGCTTTTTTTCTATCCACCGGGCGCAGCCGTAAGCCCCCAGCTCAATTACTGCGGTGATTAAATAGGCAATGAATTTAGGGGATTCCTTTTCTATCAAAAACGGAAAAAAAGAAAAAAGGATTAAGAGTACAAAGGCGGCGAAACTGACGATCCGCAGACTCCGGATATTATACTGATTAATTAAGCCCCGGCAGCCTGCGACCGATTCTTTGGGAAATGTAAAATACCGCCAGTATGAAAACATTTTTTATTGTAACTTTTTTAATACCGCTCAGCAAGCCTGCCGCAGGCGGCGGATTTTACTCCCATTGTTTCTGGATCGCCGCGGCGGCAGCGGCAGTTGAGCTTTGCCCATCTGCGAACAGTTTTGCCAGTTCTTCCCGGACCGCGCTTTCCAGTTCCCGCACCTTGGGAAAAGCGGTTAATTCCTGAACCGGATCGGCGGCCTCGTACATGTCCCAGGCCTTGGCGTAAAGGCTTTCCGCCGTGATATAGACTGCATCCGCGCCGCTGCCCGGTACGGCCCGGATCTGTTCCGCAAGCCGGCCGCTGTTTTCCCGCAGGTAAAGGAGAAAGGCCCAGGCCTCAGCAGGGTGTTTGCTCCCTGCGCCGATTCCCGCATACCAGGTTGAAAGGCCGAAGACCGGTTTAAGCGCATTGTCCGCCGGGCCCGGTATCACGGTGATGCCGAAAGCGCCATCCTGCATTTTTTCGCTTACTTTGGCAATATCCTGAACGGAGCCGATCATCATGGCGATCTTCCCCCCGGTAAATTCCTCAAGCCGCTGTGAGCCCGTTGCGGTAAAACTTTGCGGGGCAAGGAGGCCCTCCTTTTCAAGCTGGGCCAGAAAGGCAAGGGTATCGGTGATCGCCCTGCCTGAAAAATCCGGCGCGCCCTCTTTGGTCACGGCGGCCCCGGCGGCCCATATCCAGGAAAGGACGTCCCGGTACACCCCGCGGGCATCCGCGGGACTTAAGGACAGGGCCGCGCCGTATTGCCCGGCGCCGCCATTGCCCTTGCTCACCCCCTGGGCATAGGCCAGAAATTCCCTGCGGTCCCGGGGCGGCTTGTCAAAACCCGCGGCCTTGAGGATATCAATATTGTAAAAGAGGACATCCATGGAGGAGAACAGGGGAAGCGCCCGTTTTTCAAGGGGGGTTTCCGAATGGATGTAAGTCTCCAAAGAGCCGAACATTTCGGCCTTGATAAATTCCGACAGATAGCGGCCATCCATGACGATGAGGTCCGGTCCGGGCTTTTCCGCAGATGCTTCCGCTTCTCCCGCCCAGGCGGCGGCCGAGACCGCCATGATTTCATCATAGCCCTGCGGCTGTTCCCGGATGCTTACTTCGGGGTGGAGCCTTTCATATTCTTCAATAAGAGATGAGAGGGCGCCCTCTTCCCATTCGCTTTCCTTAAGCTGGGTAAAAACAAGATCCACCCGTTTTGTTTTTGCGCCGCCGCCTGATTTGACTCCGTTTCTTATCAAGAGCCCTGCGGCGATCAAAACGGCGATCAGGATCAGAATAACCAGGTCCCCTTTTTTTATCTTCATACACACCTCGACTTTTACGTGAAATTAGGTTACATCATTAGTATGTTCGGTTTTATCAAAAAGATCATTCAGCGCAAACCGGAAAGTGATGCAATCGTTTTTGATATTAAATCAGAAAATTCCTATGATGCCTATCTGCAAAACAACGCCCCTGCGCTGGCCCTGAAAAAGTCCAGGACAATCGCCTGGATCGAGGCCCCGGGCCGCCGCTATGAGGATCAGGTGATCCATGCCCGGATCGTCCTGGACGCCATGGGGGGCTATGCCGCCGCGGGGCTCCTCTTCCGCATGATTGACGAAGGCGCCTACTATTCGGTTCTCATTTCCAGCAAGCACTACTTCCGGCTGGACGCGGTGCGGAATGGCATGCCCCTTCCCCTCATCGGCTGGACCGAACTGCCCGCTGCCAATACCGCCGCATCCGGCAGCAAAACTGAATTTGATCTCACGGTGATCGCCTGCGGCTCCCATCTTACCCTGCTGATCAACGGTTCCTGGGCCGCGGAGGCCGATGAGTCTTCAATTCCCATGGGGACATTGGGATTCGTTCTGGCCTCTTACGAAGCGGCGCCCGGCGCCATTGCGGCAGAGGCGTTTCTGGAAAGCATCTCGGTGAACAGCGCCCCTGCCGATGTTGAGGCGGCCTGGCATCAATGGGAGAATAGCGGCGCCATTACAAGGCAGGCCCGCTTCGTTCTGGCGGAAACCTTCGCCGCCATGGGGGAAACCGTTGCGGCATTGGATCAGGTAAAAAAAATGTGGGAGCTTCCCGGTACCGGGCGGACACAGCAAGAACTGCTCCTTGCCGGCAGGCTTGCGTTTCAAAACGAACTTTTTGATGAGGCAGCGGAGTACGCGGACGCCTGCCTTGCGCTGGATCGGGAAAGCGCCGAGGGCCGGGAAGCGGTAACCGAAAAGGCGAAGCTCCTCTACACTGAAAAAAAATTTGAAGCCCTGCGGGATTACATCGTGGATGCAGTGTCCGGCAGCGGCCTGCAAAATGATCCTGTCTTGCATACTTTGCTGGGCCACGCCTTTTGGGACCTGGGTGATTACGAAAAAGCCGCCGTTGCTTATGATCGCAGTTTTGAGCTCGACATCGAAAACGGCCTCCTTGCCAAGAATGCCGCCAATGCCTATGAAGTTCTGGGCCGCAAGGCGGATGCACTGGAACGATATCTTTGCAGCGGCCGCCTGTTCTTGAGCGCGGGTAACTATGAGGACCTGGGGGCGCTGACGCCGAAGCTCCTTTCACTTGGAGCGGACAACCGGGAAGCCCATGCCCTTGCGGGGAAGTGGGCCTTCGGCATAGAGGACTTCGATCTTGCGGACGCCGAATTCACCAATGCAGAAACACTGCGAAAGGCCTTAAACCCCGCGCCCGATCCTGACCCGGCGATCATTTTTCTGCGGGCCCTGCTCCTTATCCGCAAGGGCAAACGCAGTGAAGCCCTGCCCCTGCTGGAAGAGGCCGCTGCCCGCGCCCCCGATTACGGGCTCTTTCATTTCCGCCTTGCGGAGACCCGTTATCTTATC
Source organism: Endomicrobiia bacterium (assembly GCA_025998295.1). Lineage (GTDB taxonomy): Bacteria > Elusimicrobiota > Endomicrobiia > Endomicrobiales > Endomicrobiaceae > Endomicrobiellum. The sequence goes on from BNVT01000024.1 coordinate 10,555, forward strand.
AACAGTAATGCTGATGATCCTGAAACGCTCTCCCACCTTGAGGCCGCACTTGACAGTAATACTGATACTAACGCAGGCTGGATATACAACTTCGCCGCGGAGATCGCCTTGAACCGCAGCGATCTTGGGGCCGCGGAAAAGCATCTGGAAAAGGCCGCCCTGTATTTGGGTGAAGCGCCGGCCATCAGGATAAACAAAAGTCTCTATCATTATCTGAAGGGTTCTTTGGAAGAGGCCCTGAATACCCTCGAAGCCGATAAGGCTGATGATGAAGGCGGAAGCCTGGCAAACCATGCCGGAAATCTTTTGGTCCGCGCAGGCCAGTTTGAAAAGGCGGATGAATATTATGTAAAGGCCCTTGCCATCGCCCCCGGCAATGTGGAGTATCTCACCAACCGCGCATCCTGCCTTATCAAGCTGGGCTACTACGGCGAAGCCGACACGGTACTGGCCCAGGCCCACAGCAGGGACCCCTCACCTGCGGTTCTGGAACTGATCACCTATGTGGCGGTCAAGAAAGGCGAGTACCCCCGGGCCGAATCCGCCTGCCGTGCCGCCCTGGCAATAGACGGCAATCACGTACCTTCACTGCTGAACCTTGGCTGGATCTACGGTTCCTCCGGCCGCTGGGACGAGGTCCGCGAAACCCTGGCCCGGCTTGAAGCGATGGACCTTGATGAAGAAGCCGCAACCCGCCGCGCCGAACTGCAGCAAAGGCTGGAAGACAGCATGACGCAGCTCATCCATTGTGCCTCCTGTAACCGGAACTGGCGCGTCCCCCGCGATCCGCCCACGGCCCCCGCCCTGCGCCTCCGCGCCATGCCCCCCGATGATCTCCCCGCCGGTTCCTGCCCCGAATGCGGCAGGACCTACTGCATCGGCTGCGCGAAACAGCATCTTGATAAGGACGGCCGTTTTACCTGCCCTGCCTGCGGCAGAACCCTCAAACTGATAAACGAAGGATTAAAAAAAATAGTTGCCGACTGGGCCGCCGCTTCTATTCCCTGATCACAGTATTACTGCGAAAATTTCTTTAGCGATTGCCTCCGGGCTTTTCCCTTCGGCCTTTATAATGATGTGTGCAATTTTCCGGTAAGCCGCCGCCCGTTGTTCGTGGAGCAGCCGGTGGGTTTCCTCAGGATTATCGGTATTGAGAAAAGGCGGCAGCTCCCCGGTCTTTTTTGCCGAAGCTTTTATCCGCTCCCAGGCGGTTTCCGCAGAAACATCAAGGTACACCAGTGTTACTGCACCGAGGGGAAGGATGGCGGCGTTGTTTTTTTTCAGCAGGCCCAATGCCGCGCCGTTGTCGATGAGCCCGCCCCCCGCAGCGATAATGCGGAACTTGTTATTGACGCCTTCGATCTGATCCGATGTGTCTCCCTCAGCTTTAGTGTCAAACAGACTTTGCAGGGCTTCCGTTTCCGCCTGCCTGAAAACCTCGGGCCCCTCTTTGAACAACGTCCGGGGGCTCTTCCCGGTGTGTGTTTGTACCAGTTCGTCGAGGTCGGTAAAGGTCCCCCCGCATTGTTCCGCGAGGGCCCGGCCCACGGTGGTTTTGCCCGAATGCTTCGGCCCGGTTAAAATGATTAAGCCCATAATCGGTAGTATACGCAGTTTTAATAGCGTATACTATGCTCATATATGAATGGAATGCTGGTCCTCTTTTTATTGATACTGATCGCCGCCCTTCCGGTATTTCTGGTATACCTTTGGTTCCGCATCGCCCGTTTCCCCATGCCCCTGCCCTGGTTTCTGTTTTTTCTTCTTTCAGGCGCGGCAGCCCTCTTCATCGCCCTTTTCCTGCAAAATATTTTTCCCGACATATTGCCGACAGACACCGGTATGGCCGCTGCCATCGTCAATATCTTTTGCAAGATTGCCCTTACCGAGGAGGCCGGCCGCCTGCTGATGCTCCTCCTCTTCTTCAAAATTCTGAACCTGATGGGGAAGGGCATCCCCCCCTCCACACCGGCCCCCAAAGCCGCTGCCAATATTGCCGGTACTCCCGGCGTTTTTTCAAGTGAGACCGCCGTCTGGGGCTCCATCGCCGGGCTTCTTGCCGGGCTGGGCTTTGCGCTGATCGAAGGCGCCGCCTACGGCGCGGCAGACCTGGGCCTCGCCCTTCTGCGTGCTTTTACCGCCGCCCCCCTGCACGGGGCCTGCGGCGCACGGGTCGGGGCCGCCGCCGCGGTCTGCCGGGACCATCCCCTTCCCGCGCTGCTGCGCTTCCTTGCCGCCGCAGCCATCCACGGCATGTACAACTTTATGATCCTCCTCCCCGGAATTCCCACGGTTTTGGCCATTTTTATCGCCCTATCCTCCCTCGGTTCCTCGGTTTTGTTCATCCATAATGCCCTGCGGGGACCCAAAAGCTGATTTTTTCCGTAAACCGGTTGACTCTTTCTTTCCAAACCGATATATTGAATAAATGCGACGCAGGATAGAGCAGTTGGCAGCTCGTCGGGCTCATAACCCGGAGGTCGTAGGTTCGAGTCCTACTCCTGCTATCAAGTAAATCCTTTGCCAATAAGGAATTACAAACAGGCTATCGGAAAAACCGGCGCTTAGTAACTTTACACTGTAAAAAAATGGTAAAAAGCCATTTTACAGAGGAGGCCACTATGCGGCGGTTTTATTTTTATCAGAGACGCGGGATTTTCTACGTCGCCTTAATCAATCAGGAAACAGACCGGCCGATATCCCCCAAAAATGCTTGACCAAAAATCAAGATGTATATATGATTTCATATATATGGGGATAAACGCCGATGTTTACATGGACACCCAAAAAGAACCGGGACAACAAAGAAAAACACGGCTTTTATCTAAGTGACATTGTATCAGCCTTTGAGGATATTCACTCAATAGACTTTTACGATAAAGCCCATTCCTCTTTAGAAGAGGATAGGTATATTACTTTGGCAAGGTTTAATGACCGGGTTATTCTGTTTTTGGTAACGACTGATAACCCGGATGGAAGCACACAAATTATATCGGCGCGGCGGGCCGAACCACCAGAGGAGAGATTATACAATGAAC
>BNVT01000025.1 GCA_025998295.1 Endomicrobiia bacterium
CTTTACTATCTTTTCTATACTCAATTTTCTCTTTGCTCACCTACTTGCCCTATCTTTTCTTTTCTCTTCTTCTCTCTTCTTTTCTTCTCTCCTTGCTATCCTTGACTCTTTTATCAAATGCTTTCTTACTCCCATTAATACTAAATCCATTACATATGACCTAACTGCTTTCTTTTTTGTTTCATAGTACTTCTATTGTACTTTTATGTGTTGGTTATGTAGGAGGTCTAATATAGAATTTCATACATGTAAAACACATGGAAAAAGTTTCTTGAGGCAACTGATTTTAAACTTGAGCAAATTCTATAGACTGTTATTTAGTTCTACCATAGGTAGTCAAAAATCAAAAAAAGATTTCATGCGTTTGTCACGATGAGATTTTACATCCAGTTGACTTGAGCATTTATTTGTTATAGAATCAGCATACAAATTATTTAAATAACTTTGAACGAACGTGGGTAAAAAATCATGACAAAAAAAGATTTATTATCAATTTACGATTTATCGGTAACAGAAGTAAAAACAATCTTAAATAAAGCGTTTGAACTTAAAACTAGGAAAAGAAGACTTGATGTTTTTAAGGGCAAAACTTTAGGTCTTTTGTTGGAAAAACCTTCGACAAGGACAATGGTTTCTTTTGCTACTGCCATGGTTCAACTTGGGGGAACGCCGCTTCTTCTTGATGTAGAGAAAATGCAGCGCTCAAGAGGTGAATCCATACATGATACATCGTTGGTCTTATCACATTACTTAGATGGTCTTATGATAAGAGCGTTTAAACGTGTCGATGTAGAGGAGTTTGCAAAATATTCTACAATTCCTGTTATAAATGGTCTTACAGACCATGAGCATCCATGTCAGATTCTAGCTGATGTTATGACTATTATGGAACTCCATAAGGTGAAAAATATTGAAGCTTTAAAAAAAATTAAAATTGTTTATATTGGAGATAATAATAATATCTCAAACTCACTTCTTGCTATATCTGCCGTTTTGGGGCTTGATTTAACGATAATATCTCCAAAAGAATATTCCACTAAAAAAGAAGTGTTAGATAAAGCTTTAGAATACACATCTTCAACAGGTGCTGAGATTAAAATCACAAGCGATATTAATGCAGCAAAGAATGCCGATGTAATTTATACTGATGTGTGGACATCTATGGGTTTTGAAGCCGAAGAAAAGAAAAGAAAAAAACTTTTTGCTCCTTATCAGGTAAATAGCGAGTTACTCAAAAAAGCTTCTTCAAAATGCATAGTTCTTCATTGTCTTCCTGCAATAAGAGGGGAAGAAATAACAGCAGATGTTATGGATAAATACGAGGTTTCAATATTTACAGAAGCAGGAAACAGACTTCATGCCCAAAAAGCTATATTATTACATTTTCTCAAGTAAAAAAATACCATTGCTTTATTATTGCCACTAAGGGTATTGCTGTCGAGACAGCAGGGAGAATATCTTTTCAAATTATTCCAATTCTAAGTGGGGGGGGGGGGTTGATTAAAATACTGACCTTGCAGGACATTCACATTTAGTAAAAACTTACCTGCAAAAATGGATTTCTCTGGTTTTGGTGTTAAGATCACAAAATCTTTATCTATCAAAAAAATCGTAAAAATTTATCTAAGTACAAAAAATCAGGAATTATCACGGGAAAACATTGGAGAATTTTTAATGCCGTAACCAAAACCATAACAATGCCATTTTGTAACAGGTTGAAAAATATTATTTATTTTGTATAATAATCGACAGAATTTGCTCTACGTATTTACGTAAGGCTAAACCCAAAAGAGTAAAATCTTTAGTGGAATTCCAAAAAGGAGGTGTAAGATATGAACTATGAAAGCACGTTTATCGCTTCCCCTGAGCTACCAGCAGACAAGGTCGAAGAACTCACAACAAAAGTGGTAAAGACAATCGAAGCTTCGCAAGGAATTGTAAAGACAATTCAGCAGATGGGAAGAAAAAGACTCGCTTATCTCATTAATAAATTTAATGAGGGGAGTTATGTTTATATGGAACTTAGTGGTAACGGCGAGACGGTCAACGCTCTTGAGAACTTTTTCAAATTTAACAGTTCAGTTATAAGGTTTTTGACGATTAAAATTGAAAATAAAAAAGCTGTTGTAAAGCCTGTGAAAGCAGAAGCCGTGGTGGCAAAGTCACAAGTGACGGAGGAGGTAAAGCAAAATGGATCAGCAACAGAACAGCCTCCGCTTGCCGGAGCAGAATAGTGTTGTTATGGTTGGCAGACTTACAAGAGACCCTGAACTTAGACGCGCAGGTACTGGAAAAGCAGTTTGTTCGTTTGATATAGCTATAAGCAGGAGAATGAAAGATTCCGTTACGGGTGAATGGAAAGATGCCGATCCGACGTTTGTTCCGATCATTGTTTGGGACGTACAGGCGGAAAGATGCGGCGAGCGTTTGAAAAAGGGGCTTCCTGTTCATGTAGAAGGAAGACTTCAAACAAATAAATGGGAAGGGGCTGACGGCACAAGGAGAAGTCGCTTAGAAGTTGTGGCTTCTAGAGTACAGTTTCTTTCAGTAACAAAACAGTCAAATGTTGCGACAGGCGCGGTACCACCTATCGACAGTGTAAGTGAATCGTGTGAACATGTTGATAATTCTTGCGATGATGAGGATATACCGTTTTAAACGGTTGGGGGAAAAATATGGCATATACAAAAAAATCGTCAGGACAGGCGAGATCTCGAAATTCGTCTGAAGGTCAAGGTCGTCCCGGAGGTCGTCCCGGAGGAAGATTTAGAAGGGGTGGGCCAATAAGAAGAAAAGTTTGCCGTTTCTGTGCTGACAAATTTGAAGTAGATTATAAAAATATAGGTTCACTTCGTACGTTTGTAACCGAAAACGGAAAAATACTTTCAGGTCGCGCGACCGGTACATGCGCAAAGCATCAAAGAGTGCTTGATACGGCGATTAAAAGAGCAAGAATGCTTGCGATGTTGCCTTTTGCGGTAAAGTAATTGATGTTTTTGTAGGTTCATAAAATATTTCAGATAGGAGAGAGGGGAATGAAAGTTATATTAAGATCCGATATTACTAATATTGGATGCCAGGGCGAGATTAAAGAAGTTGCGCCCGGATTTGCGAGAAATTATCTTGTTCCACAAAATCTAGTAATGGAAGCTACCTCTAAGAACCGTAAAATTTGGGAAAGAGAAAGAGTAAAACTTAAACAACAGAGAGAAGAAGCGATCGGTGTTGTTAGAGAAATTGCTTCTAAGATGGAAGTTATTGAATTTACGGCAAGAGTTAAAATTGGTAAAAATGGTAAACTTTTCGGTTCAATAACACCTGCAAACATTTCAAAAATCCTTGAGGAGAAAGGTTTTGAAGTGAATAAACGTGATATTCTTCTCTCCGAAAACATTAGAGATATCGGCAACTATGAAATAAACGTGAGACTTCATCCTGAAGTTGTGGCAAAGATAAAGCTTGACGTTATAAGTGAAACAGTGTTGTAGTTCATAAAAAGATCTGAAGAATCCAGGTTTAAGTTCTTGTTTGCCAGATATGTGGAGTAATGAAACTACTTTAATGAAGAAGCGTCTATAGGAATAATCTATGACAAATACAATAGAAAGAGTTCCACCACAGGCTATAGACGTTGAAATGGCTATCTTAGGGGCAATGCTTATAGAAAAAGATGCCATTTTAAAAATTGTGGATACGATAAGTGAGATGGATTTTTATAAAGAGGTGCACAAACAAATCTTTTTAGCAATATATGACTTATATATTGAAAATCAGCCGGTTGATTTGTACACAGTCTCCGACGCTCTTAAAAAGAATGGTATGCTTGCCGAGGTTGGAGGCGCATCTTATCTTACAAGTTTAATTAATTCTGTACAGACTGCGGCAAATGTCGAACATTACTCCTCGATTATACGCGATAAATCAATTTCAAGACAGCTTATTAATACAGGTTCTACAATAGTAAGCGATGCGTTTAACGAACAAAATTCTCCTGAGGAAATATTAGATAAATCACAAGCAGCTTTATTTAATATTTCACAGCAAAAGGACAAAAAAGGTTTTACAAGTGTTTACAAACTTGTAAATCCTATGTTGCAAAAACTTGAAAGACTACATTCCAACCATAAAGATATTTCAGGTCTTTCTACAGGGTTTACCGATTTTGACGCCAAAACTGCTGGACTTCATCCGTCTGAACTTATAATTTTGGCAGCGCGTCCATCGATGGGTAAAACGGCACTTGCCTTAAATATTACGGAACACGTAGCTATTAAAGAAAAAAAACCTGTCGCTATTTTTTCTCTTGAAATGACACAAGAGACATTGATGTCAAGGTTTTTAGCTTCTTTGGCAAGAGTTAATGCTACTAGATTAAGAAGCGGACGGTACAGCTCTGCCGATTGGCCGAGGCTTACTACGGCAGCCAGCAAAATTGCAGAAGCGCCTATTTTTATTGATGACGATTCCAATATAAGCGTTATAGAACTAAGAACAAGAGCAAGAAAACTTGCAACAGAGCTTAAAGCAAAAGGCAAACCTCTTGCTTTGGTGGTGGTAGATTATATTCAGTTTATACGCGGTTCAGGAAGAAAATTTGAATCCCGCCAGCAAGAAGTGTCGGATATTTCAAGGTCTCTGAAAGCCTTGGCTAAAGATTTAGATGTTCCGGTTGTTGTTTTGTCGCAGCTTTCAAGAAGAACTGAAGACAGAGGCAGAAAAGACAATAAGCCGCAACTTTCTGATTTAAGAGATTCAGGAGCGATTGAACAAGATGCTGATCTTGTCGTTATGCTTTACAGAGAGGGATATTACAATAGAGAAGATGTCAAACTACAAAAGAAAGCGACTCTTATAATAGGAAAGCAGAGAAACGGTCCGACAGGCGATATAAATTTAATTTTCGAAGGTGAGTACACAAAATTCTCTGATGAATCCAAAATACAGGATGATTATCAATGAAACCCCCCCCCTCCATTGCGGCAGTAACCGTAGCAAATAGAGCATCGCAAGTTTTTTTTAGACAAACATGGGTCGAAATTGACAAAAGCGATTTTCGCTTCAATTTGCAAGAAATTAAAAAGCACATTGCTAAGGATACAAAAATCATGGCAGTTATTAAATCAAATGCTTATGGTCACGGTGGAATTGCGCTTGCAAAAGAAGCGCAGAAAGCGGGAGTTTCATGGATTGCTGTTTCTTCTCTTGAAGAGGGAATACAATTTAGAGAAGCCGGTATAAGAGCAAATATATTAATTTTGGGAAATGTTTATCCTTTTGAAAATTTTCAGGTCGCAGTAGCGCACTCTTTAACTCCTACCATTTTTACAATGTCAGATCTTACAGCTTTGGAAGATTTAGCTATAAAACTAGATAAAAAAATAAATTTTCATTTGCAAATAGATACCGGTATGGGTCGAATTGGCGCTCAGCCTGAAACAGCGCATGCCATACTACAAAGAATTGCACATAATCCTAAAGTGAATATGATAGGAATGTACACTCATTATTCGGTTGCAGATACCGATCCTGTTTTTACGCGTGAGCAGCTTAGTATTTTTACAAAAATTGTTAGATTTGCACGTACAGATTTAGGTCTAAGGTTTGTTGCTCATTCCGCAAATTCAGCAGCTTTGTTTAAAAACAAGTACACCCATCTTGATATGGTTCGTCCGGGGTTGAGTCTTTACGGGCTTAATCCTTTTAAACATGTCGAGAGGTTTCCAAAGTTAAAACCTGTGCTTTCATGGAAAACGAAAATAGTATTTCTAAGAAAAGTGCCAGCGGGTTTTTGTGTAAGTTACGGAAGAACTTTTGTTACAAACAGAGCTTCTGTTATTGCCACGATTCCAGTAGGGTACGCCGACGGCTATAACAGACTATTGTCTAATAAAGGCGATGTTTTAGTCGGAGGAAAACGTTGCCCTATCGCGGGAAGAATTACAATGGATATGGCTATGATAGATGTGACCGGCGTAAAAGGCGTTTTTCTCGGAGATGAGGTAGTTTTGATAGGCACACAGGGTAAAGAACAGATAAAAGTTGACGAGCTTGCAAAAATACAGGATACAATATGTTACGAGGTAACTTGCGCAATATCTCCACATGTCCCTAGAATAGTTGTTTGATTAAATATGTTTAAAAAAATACAAAAATGTTTACACAAGCAAGGCTTTTTACAAAGGAAGTCGGGAAAATGATGCCTAAAGCAGTTGTCTCGTCATTAGAGGGTTTAGGACAAGTCGCTATGATGACGGCAGAAGTAGTTGTGTGTATATTTAGAGGAGAAGTATCTTTTAAAAATACTGTCGCACAAATGGTTGAGGTTGGATTGCGGTCTACTCCTATAGCATCGCTCTCATCTTTTCCTATAGGAGTGGTTTTAGCGCTTCAAGTAGGTTCAGTGACTGCAAATTTTTTTAATGAGCCTCTTTACGTTGGTGCAACAACAGGTTTTACTCTAGTTACGGAATTGGTACCGGTTCTTACCGCTATGGTTGTAACAGGAAGAGTCGGTGCAGCTATTACGGCAGAAATTGGATCGATGAAAGTTACCGAACAACTTGACGCTTTATATACGCTTGGGACAAGTCCCGTAAGATATCTTGCTGTTTCAAGATTTTTAGCGTGTTTCTTTATGCTTCCTATGCTTACGGTTATTGCAAATATAATTGGAGTGTGTGGTGGAATGAGCCTTGCTGCAAGTATGTGGAAAGTTTCTCCAGCTACGTACTGGTCAGAAATTTTAGGGTATATAACAATAGGAACTTTCCTTCAAGGATTTATAAAATCCTTCGTCTTTGCGTTGATTATAGCAATAGTTGCATGTTACAAAGGGTTTAATACAAAAGACGGAGCGGAAGGTGTTGGGAAAGCCACGACAAGCTCTGTCATGTCTTCCATGGTGCTTATTTTGATTTCAAATTATTTTTTAACTTCGTTATTGGTTGCATTAAAAATAAAATAGAGTGTTATACATAAGGGTTTTTAGAGAAACCCAAAATTAATATCCGGCAGATATGGAAAACTTGGATTTTAAAATTTAATTTAAAGCTTGAAATTATATAATTTTAAAACCGTAGGCTTGAAAAAGATGCCCATTATTTTTTTGAAGATTTTAAAGTCTCTATGGAATAACTTTTTTCTATTGTTTCAGTTGGAAGACCTATATTTTTAAGTAAATCAAGAAATGGATCTGGATCAAGCTCTTCGACATTGGTCATTTTTTTAACATCCCAATCACCCCTAGCAATCAAAATAGCCGTTGCAACAGCAGGGACACCCGCAGTATAACTGATAGCTTGAGATTCAACTTCCTCATAACAAACTTTGTGGTCGCATATGTTATATATGAGAAGTTCTTTTTTGCGCCCGTCTTTTGTGCCTATTATTAAATCCCCTATACAAGTATTACCGATATAATCGGAAGCAAGAGTTTTAGGATCAGGAAGGCAAGCTTTTACTACTTTTAAAGGCACTACCTCAAGACCTTCGACTGTTTTAACTGGCTTTTCTGACAATAATCCTATATTCTTAAGCACATTGAAACAATTTAAGTAATGGTCGCTAAATCCCATCCAAAATCTTATTGAATTTGCATCGATATTCTTTGAAAGTGAATGAATTTCATCGTGCCCGGTTAAATATATAGTTTGTTTACCTACTACAGGAAATTTGTATACTTTTTTTTCAGAATGAATAGGTTTACATACCCACTTTTTATCTATCCATGTCCAAACTTTTACAAATTCTCTAAAATTGATTTCAGGATCAAAATTAGTAGCAAAATACTTACCATGGCTTCCTGCGTTTACATCCATTATATCTATTGTATCTATTGTGTCAAAAAAATGTTTCTTCGCATAAGCCGCATAAGCATTTACAACACCGGGATCAAACCCTGCTCCTAAAACAGCTGTTATACATCTCGACCGACAGCGATCTTTACGTTCCCACTCATAATTTGCATACCATGGCGGATCTTCACATACCTTATAAGGTTCTTCATGAATCGCAGTATCTATGTAAGCTGACCCTGTTTCTATGCATGCTTCTAAAACTGACATGTTACAAAAAGATGATGCTAAATTTACGGTAATAGAAATTTTAAGATATTTCATTAACTCTATCATTTCAGGAATGTTTAAAGCATCTACTTGCATGGCTTGTATTTTCTTTGAAGTATCTTTATAATTTTTTTTACGTTCTATGCTTTCTAGTACTTGTTCACAGCTATCAAGCGAACGAGAAGCTAGGTAGATATTCCCGAACAAATCGTTATTTTGTGCAAATTTATGAGCGGCGGCGTGAGCTACGCCACCCGCCCCCACAAGAAATACATTCCTTTTTTCCATTTACTAAAACCTCCTCCCATTATTGGTCAACTAACTTCTGCATAGATGCAAGAGCTATGGAAAGCTGGCGAAATAATACTGGCATTGGTATTGAACTATTTGAGCTTGAGCTAAATGGAACCGGAACTAAACTGTGTAGAACTTATCCAAAGTTAAGCCCAATCGATAGAGTTGAAGCTGAAGATTAGAGGCATAGTATCCACTTGCACTTGTATCACCTACATCTATCTGTACCTGCGCCTTCATCAACCACGTGTCGCCTACGGTCAAAATAACTTCTTTCATCATTGTTCCTTGAAAAAGAAGTATAATTTAACGTATAAGAGACGCTGAAAGATTGATTCGTAATAGGGGGCCAAAAGCCCGAGTTAATCAAGATTTCCAACACCACAAAGTAAAAGCCCAAGGTACGAGGTTGCTGATGTGCAAACATTCGTTTACAGCATGCAAACAATCGAAAGCAAGAAGCTAACACCAAAAAATAAAAGGAGGCGTAAAATATTCTCCCTACGTTTTTGCTTTGAGTTATTTTTGTTGATATTATTATAGCATATAAACAAATCTTTTATAGAATCTCGTAACATATTGAACTTTTGTTAAACAAAAACGGATTAAAATAATGACGGGCTTTTAATAAACAGCATATTTTTATACACACAATCATCTTTTTGTGGGTTTGCCATATCTTTGTTACAAACTCCGATTCTAAACGACAAAAACAGTTCAAGGTATGTGTTTTAGATTTTACACCCATTGTATTATATGTTACAATAACGTTGCGTAGGATATGTATAGCGAAGGTAATGAGAGAGAAAATGATGAAAACAAAAACAGTAAAGGCAACATTAAGCATATTTGTTGCGTTCAGCCTTGCCTTAAGTTCGTGCGATAAAAAGAACGCTAAACAAGGTATGCTCCTCCAGAGAAAATAGAAGAAATAAAAGAAGCAGAAAGGGCAAAAGCAGCAGATGTTGAACTAAAACCACAAGTAAAGGTAAAGCGTTTAAATGGGGATGAGAAGCGTTTAGATGAGGATAAGAATTTTGACAGGGTTTGTAAGAGACTTTATGAACGAGGTTCGTAAGAAGCTTCGTAAGCTGTCAAGGATGAGTCTTATTGTAAGGTCGTCATCTTCTTTGTCAGCACATGGAGGAGTGCGTGGGACTAAAGATGTAGTTTGTTTGAGTAGTGAGATTGCTAAGGTGAGTAATGAGTTGCCTGCTGTTTGGGAGGGGAAAACTGATAAAATATATGTCTTTCATGCGCTTGTCGCGTGTAGCGATTTGCGCTTTATCTTTAGGTAAGTACAAAGTATCCCCTTATACGCACAGTTCGTAAAAGGTCCATTTTAATGAATGATATTGAACAAATTGTTAGCGAAGCTTCTAAAAAAATAAAAAATGCAGATAATTTAACATTGAATAATTTAAAAACGGAATATTTAGGGAAAAGTGGTGTTTTAACGCAAATTTTAAAATCTTTGTCGCAATATTCCATAGAAGATAAAAAAAGAATAGGTTCGCAAGCAAACAAAGCAAAAAGTATTATTGAAAGCGAAATAGAGAACAGAAAAGATAGTCTTAAGAAAATTTTGCTTGATGAAAAAATGCGCAATGAGAGGCTTGATTATTTTCCAAGCTTCTATTTTCCTTTTCCAAAGGGAAGTTTTCATCCTGTTGTTGAGACAATTAGAGGCATAAGTGCGGTTTTCAAGTCACTCGGATTTCTAGTTGCCCAAGGGCCTGAACTTGAAACCGATTGGTATAATTTTGAAGCGTTAAATATTCCAAAAAATCATCCTGCGAAGGATTTGCAAGATACTTTTTACATTGAAGGAATGAAAAATCTACTTAGAACACATACTTCTTCCGTACAAATTCATGTAATGGAAAAACATAAGCCTCCTGTGAAAGTTATCGTACCCGGAAGAGTTTATAGAAATGAAGCTTCTGACGCATCTCATTCGTCAACTTTTTATCAAATTGAAGGTCTTGCAGTGGACGAAAATGTAACATTTGTGGATTTGAAAGTAACGCTTACAGAATTTATACATAGATTTTTCGGATACAAATTAAACGTGCGTTTTAGACCGTCACATTTTCAATTTACGGAGCCGTCTGCGGAAGTTGATATGCAATGTCCATTTTGCAGAGGGAAAGGCTGCAAGATATGTAAAAATTCTGGCTGGATTGAAACACTGGGTTGTGGAATGGTGCATCCTAATGTTTTTAAAGCTGTTGATTACGACTATGAAAAATACACAGGCTATGCTTTTGGAATAGGTGTTGAAAGAATCACAATGTTAAAGTATGGAATAGATGATATACGCTTATTGTATGAAAACGATTTGCGCTTCTTAAAACAGTTTTAATTGGAGGAAATCTTGGCTGTTTTATAAGGGGTAACGTTTTTGAAATGTCTGCCAAATAAAACGGACTGAATCTATCAAAAAAAGGAACATAAAATAGATCTAGGGATATTTAAGGATGAAGATATCATATAATTGCCTTAAAAAGTTTGTTGATTTTGAGTTAAGCCCGCAGGAAATTGCTTCCATGCTCACTTCCATGGGTATTGAAACTTCTGTTGTTTTAGGCGGATGCAGATGGACTGGCGTGACCGCGGTGAAAGTTTTAGATGTGCAGAAACATCCCAATGCAAATAAACTGTCTATATGCAAAGTAAGCGATGGTACAAAAGAGTATTCTATAGTCTGCGGCGCAAAAAATATTGCAACCGGGCAGATTGTTCCTCTTGCAAAAACCGGAGCCATACTCCCTGGTAATTTTAAAATAAAGAAATCAAAAATAAGGGATGTTGAATCTCAGGGCATGATATGTTCCAAAAAAGATCTTGGTCTTGAGATGGAATCCGAAGGTATTTTGGTTCTTAATGAGGATGCCAATGTAGGAAATACTTTAGAAAGTGTTTTAGGTGAAATTGATTCAGTTCTTGAAATAGAAATAACAACTAACAGAGGTGACTGTTTAAGTTATTTAGGTGTGGCGCGAGAAATTGCTGCTAAACTATGCAAGATGATATCTTTGCCAACGGTAAAAATATTTAATGTTCCGGAATTACATTGCGTAGAAATAAAATCCGATTTATGCAGGCGTTATATAGGGGCCATTATATCATCAGTTAAAGTAGGGCCAGCTCCAAAGTGGATTACAGATATTTTAGAAAAGAGCGAAATAAGATCTATTAACAATATTGTGGACATAGCTAATTACGTTATGATTGAACTTGGACAGCCCCTGCATGCTTTTGACGTAACAAAACTTTCTTCAAAAAAAATCATTGTAAGAAACGCTGTCGATTTGGAAAAGATTACCGCTCTTGATGGCAAAGAGTATAAACTTGATTCCGAAATGCTTGTAATAGCAGACGATCAAAATCCTATTGCAATAGCCGGAGTGATGGGCGGAGAACATTCGAATATTGACGATAATACTCAAACTATATTTTTGGAAAGCGCAATTTTTGATGCAGTGTCAATAAGAAAAACTTCAAAAAAATTAAACCTTTCAAGCGATTCTTCTTATAGGTTTGAAAGAGAATTAGACTGGGACTCAACCGAGTTTGCTTTGTGGAGAGCTGCAAATCTTATAATTGATATTGCCGGCGGCAAAATGGAAGCAAGGGAAGATTTGCAAAATACCAAATATAAAAAGACAAAAGTCACTTTAAGGGTTGAGAGAGTATCTAAAGTTTTGGGATATACTATCAAAGAAGACGAGATAGCTAAAATTTTAAGATTTTTAGGAATAGATTTGCAGTTGAAAGGCGAAATGATCCTCTGTACCATTCCGCCATGGCGCAACGATATAAAAGAAGAAGTGGATTTAATTGAAGAGATAGTAAGGATCAAAGGATATGACACTGTGCCTTCTCCAAAAAAATATGAAGATCAATTATATACTCCAAATAATTCATTTTTTTCTACGATTATCGAAGAGTTTAGATTTAAATTAAACGGACTTGGTTTTAGCGAAGCATTAAACTATAGTTTTTCAGAGATTAGAGAGCTTGAAAAATTTGATTTGGAATATCGTTACAAAATATTAAACCCGATATCTAAAGAAAATGAAGTTTTAAGACCCTCTCTTCTTCCCGGATTGTATAAGAACTTGTGTCTTAATATTGGGCATGGGGCCCAAACGGTGTCATTATTTGAACATGGTAAAATTTTTGACGATGCCGGAGAAAAAAAGATTTTTGCCGTTATAATGTATGGTAAGGTATGGCAGGAATGGTGGAAATGGGCAGAACAAAAAATTAGTCCGAAATATGATTTTTATTTTGGCGGCGGAATAATAAAAAATATTTTGCCATCGGATGAGTTTATGATTTTAGAAAATTTAACTCCAAAAAGTTATTATCACTCCGGGAAAACTGCTTCCATTGTTTATAATGGGGAAGTTGTGGGACAGCTTGGTATTTTAAAGTCTTTAATTGTAGACAACGTAAAAGATGATGTTTTTTATTGTGAAATCAACCTAGACCCGATTGAAAAAGTTTACATTGAGAAAACGTCTCTTTATAAAACATATTCAAAATTTCCTGTAGTAAAAAGAGATATTTCAGTAACTGCCGACAAATCTTTGCGGCTTGCAAAAATAGAAAAAGTAATTAAAAATGTTATGGAGACAGGAGGTATTTTAAGAGAATATTCTTTGTTTTCAGTATATACAGACGAATCTAAGCTGGGGACAGGTAAAGTAAGCTATTCATTTAGATTGTCTTATAATAATAGCGACAGAACGTTAACAGACGAAGAGGTTAGTAAAGATATAAGTGTTTTGCTAAAGCAACTTGATGCAGACTTAGATGTAAAACTTAGACAATAGTACCGTTATAAACTAAAATAGATCTGTCTAAAGATTCTTATCACATCACATTAGACCTCTTGCAAACCTTAAGTATTAAATTTTAGAATTACAAACACCTGTAACTTGGAGTTAAATCGTAGTCCAAAAGGTCTTTTGCTATTACTTATCTATTCTTTAAGACTATTTTGAATCTTTTAATAAAAGGTCTTTTG
>BNVT01000026.1 GCA_025998295.1 Endomicrobiia bacterium
TTCAATACCTGTAGCAGAAGATTTGGATTTGGAACCTACGACAGAAGGTTTGGATTTAGTAAATTACGCAGAATTCTTCACATTCGAACAGCTGCAGAACTCTGGCGATAGTGAATCCTAAAAATCATTATACTCGATCCTTAGAATTCGATAGCAATCATGATGATTGGTGGTGTCTTAGTGGCGTGTCCATATTTTTCAACATTCTTCCTTATTGTCCTATGAGAGCCAGAATTTTCAACCTATATAAAGATGCTTCTTGGACACCTGAGGTTAAATTACAGATATACGCTGACACCGCAACTGCCAATGATTAATACGCCAAAAACAGTTAAAATTACAACGCAGCAATTTGGCTGTATATAAAATTGCTGTTCTATCACAGTGGTACCCGTGTCCCTATAGCAACAACTGTAATTTAAACGAACTAGATATGGACAAAGATTTGTTAGATCACGACAAACGTATGAAAAAAGTTTCAAGATTTATGTGCTATAGGTCAAATCGCTTGAAGTTACCCCGTACTATAGTTTTAAAGATGCGGGTTGAGCCTGGCAAAAAATCCTCCATCAGTCGCAAATTGAGGGATGTGATTTATGCAGGAAGTCTGTAATGCTTACAAAATAAATATAATTATAAATGTTAAAAAAATTCTTCGGGTAGGGTGAAAGGAACTTGTGTTCTTATTCCTTACCAGCAGTGATAAGGATATAGAGTCTTTTAAGCCTGCGACTTCGCATAAAAATGCGGATTTAACCCGTGAGAATCAGATGTCGACAGTGATAGCGCTTAAGTGCTCAAAGTCCGGATGCAAGAAGGTACAATATAATTTTGCCCCTCCCTCGAAAACATTTTTTGTTTTCAAGAGAGGTCCTTTTTATGAACGTTAAATACATGCAAACTGCAATAAATCTTGCTAAAAGGGGCAAAGGTAAAGTTTATACTAATCCTCTAGTGGGTTGTGTAATTGTAAAAGATAATAAAATTATAGGGAACGGTTGGCATCAGTATTTTGGTGGTAACCATGCAGAAATAAATGCCCTTGTGGATGCAGGAAAAAATGCCAAAGGCGCAGATCTATATGTTACTCTCGAGCCGTGTAACAGTCACGGCAAGAGGTCTCCATGTACTCTTGCAATTATAAAAGCAGGTATAAAAAGAGTCTACTATGCGTTACGCGATAAGAATGTTTTAGACAGTAGAGAGATGTTAGAAAAAAATGGGATAGAAGTACATGAGGGTCTGTTAAAAAAACAAGCAAGGTTTTTAATAAGCGATTATTTAAAATATTTAAAAAGTAAACCTAAAATTTCAATAAAAGTTGCAATGACATTAGATGGCAAAATTGCGACTTATAATTATGACTCAAAATGGATAACTTCGGAAAAATCAAGGAATTTAGTGTATGAAATAAGATCTCATTATGATGCTGTTCTTGTAGGCTTGAATACTGCTATTAAAGATAATCCATTTCTTACAACACATTCTAAAAAATTAAAAAACCCTGTGAGAGTTGTCATAGATCCATATTTAAAGCTTCCAAAAACGCACAACCTGCTTGACAGTAATGTTCCTACTATCACCGTTCATGATTTGAGCATTGCAAATATACCAAAACATTTAAAGAAAGAAGGAATAATTTTAGCTCCCGTTGATATTAGTATGGCAAAAAAAGATTTTAACGTGATAGTGAAAAAATTAAATTCTTTCTCGTTGAAAAGTATTTTAATAGAAGGCGGAAGCGAAATAATCTCGTCGGCTTTGTTTTCAAATGTTGTAGATGATGTATATTTTTTCATTGCTCCAAAACTTATTGGCGGTAAAGACGCAGTATCTGTTGTCGGCGGCACGGGTGTCAAGAAAATCTCTGAGTCATTACGTGTAAAAAATATGAAAGTAAAAAAAATTGGACAGGATTTCCTTATGACGGGACAACTTGACAAAACAAGTCCTACAGCTATTTAGAGTCAGCTATAGTCCATAAAATTACAAATACCAGGTGCTTGAATTTATTTAGAGTACTACCGAAATATCATGACAAGAGTTAATTGTAAGCAATTTATAAGCAAGTAGCTTGATATTGCAGTGACACAGCACCCCTTAGCGCGTATTTTATAAACTAACATGATCTATCGTCAATAAAAACTGTCAAAACTGACATGTTGTCAATGCTCTTCAAGATATGTGTGATATTAGCCGATGATAGGATTTGAACCTACGACCCATTGCTTACGAAGCAATTGCTCTACCAGCTGAGCTACATCGGCATTGGTTCATGTACAAGCGCAAAGCAGCTCTTGCGTTGGTACGCAAAAAATGCGTCTCAAGGAGAAGATTAGAACTCACCCTATTTTATAAGCAATTTGCAAATCCTTAAACAGCCCTTCGCGCCGACTAAACCATATTGAGCGCGAAGGGCTGATAAATTTTGGCCACGAAATTTACTTGCTAACTGCAGCTGAACCAGAAGCTTTCTTAGCTGAACCAGAAGTTGCAGCTGAACCAGAAGCTTTAGCTGAATCAGAAGTTGCAGCTGAATCAGAAGTTGCAGCTGAATCAGAAGCTTTAGCTGAATCAGAAGTTGCAGCTGAATCAGAAGCTTTAGCTGAATCAGAAGCCGTAACTTCCTGTGCAGGCTTTGGAGTCTCTTTTGGCTTGTCTTCGCAAGCGACAAATGAAAACCCAGAAAATAATGCCAGTGCCGCAAAAAACACAAGTCTCTTTTTCATCCTTCTCTCTCCTTTTGAATAATTTACAATCACATTCTCTTTGTGATTCTATATTTTTTGATATTTTTTTGCAACTAATTTTGTTAAGATGCACCATTTAAGAGATAAAATGTCACATCTTCTAAGTTTATAAAACACAACAATACCAAAACCTAAAAACTCAAAAATCAATAACTTAAATTCTTGATTATGTTGATACGGAAATATACCATTTTAATAGATAAATTTCTAGAATTACGCTTTTTGAGAAACAACAAATTTTTAGACCCTCAAGCAACGAAAAATAACTTCTTAAAGAGACTTTGCATTTAAGATTCTTACAAGCCTCTTACAAAAAATCCATCTTTTTGTATGGTGGATACTTTCTTACCCCATTCGTGACATTTTAACTCTTAACTAAACATAAATTTTAAAACGATTTGATTAAACACAAACACTGATTCTTTGGCTAATTTTATCCTATCATTGTATTTTTCTAATGTCTTATCTTTTAAACATTCCAGAAGCACAGTTTTATGTTTTTGATTGTCAAAACAATTAATATCTACACCTCCATTTAAAAGTCTTAAGCCCAACATTATTTTTTCAGATTCATAAAGTTCATCGTTTATATATTCTTTTTCTGTTTCCAACAGATTGCCGCAAACGTCAGTAACAGTATTTTGTAATAACAAACACGATTCAATGTATCCTTCAACATTTTCGATATTTTTATATCTATTTCTTTTTAAATACCCCGACGCGCCTGCGCCAATACCTATATATTCAAAATTACGCCAATAATTCGAATTATGAAAAGACTCTCTGTCTTGTTTAGCCCAGTTTGAAATTTCATAATGAATATATCCGTTTTTCGTCAAAATTTCCACCGTTCTGTCATACATATCTCTTTGAATATTATCATCTGCAACAATACCAGTTTTATAAAAAGGGGTACCTTCTTCTATTGATAAAGGATAAAGAGACAAATGTTTGCATGAAAATGCCAAAGCTCTTGACAAAACTTTCTCCCAATCTTTTACCGTTTGATTTGGAAGACCGTATATCAAGTCAATATTGATGTTATCAAACCCTGTTTTTCTTGCCGTATCATACACATCGCAAAAAGTTCTAAAATTATGTACCCTTCCCAAAAAATTAAGGCTGCTATCTTCAACAGATTGAAGCCCTATACTTAATCTGTTTACTTTAAATTGTTTAAGTAAATGCAGTTTATCTTTTGAGGCAGACTCGGGATTTAATTCAAATGTAAATTCACGTATTTCCGATAAATTAAAATTTTCTTTTAATGCCTGTAAAAGTTTTTGTATTTGTTCTAAAGACAATACTGACGGTGTGCCGCCACCAATGTATATTGAGCATATTTTTTTATTTTTGAACTGCGAAATATGAGTTACTAAGGCATTGATGTATTTATCTACCAAGGCAACATCGTATTTTACAGAAAAAAAATCACAGTAATGACATTTTTGTTTACAAAATGGAATGTGTATATACAAGCCTGGCATATATAAACCCAATCCTTATAACTAACTTTATATTGGTATATTGTGTTGGTTCAAAACGGACCGTATCACACCGTACACATTTCCGTCCAAAAAGCAATCTTTTCATGATTTGCACAGCAATCTTGTGTTGCTTTTAGTCGAAAAGTTTGTAGGTGACAACAACTAAAATACCCAAATCTATGCCACAGTTATGCAAGGGGTCCATTGTACAAAATATTACATCAAACCTCAATCATATCTCTTTTTTCAAACCAAGAAACTTTAAAGTTATATATTTCAAGCTTTAAATTAAATTTCAAATCCAAAGCGTTTTTTTCTGTTTCTGTATCTGTTAGATATTATTTTTAAGTCTTAAATCTCATCAAAGTGTTTGCGCCAGTTTGTTCTCATCGCAAGACGTTTGCGTTGATTATTTCTTTGCTCTTTTTCTTCTTTTCGTTTGTTTTCATAATCGCTATATGCTATCATCTGCGCATAGGTTTGAAAAGAGTTTGTAAAATTTAAAAACACATATTGGGCTGTTTTTGTCGTTAAAATTAGGTTTATGGCTAAAGATACAGAGCAAACCGTAGAAAGATGATTTTATATATAAAATATGCCGTTTATTAAAAGCTTGTTGTCGTTTTAATCCATTTATCTTTGTTTGACAAAAGCCCAATATGTTATGAGATTCTACAGAGTTCTAAATGAAGAAAATGCTGCATGATCTTTAAAATAAGATGGAAATTTTGTAAAAGTAAAGGCATAACGTGCATTTGGGTATGTTTAATAAAAAGGAGGTTCTCTAAACGTTGCAGAAAGAGTGGTATAAGAAATCAGAATTGTTGTTTTGCCAATAGCATGTTTTGGCGAACACAATGAATGATACAGGATATGTGATAACATCTTTGGTAACGCATAGCAAAAGATTTCATGATAGTGCAGATAAGTTTTAAAAATGCTTAGAACAAATAAGATTTTGAGCCAAATGTAAGGATTATTTATGAAAAACAAATACATTAGCGTAGGTCTAATTGGATACGGACTTGTAGGAAAAGGCGTAGTAAGAAACTTGGAGGAAAACAAAAAAATAGCTCTAAGAAAAATCAGCAAGCCGATACGTATAAAATCAATCTGTGATTTAAGACCAATAGACAAACCTAAGCTTTACGTCAAAAATTTTATGGATATTGTAGAAGATCCTGAAATAGATTTGATTGTTGAGCTTGTCGGCGGATATGAGCCTGCCAGAACAATAATAATAGAATCTTTAAAAGCCGGTAAAAATGTTGTAACCGCAAATAAAGCTGTACTTGCAAAATATTGGGATCAGATATTTACAGCAGCACAAGATTATCAAAAATTAGTATATTACGAAGCTTCTGTTGGCGGTGTAATACCTGTAGTTCAGGGTTTAAGTGAAGGGCTTGCTTGTGAAGATATCCTTGAAATCAAAGGCATTTTAAACGGTACCACAAATTTTATTTTAAGTGAAATGACAAAACACGGAGTAACTTATGAGGCAGCTTTAAAAAGCGCCCAAATAGCTGGCTTTGCCGAAGCCGATCCATCTTTCGACGTAAACGGTATAGATACTGCGAATAAACTTGCGATACTTTCTTCTCTTGCGTGGGGCGGATGGATAAAAGTTGAAGATATATCTATTGAAGGTATTGCAAATTTGGATATTGAAGACGTGCTAATAACGCAGGGTTTTGGGTATGATGTAAAGCTAATAGGCTCTGCGCAGAAAACGAAGGACGGAATAGATTTATCCGTACAGCCGTGCCTTGTAAATAAAGATCATGCATTTGCAACTGTAAAAAATGAATATAATGCCGTTATGATCACGGGTAAAGATGCCGGCGATGTTTTATTTTATGGAAAAGGTGCCGGTCAACGGCCTGCATCAAGCGCAGTTGTTTCGGATATTATAAATCTTTCAAAATTTATTGTTACAAATACTGCGGGTATTGTTCCGAATGTTGTTTACGATAAAGAGAAAAAAATAAAAGTTCTTCCATCAGGAAAGAGCAAAGCCCCATATTATTTAAGATTTGAAGTATTGGATAAGCCCGACGTTTTGTCAAAAATTTTATGGATTCTCGGCAAATGTAAAGTTTCAATAGCAAATCTTGAACAACTTGGCGTAAGCAGCAATGGCTACACCAGGATTATTATACTTACACATGAAACGTACCGGGAAAATCTTGAAAAAGCTTTAAAGCAGATTAACGCTACAAGATCGATAATAAAATCTAAAACAGTTAAAATTAAAGTAGAACTGCAATCAAACAACTCTCTTACGTTGATTAATTCAAAATTGCTCAAAACTTTATTTACGAAATAATTAACCTTGAAAGAGGGGAAAACATTGGCGTAGATTAAAAAGCGCACGTTGAATGACTATCTATTGCCACATAGACGTTGCCAACAAAAAGATAGAGCTATTTGCGATAATTTTGTTACATTTGCAGACAAAATGCTTGAGATTAAAAAAATGAAACAGATGCAATGGACGAACAATCAAAAAAATAATATGTGCCCGTCAGGTGTTAACCATAGACGAAGAAAAGGTATGCTTGCATACTCTTTATGCAGCTTAACGGAACCAAGAAATAAAAACAGTAGAAAATATGTAAGGTCGATAACTGTGAAGCGGCAGTTAATTCCCCTTTTGTAATAACGACACAAAACAGGTGGGGGGGGTAATAGTCGCGGTGTGGCGGTTAGCTCCCTTTTTTTACAAAAATGGCGGGGAAAGTGCAGTTTGATGTTTTGAGTTATTTATAAAGTGGAAATGATAGCGACCTTGCAAAGATGGCAATGAAACAGCCGTAACAATAACTGACAAATATATGTCTTACAGGCGTTTGTTGTGATTGGAGAAAATGGTGTGAGTCAAAGAAATGTTATTATTGCTTCAAGCGGAACAGGGGGACATATCTATCCCGGTATAGCTTTGGCAAAGGAATTTCAAAAAAAAAGCTACAAACCGATTTTTTTCATCACTGACAATGCTGCTGCAAGAGAAATTTTAAAAATAAGTGGATTTGAATATATTGCATTTAATGCAATAGGTATGCCAAGGAAAATCTCCTTTTCATTTATACCTTTTACAGTAAAGATGATATTTGCTTTTCTTAAAGCTTTGAAACAAATTTTAACTATAAACCCGATAGCCGTAGTGGGAACAGGGGCGTATATTGCCGTCCCGGTTATTTTTGCGGCTAAAATATTTCGTAAAAAGATTTTTATACATGAACAAAACAGAGTACCCGGGAAAGCAAATATACTTTTAAATAAAATAACAGATAAAACGTTTGTAAGTTTTAAACACTCAGAAAAATATTTTAAGAATAAGAATATTTTTTTTTCAGGATACCCTATAAGAGAAAATATCTTATCTGCCTCCAAAGAAAATGCTCTAAAAATACTGAATTTAGAAAATAATGTTTTTACAATTTTAGTTTTTGGAGGAAGTCTAGGTGCTGTAAAACTCAACGAGATTGTGTGTAAAACTCTTTTGGGTTTGATTCAAAAAAACAAATTTCAAGTTTTGCATATAACAGGTTCCAATAACTATGTTTATATAAAAGATCAAGTTAAGGGGTTTGCAAATTACAGAGTATTTGAGTATATGAATGATATTGCCTCTGCCTATGCCGCAAGTAATATCGTGATATGTCGTTCAGGCGCAGGAACTGTTTTTGAACTAAAAGCTTTAAATAAATTTGCGATTCTTGTGCCATATCCTTATGCAACTGACAATCACCAATATTGGAATGCAAAAGAAATAGAAAAATCTGGAAAAATAATAGTAATTGAAGAAAAAGATCTTACCAAGGAGAGATTAGGCGAAAAGATACATATGCTAAAGAACAACATGGAAGATAGTGCGGTTGAAAATATTGCAGGTATCGCACAAAAATTAATGTTTGAGGAAATAATAAAATGTATAAAGTCTTAATTTCAAATGACGATGGTGTAAAAGGAGCTGGTCTTCGTCCTTTAATAAAAGAACTCTCAAAGATCGGCAAAGTGTATGTTGTCGTTCCAAAAAATCAAATGTCAGGAATGGGGCACGGCATATCTCTTGCTAAATATAAAAAAGTTGAAAAAATAGCAAAGGATTTTTACATAATTGAAGATGGGACACCTGCAGATTGCGTGCAATATGGGCTATGTCGCTTTTTAAAAAATAAAATAGATTTAGTTGTATCAGGCATAAATACATGTCCTAATCTTGGTCAAGATGTTATTTATTCCGGAACTGTAGGTGCTGCAAGAGAAGGTGCTTTAAGAGGAATTCCATCGTTTGCTGTTTCAGCAGCTGAAATGGACGCTACAGAATACGATCACTCTGCAGTGGCAGCAAGAGTAATTGCGGAAAAAGTATTAAAAAGAAAAGAATTCTTTAAAAGTGTTTGTTTAAATATAAATATTCCGAAAGGTTATAAGGGTATAAAAATTGTTCCTTTGGGGCTGCGAGTATATAATGCAAATATTAAAACTGCGGTAGATAAAAAAGGTAATTTTTCATATAAATTATCAGTAGGATATATGTCTGGTATAAAAAATGAAGGAAATGATGTAGATACAGTAGATAAAGGATATATTTCTATCACTCCGCTGCAAATCGACCAGACAGATTTTGATTTGATAAAAAAGATAAAATTATAGCCGACAACTTTATATTGTCATATACACAAATCTACCGATACAGAGGTTAGCAAGGTATATAAAGACCATTATGGAAAACAAATTTAAGCTTGTATCTAAATTCGTCCCGTCTGGCGACCAACCTTATGCCATTGACGAATTACATCACAACTACCTAACAGGTAAAAATTCGCAAGTTTTGCTTGGTGTTACAGGTTCAGGTAAAACGTTTGTTATGGCAAATGTTATTGAGAAAATACAAAAGCCAACGCTTATAATATCTCCAAACAAAATACTGGCAGCGCAAACATACGCGGAGTTCAAAGCTTTTTTCCCTAACAATGCTGTCGAGTATTTTATATCCTACTACGACTACTATCAGCCTGAAGCTTATATTCCGTCAAGCGACACGTATATAGAGAAAGACTCTTCAATAAACGATCATATAGATAGGCTTCGTTTAAAAGCAACAACATCACTCCTTGAAAGAAAGGATGTTATCGTTATCGCTTCTGTTTCTTGTATATATAATTTAGGTTCTCCAAAAGATTATCAGAATATGTGTGTTGAAATAACAATAGGCAAAGAAAAACCGATAGAACTGCTTTTAACCGAACTTATTTCAAGCCATTATGAAAGAAATGAAATCGAATTCATAAGGGGGAGATTTAGAGTGAAAGGCGACACTGTTGAAATATTCCCCGCATATCTTGAAACTGCTGTAAGAATTGAATTTTATGGTGATACCGTTGAAAACATAAAAGAATTTAATCCTATTACAGGCGAAATAATTAATAAAAAAGATAAGGCGTATATTTACCCAGCAAAACTTTTTGTTACAGATAAATATAAAATTGACAATGCGTTAAAAACCATAAAGAAAGAATTAGATGAACATCTTACTATAATGAAATCTCAAAATAAACTTCTTGAAGCGCAGCGTCTAGAGCAACGCACAAAATATGATATGGAGATGCTGAAAGAAACAGGTTCATGCAGCGGTGTCGAAAATTATTCAAGACATTTATCTGGTAATCCTACAGGCTCAAGACCGACGACACTCATAGATTATTTTTTAAGGGAAAACGATGATTTTTTAATGATAACTGACGAATCTCATATTTCTCTTCCTCAAATAAGGGGAATGTACGAAGGAGATAGAAGCAGGAAGCAAACTCTTGTGGATTTTGGATTCAGATTGCCGTCTGCTTTAGACAACAGACCTTTGAGATTTGCAGAATTTGAAAAACTTATAAGAAAATTAATGATGGTTTCAGCCACACCTGGAGCTTATGAATTAGAAAGAAGCAAAAAACACATAGTAGATTTAATTATTCGTCCTACCGGACTTGTAGATCCTGAAGTTATTATACGTCCTATAGATGGACAAATACAAGATCTAATGCGGGAAATACAAAAAGTTACCGATAAAAAACAACGAACTTTGGTCACCACACTTACAAAAAAAATGTCTGAGGATTTAACAACTTATTTAAAAGAAAAAGGATTTAAAGTTGAATACCTTCATTCCGAGATAGATACTTTAACAAGAATTGAAATACTTAAAAATCTAAGGTTTGGGAAATTTGACGTTTTGGTAGGAATCAACCTTCTTAGAGAAGGCTTAGACTTGCCAGAAGTCTCTCTTGTAGTTGTGTTAGATGCAGATAAAGAAGGTTTTTTACGTTCCGAATCTACTTTGATTCAGATTTGTGGAAGAGCCGCAAGAAATGTTGACGGACGAGTTATTTTTTATGCAGATAGCATTACAGGTTCAATGCAAAGAGCTTTAACAGAAATGAATCTCCGTAGAAAAAAACAAATTGAATACAATAAAAAAAACAACATCAGCCCTAAAACAATAATCAAAGCAGTTCACGAACTTAATGAGTTTAGCAATTTATCAAGACAGAAATCTATAACTCATATTGTGGCGGAAGAACAGTTTGATTATAAGGTTACTCCTAAAAATATCGATGGTATAATAAAAGAAATAGAACTACAGATGAAAGATGCAGCTGAAAATCTTGATTTTGAATCCGCTGCAGTTTTAAGAGATAGAATGCTTGAACTTAAAAATATGAAATCCGGTAAATCTCCATCTAAAAGTAAAAAAAAGATAAGTACTTTTGTTGTTTTTGTATTTTGCATGATATTATATATGTAAAGATAATTTTATATATAGAAATATGCCATTTTATTAAAATCCTGTAGTTGTTTTAATTAGTTTGTTTTTGTTTGATAAGAGTCAAAAAATGTTATGAGATTTTGCGACGGGTTGATAAGATGTATAAAATTTAGTATAACCTTCTGGGTTTAACGGAAACGTCCTTCTTTAAAGTCCTTTGATGGGCGGATGGCGGAACTGGCAGACGCACAGGACTTAAAATCCTGAGGCTCGCAAGAGCCGTGAGGGTTCAATTCCCTCTCCGCCCATTGTGCTTTCGTTACAAACTTAGGTGGAGAGGATTACTTATAAAGAAGTACGAAAAATGGCATAGAGGCATATGATGGACGAGCGAATCGTTGGAATAAGAACGGGAGTGCGGAGAAGGAAGTAGTGATAAAAAATGTATTCGCAAGATCTTTAAGCAACATAACAAGTTGTATAAGTTGTTTGTGTGATTTTTTTCGTTGACTGTGTTGCAGATGGGTATTATTTACGGGAACATGCTCCGGTTTTTTTTGGTTTTGGTTATCGCGCTGCTAGCTCAATTGGTAGAGCAAACGACTCTTAATCGTTAGGTTATAGGTTCAATTCCTATGCAGCGCATTGACGCATTTTAAGGTAGGGATTTTTACGTTTTGGCAAAAAATTTCTGGAATTTTCAAAAAAATTCAATAAAATCTTAAACGCAGGAGAATTTATATGGCACCTGTTTGTTGTAAAGTGTTCTTCATGCGTTTTGTTAAAAAATTCTTATAAAGTTTAAATAATTTTCTAGTGCCCTTCGGTTTATTTATGTGATTATTTAGTAAAATTATGTGTATAATTGGCTCGGGCAATTAAATTAAATATCGAACATGAATAAAGAGAGAGGGAGGGGTACTATTATGGCAAAAGTGAGATGCATGAAATGTAAAAAACAAGTCGAGGTGAAAGATCCTCAAAATGTAGTGATGAAGAATGGCATGAAAGCAATTTCTGGCGTGTGCCCTAATTGTTCAACGAAAGTTTTTAAAATCGTTGGTAAAAATAAGTAAGATAATATAATCTACTAAGAACTGATAAAAAAAATAAAAACTGATTCTTTGTGGATTAAAGGAGTGGTTCTTTTATTTATTTATTGGGGCAAAACCAATGTGTTGCTAAATTCTGCAAAAATTTCGAGTTTCCAAAAGGGCATTACAACAGTGGTTTGTTATGTTTTTAAATGGACTCCATTTTCTTTTTTTCTACTTAAATATGTACAATAAGCGAGTTATTTTGTTAAAGGTTTTGATTTCCTACTACATTTTTGGCGAAATTGTTGTGATGTTTGGCAGTATAATTTTTTATAGGGCAAGGTTTTAAAAGATGAATAAAAAGACTTATCTACCGAAACAAGACTCAATTGAAAGAAAGTGGCACTTGATAGATGCCAATGGCGAAGTTTTAGGCAGACTTGCAGTTAAGGTAGCTGGACTTTTAAGAGGTAAGAATAGAATTTTCTATACTAACCATATAGACTGTGGCGATTTTGTGGTTATTGTAAATGCAAGTAAAATTGTTCTTACCGGAAATAAACTTAAGCAAAAGACATATTTTACGTATTCAGGGTATCCTGGTGGAGTAAAATTAACGCCGTATTCTGTTTTGATGGAAAAAAATCCTGAAAAGGCATTGCTCGCAGCGGTCAAAGGAATGCTTCCTAAGAATAAACTTGCAGATAGACAGATTACAAGGTTAAGGGTATTTAAAGGCGATACGCATATACACAGTGCGCAATTAATATCGTCGATAAAGTAAAAGAGAGTAAAGAGGAGAAAAATGAGTAATATTTCTTATTTAAGCACAGGACGCAGAAAAAACGCGGTTGCTAGAGTGAGTGTTTCAGATGGTAACGGCAAAATCATAATTAATGATAAAACTGCAGACGAATATTTCGGCGGTTTGGAAAGATTAAAAAAAATAGCTTTAGAGCCTATGGCTGTTTGGGAAGGCGCTGGGGGTTATGATTTTTATGTTAATGTTAATGGTGGCGGTGTAGGCGGTCAGGCGGGAGCGGTAAGTCACGGTTTGGCAAGAGTAATCTTAAAGCTTAACGAAGTATCTAAAACAGCATTGAGAAAAGAAGGTTTTTTAACTAGAGATTCAAGAATGGTAGAAAGAAAAAAACCAGGAAGACCCAAAGCAAGAAAACGTTTCCAATTTTCAAAACGTTAATATAACCAACCAGCTTTTATGTTTAGTACCCCTCCCTCTCTCTTTATTCATGTTCGATATTTAATTTAAT
>BNVT01000027.1 GCA_025998295.1 Endomicrobiia bacterium
ATGGGCAAATTATTAGTCATTATTAACAATTGTTGTAAACAGTTTTACCTTGATAGGTCTTATGTGAACGCCTAATTATACTTCCTTTTAAGGTCTTTTTATCCACTTTTTTCAAGTGGGTTGATACATACAAACACACTAACCCTAAAAAGAGATCAAAGAAGTACTCAGAGCTGACAAAAGAAGATAAGAAGTTCAATCAAAGAAGCACTCAAAGCTGACAAAAGAAGATAAGAAGTTAAATCAAAGAAGCACTCAAAGCTGACAAAAGAAGATAAGGAGTTAAATAGAGAGATTTCATCAGATGATGAGGATTTAGTGAAAAATTCATAGTATACATACGGGCTTTTAGCCCTATTGAGTGTCAACATCTAACACCTTTATACACCTTGATTACTTGTTTCTTAAGGAACAAATTGAGGGATGCGGATAGTTGTTTTAATCCATTTATCTTTGTTTTATAAAAATCTAACATGTTATAAGGTTCTACAACAAGTTGAAAAGATGCACACGATTTAGTATAAGTGCATGTCGTAGATCCGTGATTCTAAAGGTTTAAATTAAAATTGAAAAAGAAACCAGTTCAAGGCGCAGGTAACTTGAGAAATATATTAGCAATAACAGCAATGTTTTGCGTGTGCTAATATTTGTTTTGGAGATCAGACACTGCAATTGGCTCTGACGTTGCTCATGGAGATGATGTTGCTGGTGATTCTGCTAATCTGGATGGAACAGCAGATAAAGCCGGTGTGTCGATCTGATCAAGAATCTGTGTATGGAAGTTACATGTACATATAGACAAATAAGTGGGCATGGTATACAGACAAAAGAAAGAGCCTTGCAGGGATGTTAAAGGTTTGAGTATGCATTTGGACTCAAAGGATGTCTGTGAATATAAATCACAGATAATTACGCGTTAAGGAGTTAAAAACATGTCAGGTCATAACAAGTGGGCAAGCATTAAACACAAAAAAGCTGCAACAGATGCAAAAAAAGGTAAAGTTTTCACAAAAATCACAAGAGAAATTGTAGTTGCAGCTAAAGAAGGTGGATCTCAGATTGATCATAATGCGCGTTTAAGAAAGGCTATAGAAGATGCTAGAGAAGCAAATATGCCTCAAGATAATATAAAAAAGGCTATCCAAAGAGGTAACGGAGAAATATCTGGTGTTGTTTATGAGGAAATGGTTTATGAAGGATATGGTCCTGGTGGAGTATCCTTGATTGTCGAAATAACGACTGACAATAAAAACAGAACTGCATCAGATATAAGAAAAGTGTTCTCAAGTCATAGGGGAAATCTTGGCGAAACAGGATGCGTAGGCTGGATGTTTGACAGAAAAGGATACGTAACCGTTAATAAATCAGCTGCAGACGAAGAAACTGTAATGAACATAGTTTTGGAAGCTGGTATCGAAGATTTTAAGAGCAAAGCATGCAGTGAAGTGTATGAAATCATTGCAACTCCAACAGAATTGGACGCAGTAAAAAACGCTTTACAAGCAAAAAATATAGAAATTTTGTCGGCTGAAATTACAATGATTCCACAAACTCTAATAGCTCTCGAAGGCGAAGACGCCAAATGTATGTTGAAGCTGATGGACGAGCTTGAAGATCATGACGATGTTAAAAATGTTTATGCGAATTTTGATATTTCAAACGAAGAGATGGAGAAATTAGGCAATTAAGTTACCCGACTTCTTTGCGAACTGTTCGTAAATTAAGTTAGAAGGCAAATGGGAATAAAAGCAAAAATAAAACACATTGCAGTAATTCCCCTTTTTTTACAAAAGGGATGGTAAACAAGCCTTGCGGGATATTTAGTTTGCCTCTTTCCGAATAGAACAACCGAGACAAACTGGCACAAACGTTTTGTAAAGACTTAAAAATAATATCTAACAGATACAGAAATAGAAGAAAGCACTTTGGATTTTTTAGATTTAATTTAAAGATTGAAATATATAATTTTAAAACTCATAGATTTAAAAAAGAGATCCATTGTAGGCTGAAATCCAAAAAAAGTAAAGTGAAATAATATAAAGTTGTTTAACCAAGGACATGTATGATAGACTATTTATGCGGATTACTTGAATCGAAATCAAAAAATAGCATAACAGTTGACGTAAACGGCATAGGATATATAGTGTTCGTACCTGTTTCCACCTTTTCTAATCTTCCAAAAATTGCTAATTCGGTAAAAATATATGTTGTGGAAGCTGTCGCCGGAATGTATGGCGGAGTTATATGTCTTTACGGTTTTTTAACTAAAGAAGACAGACAGATGTATCTTCTGATAAAAGATGAAGTCCCTTCGACCGGCGCCAAAAAAGCCATGGAGTATATCGATAAAATTTCAAAATCATTTGCAGATTTCAAGATCGCAATAATTACAAAAAATCCGTCTATGCTAAACAGAGTTTTTGGGTTTACAAAAAAGACTGCGGATAAACTCATCGTCACTTTAAAAGATAAAATAGTGGCTGTAAACGTTTCAGGCGAAGAAAAGTGGTCAAGCGCTAAAGTAAGTGAAAATACAGTAATTTTGGAGGCCATAGAAGGTCTTATTGCTTTGGGATACAAAGAACATCAAGCAAGAGCGGTCGTAACCAAAACATTTGAACGTAATAAAAACATAACTTTAGCAGATTTAATAAGAAAATCTTTGCAGGATGTTGACACTATATAAACAGGATTAATGATGGACGAATTAGAAAGAATTATTGAAGCCTCTAAGTTAACTGAAGAAGACAGCAGAACAGAAAACTCTTTAAGACCTAAAAATCTTGATGATTTTATAGGTCAGGACAAGCTTAAAAGTAACCTTAAAGTTTTTATAGAAGCCGCAAGAAACAGACACGAAGCTTTGGACCATTGTTTATTTTATGCTCCCCCGGGACTTGGAAAAACCACTCTTGCTCATATAATTGCAAAAGAAATGAGCAGCAATTTAAAAATAACATCCGGTCCTGTTTTGGAAAGGGTGGGCGATTTAGCCGCAATACTTACAAATCTTTCTGATGGAGATGTTTTTTTTATAGATGAGATTCACAGAATGAACCATCTTGTAGAAGAGTCTTTGTACCCAGTTATGGAAGATTTTGAACTTGATATTATAATAGGACAGGGGCCTTCGGCAAAAACAATTAAACTGCCTATCCCTCACTTTACGTTGATAGGTGCAACAACAAGAGCAGGGCTCTTATCAAGTCCGTTGAGAGACAGGTTCGGGATTATAGAGCACTTGGATTTTTACAACACAAAAGAGCTTGTACATATAGTCAATCGTTCGGCAGCAATAATGAATATTGCTATTGACAATGACGCAAACGAAGAAATTGCAAGACGTTCAAGAGGCACACCGAGAATTGTAAATAGACTTTTGAAAAGAGTTAGAGATTTTGCTGAAGTAAAAGGCAGTGAAATCACGTATCCAATAGCTAAAGAAGCTCTTGAAGCTTTAGAAGTTGACAGCGCTGGGCTTGATAAAATGGACAGACTAATTCTTACAGTTTTAATTAAAAAATTTGGTGGTGGCCCGGTGGGCGTTGATACTATATCTGCAGCTATATCTGAGGAGTCAGACACAATAACCGACGTATACGAACCATATCTTATACAATCCGGCTTTATTGCAAGAACCCCAAGAGGCCGAGTTGTAACCGAAACCGGATATAAACATATTGGAGTCAAACCTCCAAAAAATCTCCAAAAAGAGCTATTTTAGGTTGTGATATGAGTAAATTTTCTCCTTCAAATTCTAAAAAGAAAGTTTTACTTCATATATGCTGCGCTCCTTGTTCGGCTTCCGCAGTAAAAATGCTACGTGGTGATTATGATATTTCTTTTTATTGGTATAATCCCAATATTTACGATAGACTTGAATATAAAAATAGAAAAGATTCTGCGGTAAATTATGCAAAAGAATTGTATATTCCATTCTACGAAGAAAAAGATTTTTTTTACAACTACAACAATTGGAAAAATAACAGTTTAGAACAATGCAATCTTTGCTATACATTGAGACTTGAAAAAACAACAGTATTTGCAAAGCAAAATAACTTTGATTTTTTTTCAACATCACTTCTTTCAAGTCCCTATCAAAAACATGATTTAGTAAAGCAAATAGCTCGCGATTTGGCCGATAAACGCAAAATAAATTTCTTATATTGTGATTTTAGATCAGGTTTTTATGAAAATAAAAATTTATTAAGACAGAAAGGGTATTACACTCAAAAGTACTGTGCATGCAATAAATCAAAGAAC
The DNA here is from genome assembly GCA_025998295.1 of Endomicrobiia bacterium. Lineage (GTDB taxonomy): Bacteria > Elusimicrobiota > Endomicrobiia > Endomicrobiales > Endomicrobiaceae > Endomicrobiellum. The sequence continues at coordinate 4,264 of BNVT01000027.1, forward strand.
AGAAAGATATAACGGCAAGAGGTGGATTGTCCAATTTTTAGGAAATTATCAAAACAGCCTTTGCGTAAATTGTTTTTTGGCATTGTTTAATTTTTATCCGAAACAATTAAAAGTTGACCGAAAATTTCACCCCAGGCTTTGTACTTTGCTAGTCTTTTTTCAAGTCTACTATAGTCAAATCACTTTAAGTTGTACAGCAACAGATGAAAAGATAAGCTTTTGTTAAAAAGGATAGCAGGAAACAGAAGATTTTACACCAAACTCACCCGAATCTTTGAGCTTACAATATAGTACAATTTAAAGCGTTTTGACTATAAAATCAAAAATTAAAAAAGCTCTCATGCCTTTGGGTGCAAATGCTACATGCTCCATTCTCCCTTGCTTTAAGGCTTTTAGTCTCTTAGGCGGTTTCTTTGGCTTTTAAGTCTTGCACACTGCCTGCGATGTTGGCTTTGACGACCAATGCTTTAGGTTTTTTTTGACTTTGTCAGTCGTTAAAAAGCCTCTTGTCGTCAAAAAGCTTCTCTAAGTTTTGGCTTCTTTAACGAAAACATCGACGGCAAAGGAAGCGGCGGCGAGGGCGTTGGCTTCGCCAACACCCTCGGGGAACGGACGCAATTATAAAGAATGGTCTTATCAACAACTGTGGCGACGATGCATTCTGCAAATCCGGTGATGAAGAATGAGTCGCGGTAGCGTAGACGGTGGTATCGAGGGTGGCGGAGTAGGATTTGCTGGCGCGGGTGGCAGAAGCGAAGGTTTTCTTGTCAGCGGTAGTGGCGTTTTCGTTGATAACAGCTTCGACGTGTTCGAGAGCTGCAGCGGCAACGACGTGGGTGTTATCGTGGAGGACGAGGCTTCTATGACAATTGAAGGATCACAGTATTGAGCCTATCTTTCAAAGGAACATCTTACATCAGAATTAAACTTACCCACGATCACAGTATAAACCTTGTGTAGCAAATACACCATCAATATCGTTGACAGAAAACTTATGCAACAAATCAGCAGTATTATCATGTTCTTGAACAGTAATCATCTTACCACCATCGTATTCATAAAGATCATCATAAACAGCACTAAAACCATAGGGATCTTTAATTTCATCTTATACTTCTAGAATATAAATAATTGAATTTACATGACATTTTTCTATCATGTGACATATTAAAAAATGAACGGTTTTTAATAGATTCTTAAACTCATTTTAATTTATTTTCATTGTAAAACAGCACGTATCATTACTATTATTGCCATTAATATGGCAACAATAACTGCAATCCATTGTGTTTTGTGTTCAATCATTTTATTTTTCTCCTGTTCCAATACTGCAATTTTAAAAATAACTTAGTATTTTCATTATCACGTTCACCAAGCTTTGAAGCATACATAGAAATTAAATGTCTAAGACTATTAAGCAATATATCTAAAGTCACGTTCAAATTTACAAAGTTGTTTTTCTATAACCTTATATCGCCTCAATATTATTATTAAAATAATTTAAGTATAACATTTAATTAATTCGTTATCTTTTTTATTTTTTGCCTACGTGATTTTAAACCAAACTTAATAGAAGGAAGAAGATTCTTTCAGTAATCCTGATAAGAAAACTAAGCGTTCTTAGAACTTCTAGGGCAGAAAGGATTAGTAATAACATAAACGTTTACAACAGATGCACCAAAAAATTTCATAACTTTTATTCTTCCCGCAGCCGTAACCACGGCAACGGACCAAAATCTCTTATAATTTTATAAATTCCTCCTCCTTGCGCTTGTCGTGCTGTGCTCAAATCTTGGACCAACATTTGGATCACGCAGTTGAAGACCATTGACATCCATACCACCGACGAGGGGTTCGGGATCGGTAATATAGATAGATTTGACAATGCTTTGTTCTACTTCTGCTTTTTGTTGTGCTTTTATTCTTTTTGCTTCTTTTATTGCTTCTATTTTCTCTGGAGTAGCATACCTTATGTTTACAAGTAAAGCGTTCTTTTTATCGCACGAACAAATAACACAATCGTGCTTATAACATCGCCTTGTTCTTATTTTCATAGACTTTTCCCCTGTTTTACCATATATCCCTTAACTACCCAGCGAGGTTGTATTTATTGTGGCTATAAATTTTTATTAAGTAACTATTTAAATAGACTATATACGTAAACCACATTCCGGATGTCTCTAAAAACTCTAACAAGTTACTTGTAAACAGTTTGAAAAAAGGCAGATAAACACCCCGCAAGACTCTGCCCGCCACTCCTTTTTTTAAAAAAGGGGAATTAATACAAATACTTGCCATTTCAAAAATGGGAACTACTGCAGAAGATCAACAAAGTTAGTTGGTTATGACTCTTTTTCCGTAAGATTAATTTTATTATCAGCGAGCCAAGCTTTTTTTGCCGATCTAATAATTTTTTCAGCTGTTTTAGGGCCTATTCTGGGCAAAGTAGTAAGATCATCAATAGTAAACATTGTCAATTTTTCTATATTTGTATATCCTACTTTTACAAGGATATCTATAATTTTTGCGCTAATATCTTCAAGTTTTTCGAGTGCCTCGACCTCTTTTTCAACTTTTTTATCACTTTCATGTTTTTTCTGTCCTTCAGATTTTACATCTATATGCCAACCGACAAGTTTTGCAGCAAGCCTTACATTGTGACCATTCTTACCAATAGCTAAAGATAGCATATCGTCGCTTACAAATACTTCAGCTTTCTTTTTTTCTTCAGAAATTATAGCTACTGAAATCACCTTTGCTGGAGATAAAGCTCCTGCTATGTATTTTGCATAATCTAGAGAGTAAGAAACTAAATCGATTCTTTCCCCTTCCAACTCATCAATGATAGGTTTGACTCTTGCGCCTTTTACTCCAACGCATGCACCAACAGGATCAACTTTAGGATTATGAGATAACACTGCTATTTTTGTTCTCATGCCAGGATCCCTTACAATGTTTACTATCTCTACAACTTTTTCATAAATTTCAGGAACTTCCTGTTCAAAAAGTCTCCTTACAAGTTCTGTGCTTGCTCTTGATAAAACAATACCAGAACCTTTCACATTTCTTTCAACTTTTATAATTACAGCTCTTATATGCTGCCCAATACTGAATTTTTCTTTAGAAACCTGTTCGCTACCTGGAAGAATAGCTTCAGTTTTACCTAAATCTACTACAAGATTTTTATTTGCTATACGGTATATAACACCACCTACAATTTGTCCTACTTTTTTTTTCATTTCCTCAAACAAAGAATCTCTTTCAGAGATTCTAATTCTCTGTGCTATAACCTGTTTAGCTGTCTGCGCAGCAATACGTGAAAAAACCTGTGTATCGAGAGGTATTTTTACTTCCGCACCTATTTCTGAACTCTGCCCAAGTTTCTTTGCATCTTGCACGCATATCTCCAAAAGAGGATTTGCAACTTTTTTAGCAACAACTTTTATTGCACTGGCAACCATTTCACCCGTCTCGCTGTCCACTCTAGCCTCGACATTAACGTTCTTGCCAACATGTTTTTTATATGCCGACACAAGAGCATTTTCTATCACAGCTAAAATATCCTCTTTCTTAATCTTCTTATCTTTTTCAATCTGTTCAAGAGCCCTTGAAAGCTCGCCCTTTTCTGCCATTTTATCCTCCTAAACATCTGTTTCTATATTAGCTTTCTTTATATCTAAAAAATTTATTTCCACCATTCCGTTTGTCACATCATCTATTTTTACTTTCCCATCTTTGAAATCTACCAACTTCCCTAAAAAATTTTTTTGGTTATTAATAGCCTCAAAAGTCTGTATTCTTATATTACTTCCGATAAAGCGTTTAAAACTTTCTTCTTTTTTCAAAATTCTGTTGAGTCCGGGAGACGAGATTTCTAATACATCAGAATCCTTTAGTATATCATTTTCACATAGAACATCGCTAAAAACATGGCTTATGTTTTCACAATCGCTCATCGTTACTCCGCCGTTTTTGTCAATAAAAATCCTGACAATCCAGTCGCCATTTTCTTTAACGTATTGAACATCAACTAATTCAATTTTTTCTTGCGCTATAACCGTCTCGAGTAAACTTTCTATTTTTTGTATTTTGTCCATTTTCATAATTAACCCTTACAAATGCAAAAGGCGGCCTTTATAGCCACCCTTTGGACACAAAAAATTTCTTTAAAGCAACTTATATTTTCTGTTCAACAAATATACCAGGTCCCATAGTTGATGAAATGGAAATACTCCTCATGTACATGCCCTTCGCGCTTGAAGGTTTTGCTTTCGCGACGGTCTCAATCAAAGTTTTAATATTGTCCGCAAGCTTTTCTTTTTCAAAAGATGCTTTCCCTACGGGAACGTGAATTATTCCAAAAGAATCATTTTTATACTCAACTCTTCCTTTCTTAAGTTCTGTAACTGTTGTAGCTATGTCAAATGTTACCGTTCCTGATTTTGGATTTGGCATCAAACCTTTAGGCCCAAGAATCTTTGCAACTTTGCTCAAGTCTTTCATAACATCAGGCGTTGCAACCAAAATATCAAAACCAAGATTGTTTTTTGATATATTTTCAATCAATTCGTCAAAACCTACAACATCTGCACCTGCCGCTTCAGCTTCTTTCTGTTTTTCACCTTTTGCCAAAACTGCAACTTTTCTTGTCTTGCCAATACCGTGGGGAAGAGATACTGTACCCCTTACTATCTGGTCACTCTGTTTAGGATCGATCCCAAGTTTAATGTGAAGTTCAACTGTTTCATCAAACTTTGCTTTTGCTGTTTCTTTTACTAAAGCTGATGCTTCCTCTATCGTATAAGATTTGCTCTTGTCAATCAATTTTGCCACTTCGTTTAACCTTTTACCCACTTTCTCCTCCTGTGGTTACACGCCGAATTAAAGCGACTCCCGCAATTTTTTCTATTCCTATTTGTTCTTTAACAAACAACACTCACCTGCTACGCAAAGCGTTCGCATTTTTACAACACTTACACAGAAAAACACAAGGAAGCGCTTAATGAAGCATAAACCAAAAAAGAAGGCTCAAAACTATTTAACAACGTCTACGCCCATACTTCTTGCAGTGCCTTCAACTGTAAGCTTTGCAGCATCAAGATTTCCATTTACATTTAAGTCAGGCATTTTCTGCTTTGCTATTTCTTCTACTTGAACGGCAGTAATTTTTCCCACCTTGTTTCTGTTAGGAACTCCTGAAGCTTTTGCAATGCCAACAGCTTTTTTTACCAAAGCTGAAACAGGAGGCATTTTCGTTATAAAAGTAAACGATCTATCTTCAAATACTGTTATAACTATAGGTATCGTCATACCCTTTTCCATGATTTTTGTTCTTTCATTAAACTGCTTACAAAAATCCATAATATTTACACCTTGCTGCCCTAACGCAGGGCCTACTGGTGGTGCATGGTTTGCTCCACCTGCCGGAATTTGTAATTTAATCATCGCTTTTAATTTCTTTGGGGCCATTTTGATTACTCCTATAGCGTTTTCCCCCTCAACAATTTATAAACTGTCAAAGGATATTAATATCAACATTAAACTATTAAACATGCATTAGCACTTTTATTTTATACTACGACCTCTCCATTTTGCAAATATTTAGTAAGTTTTATTACAGACAAACAACAACCAACCCACCCACTCAAATGGCAATGTGCTTATTATACATAATTCCATTAAATAGTCAAATCAGTAAAGAATGTTAAGAAATATTATAACTTTAAAAGTAAAAGGCAAGTTCAAGCAACTAACCAGCAATAGGATTAAAAGCGTCCTTGAGCGTCAAGATAATTTAAACATTTTCTTGTACCTCAAGATCTTAGTTTTACTGTTGCTCAGTGCCTTAAACTTGCCATTTAATTTGACAACAATTTCTGACTAGGGTAAAATGTTGTGCACATGAAAATAATAATAAATTGGTCTTTTAAACTTATGCGCAAGCTTTATGATTGGACTTTGCATTGGTCAAAAACAAAAAACTCAAATTATGCTTTATTTGGTATAGCATTTATAGAAAGTTCGTTCTTTCCTGTGCCACCAGACGTTCTTCTTATACCGTTGGTTGTTGCTGAGCCTAAAAATTGGTGGAAGAAAGCTTTAATTTGTACGGTAGGTTCTGTTTGTGGAGCTTTTTTAGGATATGCGGCAGGAAAGATTTTTTATGATACTATTGGGGTTGCAATAGTAAATTTTTGTAATCTTCAACCCATTGTTGCAATAGTCGAGAAGAATTATGCAAACAATGCTTTTTTTAGCATTTTCGCTGAAGCATTTACACCGATCCCATATAAAGCAATAACAATTACCTCAGGAATATTTGATATTCCTTTGCCGACTTTAATTGCAGCTTCAGTATTGGGAAGAGGCGGACGATTCTTTATTGTTTCGGCTGCTTTAAAGCTTTTTGGTGCAAAAATACAGGATACAATAGGGAAATATTTTAATATTTTATCAATAGTATTTTTAATCTTGCTTGTCATAGGTTTTTTAGTTTTAAAGTATTACGCATGGTAGAATATTTGACAAGAGCAGCATCTTTTTATACAATCGGCCAGTTTGCTGTGGGAAGAGGGGGTTATTGATAACCAACAAAAGATCTCTTTACGTCCTAACTTGAAATGAAATCCGTTAATCAATGGATAGGGGGTGTGGCAGAGTGGTCTAATGCACCAGACTGTAAATCTGGCGGGCTTGCCCTTCGGTGGTTCAAATCCATCCGCCCCCACCACATCGAAACATTATCTGCGGGAGTAGCACAGTGGTAGTGCTCCAGCCTTCCAAGCTGGCCATGCGGGTTCGATTCCCGTCTCCCGCTTGATTAATAAGCATATTTTGAAGTATTGATATCTAAGAACCCGTGTCTTTGGTAGGTTTTAGTATTTACCGTGCCAGACCTTGTTTTAAACATCTTGTCATAAAAAAACATCAAATACTAAAAAACAAAGATATGACAACAATGACTTGATTTTTGGGTTTTTGGAGAAACTTGAAAATAATAATTTTAGTAGCTTTTATCAACAGAAATATTAATAGTTTAGAGTTATCAACAGTTATCAGTTATTATCAAGTTCAGTCGTTCCTTGTTTATAATTTTGTCTTATTGCAATGATTTAATAAGTTTTTTAGTCTTAAATATCAATTTCAGATTCTGCAATATGTTCTTTGCCTGAAATTTCTATAATTGCCGTCTTAAAACTTCCAATTTGGAGATTATCCCGCGACACGACAAATTCGGATTTAATTGCTATAACAGCAGGTAGAGGGCAGAAACACAGTGAAACAAGAACAGATTCAATGAAAGAGAATGCTGAATTTTAAAACAATAGTCCCTGAAGTTGTAACATATTTTTCTAAAACACTTATTTTTGTGGCAACAAACACTGTAGACATATTGTCTTACATTACATATAATATTTCAGGAAAGTCGTCACATGAAGTTATAAGGGCAAGCGGATTTTAATAATGCTTTAAAAGCGCCAATGATCTTATTACTTTTTTCTAAGGTACAAATTTGATAGTATTGCTGAAACTGAAATCAAAATACTGGAATTTTAGCTTAACAATAGACTAAAAAGTAGAAAAGTATAAGAGGATAAAGATGCTAAATATAATCTTGAAGTAGCGTTATTAAAATTAAATTAAAAAATAGCAGTCAAAGCAATCGAGGATAATAAAAAAATGTGTGGTCTGCTATGATTTTAAATTGTTGTGATGAGTTGGATAAAAAAAGCCGATAAACTAATAAATAAAATAAAGTCACTAAGTCAGCCTAAAAAGGATTGGAAGAAATGCTTAAAAAGATGTTCTGTTCAATCATATTATTATTTACAACGATTGTTTTATTGTATGCAGATTCTTTTTCTCTTAAAGTGTCTGTTGATAAAAATATTGTACCGTTAAATGAATATTTTATATATTCGATTACAGGAAGCGGGGATGGTAAAAATCTTCCTAAATTTCAGGTAAGTGATATGCCTGAATTTACAGTACGTGGTGTAGCTATCTTTGGAAATACGTTTATGAGTAGTAACGGTAAAGTAAGTGCACGTGTAACGAATGCAATACATAACTATACTTTAAGACCTAAAAGAATAGGAAAATTTACTATACCTCCCGCTAAAGCAATATTTAATGGCAAAACATATTTGACAGAAAGTATAGAAGTTGAAGTTATACCCGTTAAGGACGTAAATTCTCAAAGTGTTCAAAATATTTCTTCGCGAAATAATCATAAATCAACACCAAATCCCTGTGCAAAAACTTCTGTAAATAAAAAAACTGTTTACGAAAACGAAAAACCTATTTATAAATCTAGTTTTTATACCAATAGAATACATAGAAATAAATTTAAAAAATTAAAAAGTTTTAATTTTGTAAATTTTCATACGCTTATGAATGAAGCCAAAACAGATAGCGCAAACGATAGCTTTGACGCCGCGCTATATAAAATTTATCAGGCTTTAATCGAAATTATCAATATAAAAACAGGAACGTTATCTGATAATTTGCAAGAATCGCAAATATTTGACAATCTTACTAAAAGCGGAGTGGATAACGAAACCATTTTCAAAATATTAAAAGTATTAGAAGGAATAAATTTTTATAGATTTGCTTTGGTGGACATAGATAAAGACTCTTTAAACACATTGATAGATGAAGTTAATGCTGTTTTTATAGATTTAAAAAAGTGAACTCATCTCAAAATAAGTACAGCACAACTTAAAGCGATTCGCTTTTAGCAAGAGAGGAACAAATAAAAAGTGGTTCTAGTAAGAACAAATCAAAACTCATAAAAAACTTTAATCGCTACACTCTCAAAACTTCAACTTGTCAATTATATGTCTGTAATTAATAGTTCAAAAACATCAAACAAGAAGCTAATCCGTATTGATGGTCGTTTGGGA
>BNVT01000028.1 GCA_025998295.1 Endomicrobiia bacterium
AAAAAAGATTAAACCTAAAAGAATTATCACAGTGTTTGGCTGCGGAGGCGATAGGGACAGGGCAAAAAGGCCATTGATGGGAAAAACTGCAGTTGAAATGAGCGATTTTGTTTTTGTAACATCAGACGATCCTAGGACAGAAGATCCCAATAAAATAATTCTTGATATAGAAGTTGGAATAAAAAGAGTTTACAAGACAAATTATAAGGTTGTGGTCAGTAGAGAAGAAGCAATAAAAGAAGCGGTTATAATGGCAGAAAAAGGCGACATTCTTTTAATCGCAGGAAAAGGTCATGAAGTTTATCAGATTATAGGTAATGAAAAGATACATTTCAACGATACCGAAGTAGCAAAAAAGTATATTAGACCTCTTATATAACCAACACATAGACTACAATAGGAGTACTATGAAACAGAAAAAAGAAAGCAGCTAGGGCAGATGGATTGGGGTTTAGATGATAATGGGAGTAAAGAAGGGGGCATTTGTAAAACAAAGGAGGGAAATAAAGAAGAGAAGAGCAGGAAGACAGATGGAGCAAAGCAGATATAGGATTTACAGAACTCAAAACGAAATGCATACAAACACACTAGTTCTAAAAAAAGGATATAAGGAGTTCAAAGAGAGATTTCATCAGATGATTATAGTGAAAAATGTCAAAGTATTTGTTAAAAGGTTCAAAATAGTCTAAAGAATAGATAAGTAATTACAAAAGACCTTTTGTACTGCGATTTAACTTGATTGCAGGTATTTGTAATTCGAATTTAATACTTAGTTATGCAAGAGGTCTAATGTATAAATCATGGGATAAGATAAATTTTAATTATTATCCTCAATTTTATTATTTTGAGGAAATCGATGAAGTATTCATTACTATAAGTAGGGATATTTAAATCTTCATGAAGGAAGGAAGAAATAAAAGGATAGAAAAAAGCAGCAATACCAACTTTATTGCCTTCCGCATTTGATGTTTTTCCTTCATCGGATAGGGAAGATTAACCCATCGTTTAAAGCAATATTAGACAAAATGATGAAAGAATTAGGTATTGGGTCAAAATAACAAAAACATAAAATTAACTAAAAAGTATACAAAAGTGGTATAAAATTGTATAATAACAAACTAACATTGAGGTACATATGCCGTTCGAGAAAGGACATAAAAAGCTTGGTGGATGGGCACCAGAGAGTAAAGAAAAACATAGAAGAGCCGCTGAGGTGTTTTATAAAATTTATAACGGCATTGGTGGTGACGAAGCATTCATAGAATGGGCTTCAAAGGAAGAAAATAGAGGCAAGTTTTATAAGATGTATGCTAAACAACTTCCTACTGAAGTTGCAATGTCAGGATCGGAAGATGATGCAACAGCCATCAATATATATATGCCTGCCATTGCGGCAAAGCTATGAACGCTGTATTCATTCTAGATAATGAAGAAGCCCATACAAGTTAACTACAAGCAGCAACCAGCGATGGACACGATATGATGGGCGTACCAACAAGTTCATAGATACAGATGGGCAGCTAAAGCAACGCAAAACATGAAATTCTTTCACATGCCATAGCAAGAAGACCCGCTAAACGTTTTTTGAACTGCTCCATTGTAATTGTCAGGGCTTGTAAAGAATCTTCACAATATTTGATAGTATAATAGAGCTTTGCATCACTAGACCACTGCATAATTCAAGTCACAATTCCCTAGGTTTTAGAACTTGTCAGTCCTTGAAGCTAGTAGACATGGTGAAGATGAGGCAAAGCCATCTTTTGTGACGTTTATATTTAAGACAGTATTAGCCCCAAGGCAAGCATGATTTAGGTCACTGTGAGTCTTTGATCATATTTCACCACACGCTCATACCTTGTGCCAGACTAATGGTAAGCATTTAAAATAGTAGTTAATGGGAGTAGTATAATTTATGCTTACTTAACTTAGACTACCTGTTTTTTGTTAGATTATTCATAATTATCTTAATACTAATTTCTTAAAATTATGATATAATAACTAAGAAGAAAAATTAAATTATTTTGATTGGAGATATATCATAAAAATTTACTTAAAGAAGTTTGCTGTATCTCTCATGTCATTTTTTATTATCACTGGAGCTTGCGGCTGTAAGAGTAATAACCAAGCCACAACTACTGGCACACAAGACGTTTACGCAGGCCTTGGAAATGCGACAGACCCTATTCCTCTTGTGCCAAAAGCTCGTATTGGCACTTTACCTAATGGACTTAAATACTATATTCTAAAGAACAATAACCCCAAAGGCAAAGCATATCTAACGCTTGTCGTTAACGCAGGGTCAGTAGCTGAAAAAGAAGATGAGCAAGGTTTTTCTCATTTTGTAGAACAAATTGCTTTTAAAAGCACCAAAAAATACCTACAAGATAATTCTTTACTACCTGCTACCAAAGACCCCCTTGATTCTTCTAACTCAAGTACTGGCTTTGATGAAACAATTTACAACTTTGAAGTTCCCATTCAAACTGATAAAAACAACGTAAAACATATTCCGCAAAAAGCTATGGACATTTTTGACAATTTGACACACACAGTTACGTTTAGTCAAAAAGATATAGATGATCTAAAGGGCATTATACTAGAAGAGAAAAGATTATTAGAAGAAAAAAGTGAAGGACTAGCGATGCAGAAAGTTGATTCTATTTTGGCTAAAGGCTCATCATATGCCAATCGTTATCCTAAAGTAATACAAGAAGTTACTAAAGCAGTAACACCGTCAAAACTAAAAGAATTTTACAGCAGATGGTATCGCACAGATAATATGGCTTTAGTGTTTGTTGGCGACTTTGATGATGCTATGCTGGAGGCGTCACTAGTAACGCACTTTCATGCACCTTCTTCAAATACACCTCTAGAACGTCCTGTTTACAACTTGCCTCTTCCCAAAAAAGGAAATGTAGACGTAGAAATCCTTGCTTATCCTAATCAAGACACCATTAAAACTTGTCTTTATTATAAACGCCAGCAAAAAGTAGTTAGTAATGATCTTGCCACATGTCGCCAGTATTTTTTAGATAGGCTTATTAAGTGTATGATTAGCAAACGTTTTGATGAAATATCTTCTAAACAATCCACTCCATATGAACATCTACACTTTGGGCATATAACTGATGCTAACCTATTGAGGTATTATACATTTGGCGTACAGATAAAAAAAGACAACAGCCTAGAAGAATCAATTAAAGCCATCTTAGAAGAAAAAGAACGAATTTCACGTTATGGCTGGACAAATTCAGAAGTTGAAATTGCAAAACGTTCTGTTATGTTGCGTTTTGAAGAAGATATTTCCAAATATAGTGACAAATCTTCCAGTGACTTTGCTTATGATTTTTCAAAACATTTCCTTGCAAGAGAGGGTGTAATTGCAGATGATCAATGGAAGCTTTCAGCTGCAAAAAAGATGTTTTCTGCAATTACTACCAAAGATTTGACAGATGCCACAAAAGATTACTTTCTTAGTGACGATCTTACCATAGTCGTGTTGGCCTCTAGCAAAGACAAACTACTATCAAAAGAAAAGATAAAAGAAGCCGTCAAAGATGTAAAAAAGTCTAAGATTGTACCTCCAGCACCTGTTATTGATGGTAAACTTTTAAGTAGAACCCCAACGCATGGAACTATTTTAAAAGAAACAATAGACAAAGAGACAGGAGCTGTTATATTAGAGCTTAGTAACGGCGCAAAAGTTATATTGAAGAATACGCCAAACAAAGATAGCTCAAGTAGTGGCATTGTTCTACGAGCGCTTGCAAAAGGCGGGACAATGGCTGTTACCAATAAGGATGATATTCCTGCCGCAAGATTTGCTTCAGAAATTCTTGATCGATCCCATGTAGGACAGTTTTTTGATAAGTTAAACGATTATAAGCTAAAGAAAAAAGTAGATGACTTTCGTACATATATTGAACCCTTTGAACGCTGCATCGAAGGTGATATTTGGTCATACAAAGATCCCGAACCACTATTTGAGCTTATTTACCTTAGGTTTACTTGTCATGAAATTGAACCTGACAAGATTAAAGGCTATCTTGAATCTCGTATACATCTAGACCGTGAATTTATGTATGAGAATATTCTCTGTGATAATAATCCTAATTTTAGTGTACATGGATCAAACAATCAATCGCGCTTTAATTCCGATCCTTTCGAAGACTGGTATCTTTATGGTTATGCTAAATATTTCGAAGTAAATGATTATCCAAAAATAACACAAGAACGCACACTTAAGTTTTTGAAGAAATGCTTTAATCCAGCTGATTTTACTTTTGTTTTTGTAGGTAAAATTGATATAGAAACATTTAAAACATATATTAAAAACTACATTGCCTCTATTCCTAGGTCAGAAACACTTGTTAATCAAAAATTTTTGCGTCCTAAACCTTCAAAACAGGAAATCTACAAGGAGGATTACAAAAACTGGTCATATGTTAACATGTATTGGATTATAGATCAAAAATATTCTCCAAAATTAAAGGCTACGTCAAAGATATTTGAACAATACATCAATGCTCTTCTTGATAACGCTCACGATAACAATCATAGTGATGATGATCATACTGGTAATAATAATGGTTGCCAAATCTATCTTAATCCGTTTTTTGATGAGCTTTACGCAAACGTATGGCATAATTGGCATGATTCTGTCAGGCCCAATGAGTACATATCTAAGATCTTTAAACATATGCAAAACATTGCACAAGGAAATATTGACACAGGCATTCTTGTAAAAGCAAAGAAAGCTGCGGTGGACTTATACTGTGGAAATAGTGACAATAATGATTTAATTAGCAAGGACTATGCTTGTTCTGCTGTATGGAATAATGCCCCTTTAAGTGAATCTCAACATTTCCCTTTTGTTTGTGAGACGATATCTAAAAAAGATTTAAAAGATATGGCAGGGCGACTATTGAAAGGCAAATATTATCAAAGAATTGTCTATCCTAAAAAGCCTCAAACTGCAAAGTGACTTTAATATTTGCAGCATTATACAATCGTTTTTAAAAAACACCAACAACATCTAAACTCAGTTTTTAGAGTTAGAAATATAAATATTTATACTTGTAGCGTTTACAATGTTCTAATTAATTCTTAGTACATTCTTTAAATCATTTAGCTTCGTTTATGAAATCATCTTTAATTTTCAAGTTGTAACATTAACACAATTGCACCCTAAATAACTGTGAAACTAATTCTTTGAGTATTAATCTTTGAATAGTTAGATAGCAATTTTAATGTCTATGATCTAAAATATTCTTGCGTCACTCTACAAAAAAATCCATCCTAGCCATGCTATCACCACTAAAATATTCTATGTGCTTCTCTAGTATTATCTGGATTGCACACGGCTTTTTAATATAGATTTGTCTTTAAGCGTTTTATTTATTTCATTTCATAATTTTGATATCAAAGCCACACCATGTTGTGGCAAGTTAATTTAGCGTGCCTCTCAGCTGTATTTTAATTTCTATCTTATTTTAGGGTGTTATTTGGTATTGTTTTTTTTGACCGAAGTAATATCTTGTCTTTTCTTCTGATGATTTGACAGACCACTTGGAATTGATTAACTGCTTGAAGAGTGATCTTGTCTGATTGTTAAAAGCCTCATAGCTTGCTACATGTGTAGGTTCATTATTGTATCCTAGGTATTATGTGCAAAAATAATTGATATGAAGTATTTATTGTTCTTGACAACGCCCCATCCAATAGATTGGCTAGCACGAATATGTAGCCATTGATATCCTTAAGCCCCTTGCACCTGCAGAGGGGCATACGATCTACATTCACAAGGCAATTGACCAATTTCCTTTGTTTTAGCATCATAAACTTGCGCTTGGTCAACTACTCTATCATCATTGGCTTGCCTTAAGGAAGGATTATTTGAAGACTCATCTGAAGTGTTGGATGGGTTATTATATTCGGATTGATAACCGCTATATTCATTTTTATTATTATGCTCGGTAGATTTGTTAGATATATCTATGTCTGTAATGTTTACTTCATTATGAACTGTGGATAAAGTTATTGCAGGAGCATTTGATGTATCGGTCAACTCATCATCAGATTGTTGACCAACTATCTCCCCGTCGTCACCAGTTGGACAAGATGGTGCTTTGTAACCATCTTCTATGTTTGACTGATTAAAATTATTACCTTGACTAGGTTTAACACCATCAGGGAAACGAACACCCCGCACTGTGTTTGATCCATCATTTAGGTCTAATCCATTATCCTCTGATTTGTCATTATCAGCTGCACCACTTACTATCTGAGATTTGCTTGTTATCTTTGGTGGCGTTATATCAGGATGTTGACTATCTTGGTTTTCTATGGTTTTGTCATCGTCATCTGCTGGACTTGGTTCTATAGTTACATCTAGACTTATTATATCATCTGTTTTAGCTTCTTGGTTTGAGGTAGATTCTACCAAGGACTCACTAGAGGAGCTTGGCGAACTATCATCATCCTTCCTACCAACTTCGCCAATATTTTTATTGTCTTCGCATTCATCTGGGTCATATACATATCTATTTTGTTCTGGATCCCATTTAAGATGGTTCTTAATATCATCAAATGAAGAAAGATTAAATATTTTTAAAGTCATCGGAGCGTTTTTATTTTTATTTTGATTTTGTCTATTAGCTTTTTTATTATCATTTGAACTGAAATTAAGTGCTTTTTTAGCAGATTGTATTGCAAAAGACGCATTCGAATAACTCTTTGAAGCAATTGAATTGTCTATATTGGAAATACCATTTACAGATGATGATGCTGAAGTTATATAGCCTGAGGTTGTTAAAGGATTGCTAACATGTTCTTTTTCAATTGCCCAATCGCCCTTGGCTATGCTGTGTAGTATTTTTGTTTTTAAGTTATCAACGTATTTTTTAACTTCGTATCTAGGGAAATTTTGTTCACGTGCCCACTTTTTTAGGTTTACGTTACTTGGGTGATAGTTAGTTGATCCGTAATAGAGAGATTTGTCATAGTTTATATCTATACATGTTTTTGTTTTCTTTTTTGTCTTTGTTTTTGCTTTTGTTTTTATTTTTGTACTGCCGCCAGCGCTTGCCTTATCGCTTACGATTGTAGGCGCTGTATGCGCAGGATTATTTGAGGCGTTTGAAGAACTGTCACCTTGGGCTTGGTCAGATTCATTAACATTAGGTTCCCTATCAGCATCACTCTGGTTTTGTTGTGTTATTATGCTTGAGTTAACATCCACATCTGAACTAATGCTTACTCCTAATAAGGTAGAGCTTGAAGTGTTAATAGGCGTTTGAGATGAAATATCATTTGAGGTTGGAACCACTTCACCAATGTCAGTTTTGTCGTCGCCTTCGCTTGTATCAGATTCTGCTGTTATATTTGAATTATCAGCACTTGAAGTATCACTTGTCCTTACGGATGCTGAATCTGAAACGATGTTTGACTTCATCTCTGGGTCATGAACCAAAGAAGTCTCGTCATATGTGTCTTCGTCCCAACTACCACATCCCTCACCCGGTTGCTCTATTTCTCCATGTTTGTCTGGGTCTTGTGAATGTCTATCACACTCCTCAGTGAATACCCTATCAACTTGGGCAGCATTGGTGATGTTAATGGTTGCTTTACCGCCATGTTCATTTAATTTATCATGAATTTCCTTTACTTCTCCTTTTTGGAATAGGAAGAGTACGCACCCTTTTGAATGCCATGGTCCTGTTCCATCATGACCAAATATTCCCTTGCGACCTTTGACTCCTTGAATCCAAAAAACATCCAAGATCGTGTCATCTTTATTCCACTTATGGCTAATTACAGGATACCTCCCTTTTTTAATAGCATAAGGACCTAGTCTATTGGTTTCATTGAAATTACCCCTCTCCAAGGTGTAATAGGTTTCGCCACAGTATGTAAATATTCCAAACACCCATATATTACCGGCTTTGTCTTTCTCAGCCGCAAAGCGGTGTAGCTGCATGTCATCTTTTGATGATGTTTTATCTAGAGGTATCTGAAGTCCTCTTTTTGTAAACTGGTTTTTTGCTTCAAAGAAGGTAGTGTCTCCTCTTTTTTGGCTTCCTCGACTTTTGACCAGTCTAGATGCACACTCTCGGGCGTCTTTAATTTCTGGATCTTCTGTTTTAGCATATGAAGACAATGCGAGACATTGGTCTCCTATGTTTCTATGAGCAATTGTTGGTCTTAACGGTCCTACTTGGAAACGTAAAAAACTATGTAAAAACAGATTTGGTGATATTGTCAAGATACTTGTCGAGTCTGATGTAGGTGAACCTGTTAAAATCGTTGAGTCTGGCGACCAGCCTAAAGATAATAATAACTCGTAATCCGGATTGCAGGATGACCAGTCAAAAGGAATATTTAATTTTGGCAAGCATCTTGAGTAGCTCGATGCTGGTGAACTTGTTAAACTTAATGGTATACCTGAAAGAGAATACAATGTTGATTCATCGTATCCGTAATAACCTAAAGGAGGCAGATGTGACCCACAACCAAAAGAATATCCTGAGATTGGCCATTGGTCTAGCATCGATATGCAAGACGACAGAGCTCTTGCGATTAAGGTTATACGAGCTTGTTGTTTATTATTTGTAGCTGAACTTTGAGGCTTTAAGCGACGCCTTATCGCTAAAGACTGATCAACACCTTCACCTTGGATGAAAGGCAGTGTTGGGGTAACAGATAAACTTGACAGACTTGACGAACTACTGGAGGAATTGTGTGAAAATGTACTTGAATCCCACAGCTGCACTTTATGAACCATATCACCATCATCATAAGTTAAATTATGAATACTACCGTCAGGGTTAACATTATACCCGATTCCGCTGAGTGGGCATGATTTTTTAAGTGAGTAGTCATTAGAAGCGTTTGGTCTTGGTAATGTCCTTGAGAAGTTTGGTGTAAATGGGATTGTTGGGCTTGACGTGGAAAGTTCAAGATCTACTACTTTTGGTTCAATCATCGATGAGACCATCAAGCACTGCTCTGCATCTAACTGTGGTCTTGAGTTTGGCGATGAATTTAAAACATCTAAGCAGTACTTTTTAACTAAATCTTGTTGAGCAAAAATGCTTGAACTTGACGAGCTATTAGAGGAGTTTGATGAAAATAAACTTGTTAAGGTTGTCCATGGTGAACGTATAAAACGAGAGAGTGAGTCGTATAAAGGACGAAGGGGGTTGAGTACCTTAGGTAACATGTTAATAAAAGCATTTGACCTTCCTTGCTCATTTTTTTTAATTGGTGCATACAATCCATAGCTAGCGAACCTAATATATTCCGACCTTGATGAACTAGCAATTTTATTAGATGTACTAAGTTTTAACGCAGAGGGATTGATAGAATCCCAGTTATTAAAACTCTGCATTCCTCTAGGGGAAATATCTAATAGGATATTATCTCGATTAGCGTCACGATTGTGATGTCCGCCATTATCAACGTCTCTGTGGAAATAAACAGGATTACGGCGATCGTGCCACATTGTATCACGACCATGTGCACCATAGTGCAAACCAACATGACTTCCACGAATTAATGACAATGATGATTGACTACGCACTTTTTTTTCTGCAGCCGACTTCCGGATTTCCTGTTGTAATTTATCAATCAGCACAAGGGACGACTGGGGTAAGACATGGACGTAGTTGAAGGATAGGCTATTGTCGGTGGTACTGCTTACAGAGCTTGAGTCTATCCCTAATCCCACAGATAGTTCCATTCCTACTGGTCTTGACGCATTCCCCGGGAAGTTTTGTAAAAATAAATGTGCTGACCCTGATGAGTTATTTGAGAAGCTTGATGTAAGTGGACTTGCTGAGCTTGACGAGCTACTTAAGGAGTTCGATGAAGAACGATCTGCTGAGATATTTGAACCTGACGAGTCCCCCGAATATTTCGGTGTAAATGGATTTGTCGAGACTGACTGTCTCCTCGGTAAGACCAAGTTCTTTAGTTTGAGTGGTGAATAAATTTCCTGTAGTTTGTCCTGTACTGGATCATGAGAAAGGAACTCCGCAATAGGTGACACTGTATTTGAGGAGCCTGACTCTTTAGCAGAAACGCTTGGTTTCTTAGCGGAAACGCTTGACTTCTTAGCAGAAACGCTTGGCTTCTTTGCAGAAACGCTTGGCTTCTTTGCAGAAACGCTTGGCTTCTTTGCAGAGGAGTTCGATTTCTCAACAAGGACGCTTTGTTTGTTACTACATACTCCCGACTCAGAGACGGGGGAACTACTACTCCCTTGAGCTAAGGCTGAGGAGAAAATAATTATATAAAATAAGCTATAAAAGACTCTCCCAAGTTTTTTCATCCGGTTTTTTGTTCCATTTTTATTCTCTCTTCCATAATAATTATATCAATCTTTGTGTATTATGCATAACCTGATTTCTAAAAGCATTCTTATATTACCTAATATTTTGAATTAAATCAATTTCCATAGGATTTTTAAGTTCTTAGAAGATACCCCTTGATTATATTACAGATTGTCTAATTTTTTTTACATCACTAGCTCTTCAACACACCTTGTCCTTTTCCTCCTTACTTTTTCACTCTTTTGCCATCAACTACTTACTTATCATGTGTGAACATTATATACAACACTTATATAACTGTCAAACTTGGGCAGGGTCTTGTAACATATTTCGCTTGTACTAATAAATGAATTACTTATCCTATTATATTTTTGTGAAGTCTTGCACTTGGGTTTTTCTACCAAAAACAAAAAAATGGTTGGGCTTGCTTAAGACTTATGTTTCAAGTCTTTACAGGATCTCACGATATACTAGACCTCCTGTGATATATCTGGACTTTTATCAAAATATAATGGTAATAAAAAAAATTTATTAGCCAAACTTTCCTAAATCTCACAACAAATTTTTTAACTCTTTGTTGACGGGGTTTCTTTAAGTAAAAGTAAGAAATATGATTCTTCCTGTTTTAAAGGATTTCATAATGGTTGAATAACCTTAGCATTCGAACTCGAATAGATCTTAGCTGCTTTCAAAGAGATACTTCCGCATAAATACACATACTATTGACATTCATACAGTGATGTTCTATACTATGCTTACATATGAATAGAATGATAGTTTAATAAACTTATGGGGGCAGACATGACTATTACATTTGGAGACTATCTTAAAGAATTAAGAGCTAAAAAAAGCTTTACTCTAAGAGGTTTTGCAACAATGATAGGTATGGCACCATCATACCTATCAGACATAGAACAAGGAAAAAGAAATGCTCCAACAAAAGAGTATTTAGACAAAATGATAAAAGAATTAAATCAAGAAGATCTTGATGTGAATACCTTTTATGATTTAGCAAAAGTAGGAAAAGCTGTGCCAATTGCAGAAGATGTGAAAAAAATAATAACTGAAGACAAAGCTATTCCCACGTTATGCAGGAAAATAAAATCAAACAATATAAACGTCGAAAATTTAATAAAAGATATCGAACGAGGGAAAAAGTGATGGATAATCATAATTGTGAGGTTAAACCCCCATACAAAGCAAAGAAGAAAATAGAAAATGAAGCCTATGAAATTTTACTTCATTATCGACCTGATTATTTAAATGATCTATCAACCAATATAGATCCATATGATTTTATTTTTGAATTTTTACCGGAGTACATAAGAAAAACAGAAAATAGGCAACTTGACGTAGATTTTGACAAATTAAATGAAGATTTAGCGGGATATACTCAATATGATAAAGTTGTTTTAAATAGAGGTAAATACGATAGCGAAAATGTAATAGATCAAAGGGTAATGAATTTTGCAATTTTTCATGAAGCTTATCATGCATTATTTCATTTAGAATATTTAATGAAAAATAGTCAAAGCTTGCAAACGCAACTTCATGAACAAGATAGTAAATTAGAAAAAATAACAACATTACGTAGGGATTTACATTCACTAAAAAATACTAATCTTCTTTGTACTCAAGCGAATTATT
>BNVT01000029.1 GCA_025998295.1 Endomicrobiia bacterium
TGTTTGTCTTTCTTGTACTGCTGCTTCTGCTGCTGCTACTGCTTCTTGTCTTCCTCGTTCTGCTTCTGCTCTTTCTTGTTGTGCTGCTTCTGCTCTTCCTTCTGCTGCTTCTGCTGCTGCTACTGCTGTTTGTCTTTCTTGTACTGCTGCTTCTGCTGCTGCTACTGCTTCTTGTCTTCCTCGTTCTGCTTCTGCTCTTTCTTGTTGTGCTGCTTCTGCTCTTCCTTCTGCTGCTTCTGCTGCTGCTACTGCTTCTTGTCTTCCTCGTTCTGCTTCTGCTCTTTCTTGTTGTGCTGCTTCTGCTGCTGCTACCGCTGTTTGTCTTTCTTGTACTGCTGCTTCTGCTGCTGCTACTGCTGTTTGTCTTATTCTTTCTTCTTCTGCTGCTTCTTCTTTCGCTTTTTGTTCTGCTTTTGTTCTTTTTATTTCTTCTACTTTCTCTGGAGTAGCAGTCCTTCTGTTTACAAGTCCAGCGTTCTTTTTATCGCATGAACTTAAAGCAAGGCTAAATGCAATAAGTATGCTTAATGCTGCTTTTTAGTGTTTTTGTTTTCATAGACTTTTCTCTTGTTGTTTTGCCATATAATCACTTTGCTACCTAGCGAGGTTGTATTATAGCTATAAATCTTTTATTAAGCAACTATTTAGAATATTTGAGGTTGTGTGTTATAGCTATAAATTCTTTGTTAAACAACCATTTAGAATATTTGAGGTTGTGTGTTATAGCTATAAATTCTTTGTTAAACAACCATTTAGAATCTTGTAGAATCTTATGACATGTTGGGCTTTTGTCAAACAAAGACAAACGGATAAAAACAACTACGGGCTTTTGATAAACGGCATGTTTTATATATAAAATTATCTTTTTGGTGTTTTATCATATCTTTGCTACAAATTTCGGTTATAAACGGCAAAAACAGTTTAGTGTGTGTTTTTGATTTTATTACCAGCCTCAACTTGTGTAGTCAACTACGGGCATTGTATTAGTGCTTTAAATTCGCTGTATGATGAGTTCTTGCTAAAACAAATTAACTTTGGTAGCATGCCCTAGACGCTTTATTACGATAACTATGAACATCTTTTTAAATTTCATTAATTACGATTTATACACTATTCTTAAAACAGGTATTCGTATTGCTGTGTCTGTAGTAATGGGTACCCACATATTACTGCATAAAGATGACATTAAAAGTTCTACGGGTTGGATAGCCCTTGTCTTTCTATCTCCTTTTATAGGCACCATACTATATGTTCTTTTAGGCATAAACAGAGTAAAAAGAAAAAGTATTCGTTTAAAAAAAGATATTAGCTTGTATGAAAAATATTCGTACGATACAATAAGAAATATTTTCGAGAAACTGCCTGTAAATTATGGCCAGTTTATAATATTTGGCCAAAGCGTCTATCCGCAGAATTTTGTTTTAGGAAATTCCATAAAACCCTTGCAAAACGGAATTGAAGCATATCCTGAAATGATAAAAACTATACAAAACGCTAAAAGAGAAGTTTTGATTTCAAGTTATATTTTTGACTACGATAAAGAAACAGATAACTTTATGAAAGCTTTTAGAACAGCTATAAAAAACGGAGCTGCTATAAAAATTTTAATCGATGGCATAGGCGCTTTAAAATTTTTCCACCGTTCAATAGAAAAAAAACTTGCAAAGATTAAGGGCTTGGAATATGGAATATTTCTGCCACCCCAAATACCTGTAGCATTCCCGTTTGTAAATTTAAGGAATCATAGAAAAATTATGATAATAGACGGAAAAACTGCTTTTTTCGGTGGGATGAATCTTTCAAAAAAAAATGTTGTAATTAGTGATTTAAGAAATGGAGTTATAGATATTACCTTTAAGATTAAAGGTCCTGTTATAAGTCAAATGTGTGAAATATTTGAAGACGATTGGGAATTTGCGACAGGTAAAAATTTTCGATCTTTAGCTAAAGATTTGCCTAGTGTTGAATATGGAACAATCCCTGCAAGGGTAGTTCCCGACGGTCCTGACAACAAAACCGCCACAATGGAGCTTATTGTTCACGGAGCAATAAACACAGCCGTAAAAAAAATTCTTATAGTAACGCCGTACTTTCTTCCCGAAAACAATATTTTAACAGCACTTGAAATGGCAGCAATGAGGGATGTGAATATTGAAATAATAATTCCCAAAAAAAGCGATTTCAACTTTATGGACTATGCTGCGGAGCCAAATTTTTTAAGACTACTTAGCTGCGGCATAAAAATTTACCGTTCTCCTCGTCCCTTTGATCACAGTAAAATTTTCGTGGTAGATGACGAATGGGTTTTTGTAGGTTCGGCAAACTGGGACGTAAGGAGTTTTAAACTACACTTTGAATCTAATATAGAAATTTTCAGCAAAGAACTGGCAAAAGAACTTACTGACATTGCGGAACTAAAAAAAGGAAATGCGAAACTTGTTACGATACATGAATGCAAAAGCCTTTCTTTATTAAAACGTATTAGGAACAATGCATGCCGTTTATTGACCCCTTACGGTTAAATTAACTTAATGCATAAATATGTGATAAGTGGCAAATTGCCCGCAATGACTCTTTCGACAAAACGCACATATTCTGTTATTGTCTTGGTAGGAACTTATTATTTACGCAAATATTTTTACAATTATTGATATTATTTGGCTTTGAAACAATTTAGTGCATATTGCACAAGGAGATGTTATAGAATTATGAATGCTATAAAAAAATTTAGTTATACCGATATCTTGGGCTGGTCTGTATCACGATATGATAGATTTTCAAACTGTAAAAGACAGTATTTTTATGATTATTACGCAAAATTCGACAAAGACATTTCTCTTGAAAAAATACAATTCTTAAAAAACTTAACATCCAAGGTATTAGAAACCGGAAATATCGTACATGATATTATAAGAGATATGCTAAAAAGGTATCAAATAAGTACAAAACCGCTAAATAAGGATAAATTTTTTAAATATTCGTACACAATGACAGAAGAATATTGCAATTCAAAAACTTTTTTTGAACACTATTACAATGGTGAAATTATTTCAACTTCAGAAATTTATCAAAAAATTAAAAACATACTAGAAAACTTTATACACAGTTCAAGATTTGCATGGATAGAGAAAAATGCCACATCGCAAAGCTCCGAATGGATTATAGAGCCCGGTGGCTTTGGCGAAACAAGGATAAATAACTACAAAGCTTTTTGCAAAGTGGATTTTTTATTTCCTATAGACGACAAAATATACATTATGGATTGGAAAACGGGCAAACCTGACGACAAAAAACATTCAAAACAGCTTACTGGATATTCACTTTGGTCGAATTATCATTTTGGCAAAAAAGCTGCCGATATCATACCTTTGATTGTTTATCTTTATCCTGCCTACAATGAAAAAAGCATTAAAATTAACGATTATTGTATAGCGGAATTTGTAAACACGCTAATCAGCGAGACAAAAGATATGTATACATATCTTGAAGATATAGAAAAAAATATACCTAAAGACAAAAAAGAGTTTTTATTAACAAGCGATTTGTTTTTCTGCAAATATTGCAACTATAAAGAAATTTGTCCAAGCGGCAAATTTTAAATAAATTTTACAACTAGTTTATATCTTATACAATAAAGGATTGTGAAGAAAATTATGAACATATTAATTTTAGTCTTGGTTTTTATAATTGGGGTTGGCGTTGGTATTTCCCTGCTTATTTTTAAATATATAACCTTATCAAAAGACTATGCTGCTAAAGAACAAAAAATAAGCGATTTAACTGACAGCATCAACAATCAATCTCGGGTTAACAGTAGTTTAAAAATAGAATTTGAAAACATTGCGTCAAAAATATTAGAAGAAAAAAATGCAAAAATTGCCGATATTAATAAAGCTTCTTTAGAAAATATCGTAGCTCCATTTAAAATAAAGATCGATGAATTTAAAAATAAAGTTGAGAATCTACAAATCTACGAAGCCGAAAAAATGTCTGGATTACAAAAAGAACTTGAAAAATTAATAAACCTCAATAAACAAGTAAGCGAAGAAGCAAACAATCTAGCAGGCGCTTTAAAAGGAGAAAATAAATTTCAAGGAATGTGGGGAGAGTTGAGTCTTGAGAGGATTTTTGAGTATGTTGGAATGATAGAAGGCGTAAACTATGTGTCGCAAAAACAATTTAAAAATGATGACGGAAAGAAAATTCCAGATTATATAGTTAATCTTCCTAACGGAAAGAATATCGTAATGGATGCAAAAACATCACTTGTAGCATATGAAAAATATTACAATTCTCAAAATGAATCCGATAAAAAAGTTTATTTAAAAGAACATTCAACAAGTGTAAAAAAACATATAGACGAACTTGTGGATAAAGATTATACCGGGCTTGAGGAGCTTAACCAGCCTGAATATGTTTTGATGTTTGTGCCTATAGAAGGCGCAGTTTCTCTAGCTCTTATAGGCAAACCTGATATTGTCGCTTACGCATTTAAGAAAAATATTATAATCGTTACACCTTCAACGCTTTTAGCCACTTTGAAAACGGTAGAATACATGTGGCGACAGGAACACCAAAAAAAGAATGTTCTTGAAATAGCAAGGCAAGGCGGAAATATTTATGATAAATTCGTAATGTTTGTGCAAACATTACTTGAAGCAGATAAAAAAATATCTGAAGCAAAAAGCAAAATGGAAGAAGCAAAAAAAAGGTTATCCTCTTCCGATAAAAAGGGTGATAGTCTTATAGAGAGAGCACAAAAACTAAAAGAGCTTGGTGCTCTGACAAAAAAAGAAATGCCTGAAGAAATATTAAAACCATATAATCAAACAACTTTACATTAGACCTCTTGCAAACCTTAAGTATTAAACTCTAGAATTACAAATACTCGCAACCCAAGTTAAATCGCAGTCCAAAAGGTCTTTTATAATTACTATATCTATCTTTTTAGACTATTTTGAACCTTTTAACAAATACTTTGACATTTTCCACTATAATCATCTGATGAAATCTCTCTATTTAACTCCTTGTCTTCTTTTGTCAGCTTTTGAGTGCTTATTTGATCTCTTTTTTTAGGGTTAGTGTGTTTGTATGTATAAAAAGCAGCTTTATAGGGATGAATTGTATATAGCACTGCAGCAAGGCAAAACGAGCAGATACGTGATTACTTAAATGGCATAACAACAAAGGCGCCACAAAAGCTTGAATTACAAAACGCCGCTTCATTATTCTTTGATTATCTTTAATGCCAACTGGTCCAAATATATCAAATATGTTATGAGACTCCACAAGAAACTCTGATCCAAATAGTTGCTTAATAAAGAATTTATAGCTATAACACAACCTCGCTAGGTAGCAAAGGGATTATATGGCAAAACAACAGGAGAAAAGTCTATGAAAACAAAAACACTAAAAAGCAGCATTAAGCATACTTATTGCATTTAGTCTTGCTTTAAGTTCATGCGATAAAAAGAACGCTTTTCTTGTAAACAGAAGGACTGCTACGCCAGATGAAATATTGCTAAAAAAGCTTGAGGAGGAGTTGCTAAAAAATAAGAAAGTTAGGGAAATGCTTGATAAAACTGGGAAAACTACTTTACGTGAACTGACTAAGGGCAATATTGAAAAGGCTTATCGTTCTGTGTCTAAGAAATATCATCCTGATAAACACTTAGACCCTGAAGAAAATAAAAGAGCAGATGAGGATTTTAAAGAACTTGTTAATGCTAGATGGATGTTGGAAAAATATCTTGAAGACCCAAAGAAACTTTGTGATCGATTGGGTATTTATATTGATTAATGTCTAGAGTTGCAGAGGGAAAGTAAGAAGTAAGTAGCGATTATATATACAAATGTTGAAATCTTTATATAATTAAAGCTATAGGGGTAGGTTTGTAAAGTTTTATATGTTAATACTATATTGCCTGATGCCAGTTGCAAGCTGTTAATCTAAATCTTTGCTAAAATAAATATTGGGACTGATATAATGCTTAAGTATATAGTTTTTTCAAAGCGTTCATTTTTCTACTTTTTTGAATGTGTGTTAGATTTTCCCAGTGCATTAAAGTAAACAGTACATCTGTTACAATAATATCAAATATAAAATAACGCAAAAAGACAAAAGCATAAGAAAGTTTGTATGTATGATAATTGTGTGAACTTACTTTTGTTTTTGTTTTAAAAAGAAAGCAAAAACAAAACAAGAGATATCTTTCAAGCTCACACAGGCAATTTTTAGGCGTCAAAAACTCAAAAACAGTCTCCTCATCACAACAATATCACAAAAGCAGAACTTTATATACTTTACTGGGTTTATTTACAAGACAGCATCTCTTGTTTACTTCCCTAGTCTTTTTACCTTGGTACTATACTTTCGGATTCTGATGCCTTTACACTTTTTCTCCATAAAAAAGATGCAGCCAGCTAATTAGTTGATTACACTGTAAAAATATTTAACAATAAACATCTTGCATAATTAACATATAAAAGTACAATAGAAGTACTATGAAACAAAAAAAGAAAGCAGTTAGGTCAGATGTAATGGATTTAGTATTAATGGGAGTAAAGAAAGCATTTGATAAAAGAGTCAAGGATAGCAAGGAGAGAAGAGAAGAAAAGAAGAGAGAAGAAGAGAGAAGAAAAGAAAAGATAGGGCAAGTAGGTGAGTAAAGCAGATACAGGACTTAACAGAACTCAAAATCAAAATACATATAAACACACTAGTTCTAAGCAAATACAGATTTAGTAGGACTTAGACAAAATACATACAAACACACTAACCCTAAAAAAAGAGATCAAAGAAGCACTCACTGACAAAAGAAGATAAGGAGTTAAATAGGGAGATTTCATCAGATGATTATAGTGGAAAATGTCAAAGTATTTGTTAAAAGGTTCAAAGATGACCTATAGTGGAAAATGTCAAAGTATTTGTTAAAAGGCTCAAAATAGTCTATAAAGAATAGATATAGTAATTACAAAAGACCTTTTGGACTGCGATTTAACTCCAAGTTGCAGGTATTTGTAATTCTAGAATTTAATACTTAAGGTTTGTAAGAGGTCTAATAATGGCTGCCTTTGCTGATGTTGGGATGTATTAGCTGAATCAATACAAAGAAACGAGCAAGAAGAAGACAAAGCAGTTTTGGCACAAAAATCAGAACAATGCCTTAAAAAAATGGGTACCTATGTGTTACAATACAATTTACTTGTTCGTTAATTTGAACCCCCAAAATTAGTTTTTAGTGAGGGTTGTATGCCTACATTTAAAAGGTTTGATAAAAGTTATAAAATAATTTCCAATAAAGAGATATGCACAGGTTATTTTGAGTTAAAAATTAGAGTGGGGGATGTTGCGGGGTATTGTTCTCCGGGACAATTCTTTATGATAGGTGTTCCCGGTGTTTTTTTGCGCCGTCCGATAAGTATTCATGACGTTAAAAGAGATGTTTTAAGTTTTTTATATAAAGTCGTTGGAAAAGGTACAAAAATCTTGTCTGCAATGCAGTCAGACAAACTGCAGCTTTTGGGGCCTCTTGGCAAAGGATATAATCTAGAAACTTATAAAAAATCAAATCCCATTATTGTTGCGGGTGGTACCGGAATAGCGTCAGTTTATTTTCTTGCCACCAAATTGGAAAAAAAAGGAACTTTATATTACGGTGCGCGTTCAAAAAGAGATTTACTGTGCCTCGATAAGTTTAAAAAAATGGGTTGGGAAATTATTGCTTCTACCGAGGATGGTTCAAAAGGACATAAAGGCTATATTACTGATGCATTATCAGAAAAATTAGATGAAAATGACGTTATATTTGTTTGCGGGCCTACTCCCATGCTTAGAAAAGTTTTACAGATTGCAAAATCAAAAAATGTAAGAGGATTTGTATCGCTTGAAGAAAAAATGGCATGCGGTGTAGGAAACTGTCAGGGCTGCGCCATAAAAATAAATGGTCAGATAAAAATGACGTGCAAAGACGGGCCTGTTTTTAAAATTGAACAGGTGGAATTGTAAAGTATTGAGATAATTTTATAAAACCTTGCAAATACGATTCAACAGAATTTATTGCAAATCCAAATAGTTGCAACGTTTTTGAGCTGGTTAACGGTAAGTTGGAATTTATAAGAAGAGAGTTTGTAAATGAAGAAGAGGAAGTCTTTTATCGCAGATGTAGTAAAAAACAAAAATTGAAATAGCAATGAAAGAATATTACTTAAGAAAAGAATTTACACTGTACAATGGCGACTGTGTTGATGTTTTAAAATCGTTACCTGCAAGTTCCGTAGAGAAGTTTGCGACCAAGAATTGCCAAAGTAGCTTTAGGAATGTTAAGCACTATAAGGGCTAGAGAACATAACAAGCTATAGTCATTGATTTTATGTTGATATCACGGCAAATGTATAAAAAACATGCTTTATCGATTGTTGTTTTTCTGCTTGCAAGTTGCCGTGCAATAGATGATGAGTGTTGTAGTCAACTATCTCTACAAAAAAAATAGAAAAAGGGGATACGTGCAAAATGGCTTACCAAATTGATGAAACTGTATGTGTAGGATGCGGAGCATGCGCAGGCAACTGTCCTGTTGCAGCTATAAATCAAAAAGAAGATAAGTACGAAATTGATCCAGAAACATGCGTAAGTTGCGGCGCATGCGAATCAACTTGTCCTGTAAGCGCAATTTCTAAAGAAACAAGGTAGTTGTGTGTGATACCTAGACACGTAGCAATTATTATGGACGGAAATGGCAGATGGGCAAAGAAAAGGTCTTTGCCTAGGGTTTTCGGTCATAAGCAAGGTGTCAAAACCGTAAAGAAGATTGTTAAGGCTGCAGATAGCATTGGTATCAAGATTTTTACAATCTATGCTTTTTCTACCGAAAATTGGAAGAGACCACAGTTTGAAATCGATGTTTTGTTTTCTTTGCTCCGACAGTTCATAAAAAAAGATTTGAAAGAGCTGAGTGGCTGTGGGGTTAAGTTAAGAATATTGGGCGATTTGTCAAAATTCCCTGAAAACATAATAAAGGAAATTAAAGCCGCTTGTAAAATTATGTCAAAGAATACAGGCCTTGAGCTAAACATAGCTTTAAATTATGGCGCTAGACAGGAACTTATACGCGCTTTTAAGAAGATGGCAAAGCAAGGTATAAAAAAGCCTACGGAAGAAATAGTGTCGTCTCTTCTGTATACCATTGGGCAAGCCGATCCCGATTTGCTCATCCGCACCTCAGGAGAGTTTAGAGTATCTAATTTTCTTCTTTGGCAAATCGCGTATTCTGAAATTTACGTAACAGATAAGCTATGGCCTGATTTTACACAGCATGATTTAAAAGAAGCGGTAGCTGAATTTCAAAGAAGAGAAAGACGTTTCGGCGGAATTTGCGACAAATCGTCAACTGGAAAATAAAATAGTTGCCCATGTAAATAATTAACAGGAGCAAGTGTATGTTATCAGCTAGAATATTAACTGCAATAGTGGGAATACCTCTTGTTTTTGCGTGTGTATATTGCAGTGATATTTCTTTTTATATAATGATGTTTATTGCATCGCTTTTATGTGTTCAAGAATGTCTTACTATATCGAAAAAATATAATCCTCATACTTTTGTTTCGCTTTTAATGGCGGCTGTATTTTTTTTATTTTTGTACTTCTTTAAATATTTTCCATTGGATAAAACTGCATTTTCGGCTGTTGCAATGATGCTTGTTCTTTTTGGAATAGAAATTTTTAACAAAAACCCGTATATGTGCGTAGAAAGAATAGCTACGTCTTTTTTAATGTCTTTTTTTATTCCATTGTCATTAATGCATATGGTGTATATACGTAGTTTAAACGGCGGTATAAAATTGGTATTTTTTCTTTTTATAGTTATTTGGGTGTTAGATACTGCAGCTTATGCTTTTGGATCTATATTTGGCAAACATAAACTTGCGCAAAATGTCAGTCCCAATAAGACGATAGGGGGAGCAGTCGCTGGAGTTATTTGTGGTATTTTTGCCGCTATTGTCTGCAGACATATATTTATGAAAGATATTTTAACGTTATGCCAAGCATTTGTGCTTGGACTTGTAATCGCGGTTACAGGACAGCTTTCAGATCTTGCCCAGTCCCTTATAAAAAGAGACGGTAATGTTAAAGATTCGGGCAAAATAATACCTGGACACGGCGGGGTTTTTGACAGATTCGATTCTTACATATTTGCTGCTCCTGCGGTATATTACGTTTTACAAATTTCACGATAAACAAGTCCTGTCGCTTGCGTCGTTGTCAATGTATAAAGTCTCTAAATACCGCGACTTGCACACATTGCAAGAGTAACTATACGATTGGCCATTGTCATTGTCCTACGGGCAAGTGTTCCTTGCACCTTGCGTTGTTTAAAATGGAGAAACCATGAAAAAACAAAAATTTAGAAAAAACAGACCGTACATGAAAAATATATTAGCAATAACAGCAATGTTTGTTTGTACTAGCATTTGTTTGGGAGAATATACAACAACGATTAACTCTGATCTTACTTATGATGGTGGAGATGGACAAAGACTTGCCCCTCCTGTCGCTGGTAATTCTGATAAAGCGAATGGAACCCGTAATGATGCTGGCATTTTTCCGCAAGACCCAAACAAATGTACTTTAATTATCGAAGAAGGAGCAAGCGTTGGACGGGCAAGTGGCGCTTGTATTGGTGCTAGTAGTTCTATTTCATCGATGACATAAACGAAGTTATCGTAAACGGAGGTGATTTTAATAATAATTGCATTGATGGCGCTACTGCTATCGGTGTAGGATCAGATGTTAACGTTAATAATAATAAAGTCAAAATTAATGCAGGAAACGGTATAAGGAGTGTTCATGGCGGATATACAACAATTGGAACAGTTTCTAGTAATAAAGTATTAATAAAAAACAAGGTGACAATTGACGAGGATGTTTATGGCGGTTTTGTTTTCGGTAACGGAAAAGCGGAAAGTAATGAAGTTACAATCACTGGTGCAACTGTTGGCAGAGATGTTTCTGGCGGTTTTGTTTTCGGTAACGGAAACGCGGAAAGTAATGAAGTTACAATCACTGGTGCAACTGTTGGCAGAGATGTTTCTGGCGGTTATGTTAACGGCAACGGAAACGCGGAAAGTAATGAAGTTACAATCGCTGACGCAACCGTTAACGGGGATGTTTTTGGTGGATACGTTAGTGATAATGGATCTGCAATCGATAATACAGTATCAATTAGTGGCGGGAAGATTGGTAATGACGATGATGATGATATTGACAGTGGAAACGTTTATGGCGGACGGGCATCCAATGGAACAGCTTTTAGTAATAAAGTATTTATAAAAAACGAAGCGACAATTGAAAGATTTGTTTATGGCGGTTGTGTTAACGGCAACGGAAACGCTAAAAATAATGAGGTTACAATCACTGACGCAACTGTTAACATGAATGTTCTTGGTGGATACGTTAATCATAATGGATCTGCAATCGATAATACAGTATCAATTAGTGGCGGGAAGATTGGTAATGACGATGACGATGATATTGACAGTGGAAACGTTTATGGCGGACGGGCATCCAATGAAACAGCTTCTGGTAACAAAGTATTTATAAAAAACAAAGCGACAATTGGTTCCTCTGTTTATGGCGGTTGTGTTAACGGCAACGGAAACGCTAAAAATAATGAGGTTACAATCACTGACGCAACTGTTAACAGGGATGTTTATGGCGGTTTTGTTAACGGCAATGACAATGGCAATGCCACTGGTAATACAATAACTATCGCAGGAACCCCGGAATTTGGAGAAAACACAATATTATGCGGAGGTATTTGTGCTAACGAGAGATCTGACGCATTTACAGGCAATACATTAGTT
>BNVT01000030.1 GCA_025998295.1 Endomicrobiia bacterium
TGAGTTGCAAAGACCTATAAAAAGTATGTTACAACACCAGTAGCTGCAAAGACTTACTTCAAGGATGTTGTTGTTTGAAAAAGACTTACAGAATGTGAAAAAACAAAAACTACAAGTAAAAAAGAAACCGACGATGAAACTAAAGACATTATTAACTACATTTATTACATTTACTCTTTTTAGTCTTTTTTTAAGCTCGTGCGATAAAAAGAACGCCTAATTATACTTCCTTTTAAGGTCTTTTTATCCACTTTTTTCAAGTGGGTTGATACCACTGCTGATACCACTTTTGCTATCCTGCTTATTTGTCTTATTTCATTCCTCGCAAGGCACGCAGAAAGATAATAATTTGTATTACCAAGGCAGTATCCTTCTCCACCACGACTGACTCTTTGCTTTTAAAACTTTTAATTTAGCATCTCTTTTAATTTTAGCAAATCCTACTATAGCTGGCGCGTAATGAAGATGTATTTCGAAATCGTCATTTTTATAAGATATTTTTTTTACTGTTGCAGGAATAGGAACCATATTGCCATTTTCCATCCCGCCGATTAAATGTACAAGATAGTGCGCTATATCTCTTTCGTCAATTATCGTGGATAGCACTGTGTCGCCTTCTGCGATTCTTTTGGCTGATTTACCGTTTTCGTCTTCAAGCAATTTAACGTCAAGTCTCACAAATCCTAAGTCAAAACCTTCAAAAAAAAATGAATTTTGTTTTGGATTGTAATTGGGAAGTTTTTTAAACTGCGTCAAGTTTAATTCTTCATTTACAATTTCAACATTAACGTTGGTAGGGTAAAAGAAATTTTTAATTATTGCTGAAATTTCATCAGACGAGACGACAGCAATTTTTTCAATTGTCTGCTGGGCGTGTAGTTTTAAATCTCCTTCTATTTTTTGCGTATATTGTTCCATTGCCCCCGCATCTAAACGTGCGGAAAAAATTGCTTTTACAAATGAAAACCAATCCATATCCGCAGATATTTCATAAATTGCTGGATTGTGCGAAAATACCATGCTGAAACGCAGAATTTCGCAGGTTCTCTTATTTACCGCTGTATTGATAAGGCCATAAATATTTTCTTTTGGGAATATAAGTTTTATTTTAAATACCGTAACAAATTCTAAAAGATATATTATAGTTATAGCTTTTTTAAAACTATCACCTGAAAGATAGAGTGCAAGTTCTGCTTCAGCCTGTTCGCATCCCGTCTCTTCTATCAAAAACTGAATCTGCTCTTTTTCTTTCATAATTATATCCTTAAAATTATTTTAAAATTTTACAATAACAATCATTCTAAATAATTTATAAATTTTTGAGAAAAGTGTTTACCTTCTTGGGTGGGCTTTTTCATAAACCTTTTTGAGACTTTCTATCGTAACATGTGTATAAATCTGCGTTGTAGAAAGGTTCTTATGACCAAGCATTTCCTGAACACTTCTTAAATCGCATCCTCTGTCAAGCATATGAGTTGCGAATGTATGTCTTAAAGTATGAGGACTCACTTTTTTTGTAAATCCTGCTTTTACAAACCATCTGTGTAAAATTCTTCTTGCGCTTCTTTGATCCAGTCTTTTTGTATGATCGCTTAAAAATACCGGAGATCTTACATCGTAGGGAAGTCCCATAGAGTGACGTTCATTTATATAATCTCTTATAACGCTCAAGGCTTTATTACCTATAGGCACAATCCTTTGTTTTCTGCCTTTACCTATCACTGTAACGGTGTTTAATATAAAATCTATGTCCTTTAAATTCAAACTCATTAACTCTTCAATTCTCAAACCGCATGAATAGAGAAGTTCAATCATGACTCTGTCTCTAAGTTTAGTGTCAGCAAGATTAAAGAGCGCCTGTATTTCATTTTCAGTCAGAAATGACGGAACTTTTTTATCTTTTTTAGGGCCCGACATATTTTCCAATGGATTTTTTTTAACAAGATTATTAATTATTAAAAACTTATAGAAAGTACGCAGAGACGAGAATTTTCTTGTAAGAGTTGCTTTGCTTAAAGTTTTCTTATTTAGTTCTTCAAGAAACTCTCTTATGTCGTATTTACCCACCTCGAATGTATGTAATTGTTTTTTTTGTAAAAAGAATAAAAAATCACGCATATCTTTCGAATAAGCTCTTAAAGTATGCTGAGAGAAATTTCTTCCAGCTATAAGATATTTTTCAAAAGCGTCTATTTGTCTTCTGTTTTCTTCTTCGAAGACTTGGATGTTTTTGTCTCCGCAGTTTTTGGCGTTTCTTTTTTCGCTTTGGGTGTTTTGATCCATTGTAAATTCCTGCATTTAGGAAATGCTGAGCATGTAAGAAATGGCCCTCTTTTTCCCATTCTTTTAAGCATTTCAGAGCCGCATTTTTCACATTTTATATCAGTATGTTCAGGCTCGAGTTTGATAACTTTATTGCCGTCTTTATCAATATTATATACTGTTTTGCATTCCGGATAATTTTTACATGAAAGGTATTGTTTGCCCCTAAATCCTGTTTTTTTAATTAGTGGACTTTGGCATTTGTCGCATTTCATATCTGTTTTCTGTTGATCTGCTGCAACTTTTCCATCTTTGCCCAACGACATCGTTGTTTTGCATTCGGGGTATCCGGAACAGCCCAAGAACTGCCCTCTTCTGGAATCTCTTATCAACATATTTTTACCGCAATTGGGGCATATCTCAAAAGTTTCCTGCGCATGGATTTTTTGTCTTTGAAGATTTTTTTCTGCTTCTTCTAAATCTTTTTCAAATGGTTCGTAAAAATCTTTTAAAACATTTTGCCATACGATTTTATCTTCTGCAATTTTGTCAAGTTTTTCTTCAATACCTGCGGTAAATTCAACATTGATTATATTGCTGAAATGATTTTTTAAAACATCGTTTACAACAATGCCGAGATTTGTAGGAACAAATTTTTTACCATCAAGACGCACATATAACCTGTCAAGAATAGTCCTAATTGTAGGAGCATAAGTTGATGGTCTTCCTATTGCGTGTTCTTCAAGCGCTTTAATTAAACTTGCTTCATTATAACGCGGCGGCGGTTCTGTAAAATGCTGCTGTGGTATTATCTGCAAGAGACTTAAGTTTTCAGTTTTGCTTAATTGTGGAAGTTTTATTTCTTTTTCATCATCATCTATACTGTAAACTTTTAAAAAACCGTCAAAAAGTAAAGTACTTCCTGAAGTTTTAAATAGATAATTTTTTGCCGATATTTCAATCGTTGTTGTGTTATAAATCGCATCTGCCATTTGGCTTGCCAAAAATCTTTTCCATATTAAATCGTAAAGACTAAAATCATCAGTCGATAGGTACTGCTTTATTTGCGATGGTATTCTGTTTGGTGAAGTAGGCCTTATTGCTTCATGCGCCTCTTGCGCTCCTTTAGTTTTTGTTTTATAAATTCTTGGAGATTTTGGAAGGAATTTATCTCCGTATGATGATTCAATAAATTTTAATGTTTCACTTTGAGCGCTTTTTGCAATATTTAGGGAGTCGGTTCTCATATAAGTTATAAGACCCATTCCGGCGCTTTTTTCGATGTGGATACCTTCATAGAGTCTTTGTGCTATAGACATTGTCTTTGAAGCTGAAAATCCAAGTCTTCT
Source organism: Endomicrobiia bacterium (assembly GCA_025998295.1). Taxonomy (GTDB): domain Bacteria; phylum Elusimicrobiota; class Endomicrobiia; order Endomicrobiales; family Endomicrobiaceae; genus Endomicrobiellum. Next base: position 3,612 of record BNVT01000030.1, read on the forward strand.
TGAAGCATCTTGCTGCATTGTAGAAGTAGTATAAGGTGCATATGGAGAACGTTTGCGTTGTTTTGTATCAACCGATTGCACAATGTATGTTGCATTTTCAAGGTCTTTTAATATTGCAGCAGACTGTTTTTCGTTTTGAATTGAAAGTTTATCAAACTTAACGTTATTTTTTGAAAAAAGCTGTGCCTTAAAGGACATCGCATCTTTTTCAAGTTTTGAAAGTTCTGCTTCAATGCTCCAGTATTCCGTCGGGATAAAATTCTTTATTTCCTCTTCTCTGTTACATATAATCAATACAGCTACAGATTGTACTCTTCCTGCCGATAGTCCTATTTTTACTTTTTTCCATAAAAGGGGAGAGAGTTTATAACCTACAAGTCTGTCTAAAAGCCTTCGTGTCTGCTGGCTGTTAACAAGACCCATATCAAGATCTCTTGGATGTTTTACAGAGTCAAGAATTGCATCAGGAGTAATTTCGTGAAATGTTATTCTCGAAATTTCCGAATCGGAAAGTTTCAAAGCTTCTTTTAAATGCCATGCAATTGCTTCTCCTTCTCGGTCGAAATCGGTTGCGAGATAAACTCTATCGGTATTTTTAGCAGTTTTTTTTAAATCCGATATAAGTTTTTTTGCTTTAGGCATATTCGTATATGTAGGTTCAAAATTATCTTCAATGTCAATACCGAGCTTGCTCTTGGGCAGATCTCTTATATGTCCGTAAGAACTTTTTACGGTGAAATCTTTACCTAAGATTTTTGATATTGTCCTTTCTTTTGCCGGGGACTCTACTATAACTAAATATTTTGACATTGCGTCACTCCTTAAATAATCGTTTTCATGTTCGGTTTAATACACTCTTATGTATATTTGCCCTGGAGTTGCCTTTATAAGCCCATTTATCTCAAGATTTAAAAGCGTTGTCGCCATATCGGAAATATTGATGTTTAATTTATGCGCAATTAAATCTGGAGGCAGTCCAGCGCTATCGCTTTCTATCAATTTAAGAACTGAAAGTTCAAGCTTATTAAGATTTAGACTATTGTTGATTACTTCAAATTTGTCCTTAGGAAACCAGCTGAGACTTTCTGCCATATCCTGCGGGCTTAAAGCAACAAAAGCTCCACTTTGTATAAGTTTGTTTGTCCCTTTTGATACATTTGAATAAATGTTTCCTGGAACCGAAAAAACATCTTTGCCATAATCTGCGCAAATTCTTGCTGTTATGCAAGCACCGCTTCCAAGTGCTGCTTCTGTAAGTAGTGTGGCTTTGGAAAAACCTGCAATTATCCTGTTTCTTCTTGGAAAAGTTCCTTTGTCTGGTTGGCAATTAAGAGGAAACTCGCTTATAACTGCACCATTTTGTGAAATCGTCTCCTGCAGTCTTGCGTTTTCAGGTGGATAATTCACAAGAAGTCCGTTGCCTAAAACAGCTATGGTCCTTGATCTATTTTCTAGAGCTGTGACATGTGAAATTGTGTCAACGCCTCTGGCAAGCCCTGAAATTACGGTTATTCCTTTTTTTGCAAAATACGCTGCAAATTCCGATGTAACAGTTTTGCCGTAATTGCTTACTTTTCTTGATCCTACTATCGATATTGAGTCGAAATCTTTTTCTAATATATTACCTTTTACGTATAGAACAAGAGGTTTATCGGTAAAATCAATCAACGATTTTGGATAAGCGCTGCTGTTGTAAAGAATAATTTCTATATTGTTTTTTTCCGCAATCTCAAGTTCTCTATCGGCTTTTCCTGAATTTGAAAAATTTAAAATTCCTTCTGCAACAGCATAACCTATACCTTCAACAGACATGAGATCTCTTCTACCAGCTTTAAGAATAGACTCCACATCGCCAAATTTTTCAAGCAGCATGAAAAACCTTAATGCTCCTATGTCTGCAACTGAAATAAGCCTGAACAAACACAAATCTTTCTCATTCATCAGAGGACTATTGTAAGCAAATTATTAGAAAATTGTCAAAACTTGCTAAATTAATTTAACATACTAATCTAATGCGCAGTAATATATGTTAATCACAGGATTAAATTAAAATATAAGGAGAAACTATGAAAGAAGTAAAGAGTCTGCCCAAGTTCAAGCAGCTAACACAACACCTGCAACTGCGATACATAACTGTAAGTGCAAAAATCAACAAAACCTTATTTTGTAAGCCTTATCATTTGACGCATGGGGCGCAGTGCCCAAAACAATAATGGTCTTACCTCGAGTGCGGTTTGCCTAAGGAAAACAGTTTTGATAATATACCTGCACGCAAGTACTGTGACTATAGAAAATTAGCTCAAATGGCAACAGACCGAGTAAATACTTAAAGTATATTCGTCTAATGGAGTCTTTAATTCTATTGTTGCCTGGTCGCTATGAGTTCACCTATGATATTTTAGACTAGGTATAATGATGGAAGTCAAAATAATAATTTACTACCGGGAGCAAAGTTATGATTAGATTTACTACTGCAGGTGAATCGCATGGAGAATCCCTGCTTGTTATTCTTGAAGGTATTCCTGCAGGGCTTGCTGTAAATTATAAAGATATAGATTTGGATCTTGCAAGGAGACAAAAAGGTTATGGCAGAGGTAAAAGAATGTCAATAGAAACAGATGTTGTTAAGATTCTTTCAGGGATGCGTCATTTAAGAACCCTAGGGTCACCTATAGCAATGTCTATTGCAAACAGAGATTTTCAAAATTGGGTAAATACAATGTCACCAACATCCAGTGAGTGTGATGACAAACCACTTTTAAGACCTCGTCCGGGGCATGCGGATTTGTCCGGACTTATTAAATATAACGTAAAAGATTTTAGAGATATTCTTGAAAGGGCGTCAGCAAGAGAAACTGCGGCAAGAGTGGCTGCAGGAGCTGTATGCAAGATTCTTTTAAAAGAATTTGATATAAGCATTATGTCTTATACATCGCAAATAGGAGATGTTGTCGCAGATATTTCTTCGATTAAAGAAGGTAAACTATTGTATGATACAGAAATGTCTGAAGTTAGATGCCCCGATACAGTCGCGAGTAAAAAAATGATAGAGCTTGTAGATAAAGCAAGATTACAAGGTGATACTTTAGGTGGTAAAGTTGTTGTTGTCGTAAAAGATGTTCCGGCAGGTCTTGGAAGCCATACACAGTGGGATTTAAAACTTGATGGACGTCTTGCACAAAGTTTAATTTCAATTCAAGCTGTTAAAGCTGTTGAATTTGGAGACGGAACAAAACTTGCTGAAAATTTTGGCTCAGTATCGCATGATGAAATTTTTTATAGCAACGCAAAATGGTTTTACAGAAAGACAAATCGGGCAGGTGGTATAGAAGGCGGCATGAGTAACGGTGAGCCTATAGTTGTCACTTGCACGATGAAAGCAATTCCTTCTCTTGCAAATCCTCTTCATTCCGTAAATCTTGTTACAAAAAGGACTGCTAAAGCCGAAGCAGTAAGAAGTGATATTTGTGCAGTTCCTGCTGTAGGCGTCGTCGCAGAAGCCGCTGTTGCTATAGAGCTGGCAAAGGCGCTTAAAGAAAAGTTTGGCGGCGACTCTCTTGAAGACATGAAAAAGAACGTAAATACTTATAAAGAAAGATTAAAGGCGCTGTAATGCTAAATATGGGTAAGAGCTTGCTTGTTTTTACAGGCTTTATGGGCACCGGTAAAACGGAGACGGGCAGTATCGTCTCTAAGAAACTGAGTGTAAGTTTTTTTGACACAGATAATTTAGTAGAGACAAAAATGAAGCTTTCTATAAATGATATTTTTAAAAAATTTGGCGAATTTTATTTTAGGCAAATAGAATCAGAAGTTATAGAAGAGATATCTAAAAAAAATTTTGCTGTAATTTCATGCGGTGGCGGGACCGTTCTAAATCCTGTAAATATTTATAATCTAAGAAAAAAAGGGATAATAATAAATCTTTATGCTTCAGCAAAAGTTATCTATGATAGAATTAAGGCTGATAGCTATAGACCATTATTAAGGTGTGAAGATCCTTTAAATGAAATTAAAAAACTTTTGGCTTTTCGAAAAGATGCTTATAATGACTGTGATTTTTCTTTTAATACGGATGGATTAACAACGCACGAAGTGGCAGATATTATTTTAAATAACAACGATATAATCAAATTTTTGAAAATTTAATGTTTGCGTTTGATTTTCAAATCAAGAATTTATAGAAACCTTGTACATAATATTTGTTACAATGGGGAAGGGAATGGAAGAAGAATGGTAATAACGGATTTTGATGAAAAATTCTTAGACACTGTAATTAGTATTGAAAACAAGTCTTTTATGCATCCATGGACTAGGAATATGTTCTTAGGTTATATTAAAAATAGTGCTGTAAGATTTAAAGTCTTAATTGAAAGTAAAACAGTTGTTGGGTATTATATAATAAGCACAGTTGCTGACGAAGCAGAATTGCTAAATATAGCGGTTGATCCGAACTTTAGAAGAAAAAATTTCGGAAAGGCTATGCTTTTAGATATAAAAAAAGAGGCTGTTAATAAAAAAACTAAGTTTATTTTTTTAGAAGTGCGGCGCACTAATATCGCAGCAAAAAATTTATATAAATCTTACGGTTTTACAGAAATAGGCATCAGAAAAAAATATTATGGAAATGAAGATGCTGTTACATTGCAGCTTGTTGTTTGATAAGGAAATTACATTATAATGAGAAAAATGTCTATTAATATTTTAATATACATGATTCTGATTTTGAATGGAAATTTATTTGCAGCAAGCTATGATGCTTACAAAATTTTTCTTCAAGGCAGCTTTGATTATGGAGCAAGAGATATAGATAATGCAATTACAAATTATGAAAAAGTTATCGCTTTAGATAAAAATGCTTTTGCGGTATATAAAAAATTAGTCTGGTTGTACTATGATTCTGGAAACACCGATAAAGCATTTCAAATAGCCGATAAAATAAATGACCTTGATGGCAATAATCCTCAAACAACAATTTTTTTATCCGAATTTTATTTTTTTGTGAACAAGCTTGATATTAGTAAACAATTCTGTGAAAAAACAATAAAACTGGATCCTGATAACAAAACAGCAATGGTACATCTTGCATTCTATTACTACTTAGATAAAAAATTTAAGGAGTCAATAAAATACTGGAACATGCTTTTACAAAAGCGGCCTGATGACGCGGTGGGGTATCTTGGACTCGGCATGGCTCAAGAGGGACTTGCTATGTACGAAGCGGCTTTAAAATCTTACGATCAAACTATTAGGATACATTCTAGTAGAGTCATAAGCACTTATGCTTATATTGCAAAAGCACATATCTACGAAACAATAGGGAAAGCTGATTTAGTCGTAAAAGAATATGAAAAATATATGTCTGCCTACCCTAATAGTGCTCTTGCGCTTATGTGTTTGGGGGAATACTATTACAAAACAAAAAACTATACAAAAGCAAAAGACTACTTCTTGAAAGCAAAAAAATATGACCGTAGTAACACCCTAATAGTAAACTCCTACCTTGGTAATATATACGAACAAACAGGGCAATTCGATAATGCAATAGCGGAATTTGAAATCATTGCCGCAACAGAAAATAAGAACATTTCGGTATTGAGAGAAATTGGACGTTGTTACTTTATTTTAAAAAAATACTCAAAAGCCGAAAAAACATTTTTAAAGGCTTTGGATATTGCGCCTCTAAATAATGAGATTCTTTATTTAACTGCTGTAAATTATATAGATTGGAAAAAATACAATAAGGCAATAGAATACTTAAATAAAACAATAAAACTTGTTCCTAATTCTGCAGATGCATATTTTTATTTAGGATTTGCATACAATGAAAACAAAGATTTTGAAAATGCAGAAAAAGCGCTTTTAAAAGCGATAGAAATAAACCCTGACCATTCAAGAGCTATGAACTATCTTGGATATACATATGCAGATAAAGGAATCAAGTTAAAAGAGTCTGAAAAACTCATTGCCCGCGCTGTAGCTCTTGAACCAAAAAACAGCATTTACTTAGATTCTTCAGGATGGCTTTGCTATAGACAAGGAAAATTTGATCTTGCAGAAAAATTATTGCTTGAAGCAGTAGATGGTATGAAATGCCATGTTATTTACGATCATTTAGGAGATAATTATGTAGCGTTAAATAAAATTAGCCAAGCATGGATAGCATATTCTTTATCGTATGATTTTAAACAAGATAAAAATGTTAAAAAAAAACTAAATCTTGTACAGGCAAAAATGTCTCAGGAGGAATTATATAAGCAAATGCTTTTAAGAAGCAAGGATAATTACACTAGGTTACTTTCTTTTAAAACGGGATTCAAAGTAAAATTGGGTTCAAATCCTTTTAGTAAAAATTTTTTATATATACCTTTTTCATATACTCAATCCAGCAATGTCAAAATAGAGTTTCCTGCTACTGTTGTTATGGGAGGAATATCCATTTCCATAAAAAATGGAAAAGCTAAAATTACGCCCGAAGCCTTTAAAAAAGAAATTCCTTCTGCTGTGTCAAATTTTATTTTACAAGCATGCGATATCTTTAGCGATAACTTCTACAAACAGTTTTCAGACGCAAAAATAACAAGAAAAGGCAATAGTCTTATATATTCTAGAGAGAATGCGAAATTAACGTTAAACATGGACACAGCATTAATAGAAAGTTTATCGCAAAATGGTATGGTTGTTAGAATTTTAAAATATGAAGATTTTTGTATTTCAAAAATCCCAACAAAAATCAAAGTTATTTCTAAAAACATGAATACCAAATTGTTCTTAGAAGGAACAAAAATTTCACCTATAGATGACATTGAAAATGAAAATAAATCTTCAGGCTCCGGCAAAAATTAACCTTTTTTTAGAAATACAAAATAAAAGATCCGATGGGTATCATAATCTAGAAAGCATTATGCAAACTATAAGTTTATATGACAATCTTTCTTTTGAAATCGCAGATAAAGATATTTCTCTTAAATCAAATGACAAGTATTTGCCTGTAGATGAAGCAAATATTGTTTATAAAGCGGCAAAAACAGTTAAAACTCATTTTAACGTAAACAAAGGCGTAAAAATATATTTAACAAAAGAAATTCCTATGAAAGCAGGACTTGGAGGAGGATCTTCGGATGCCGCTGCCACTCTTGAAGCTTTAGTTAAATTGTGGAATATAAAAACAACAAAGAACAAATTAGAACAAATTGCCGTAAAACTTGGTGCGGATATTCCTTTTTTTCTTACGGGAGGAACTGCTCTATGTAAAGGCAAAGGAGAAATAGTCACATCTTTAGCAAGCATCGGAAAATTAAACATGGTCATTGTAAATCCCGGATTTGGAATTCCCACTGCAAGTGTATATAAAAAAATTAAATTTCCGTTGACAAATAAGGTAAAAGTTAATAAAATCAAGACCGTTGTTTGCAGTGGTTCGTTTGATACAAAAAATGCTTCTAGTAGTTGTTTTAACAGATTTGAAGAGTTTGTTTTTCCAAGTTATCCTGAACTAACAAAGATTAAAAGCGTCTTAAACGAATTAGGCTGCATGAGCCTTATGTCTGGCTCAGGGGCAACAGTTTTTGGAATTTTTGATTCCAATGCTAAAAGTGAAGTGATAAAATTCGAGTTAGCTAAGTATAATTGGAAAACATGGTTTGTTTCTACTACGGATATTTCTTTTAAAACTCAACTTTCATGTCTATAAATCATGGAATTCCGGGATTGTGTAAAGGTAGCACAAGGGATTTTGGATCCCTTTGTCTAGGTTCGAATCCTAGTCCCGGAGCACAACAAGTACGCCCTTAGCTTTAAAGTTCACTTATGTGGCAATTTGGAAAGGTATATGAGACTATCAAAGCAACCTTCTGCGTAAAGTTACATTTTAGCATTAAACCTTCCACAAAACTCTTGAGTATTAAATTTTAGAATTACAAATACTCACAACCCAAGTTAAATCGTAGTCCAAAAGGTCTTTTATAATTACTATATCTGTCTTTTTAAGACTATTTTGAACCTTTTAACAATTTGTTCCTTAAGAAACAAGTATAATCAAGGTGTATAAGGGTGTTGGATATTGACACTCAATAGGGCTAAAAGCCCGTATGTATACTAT
>BNVT01000031.1 GCA_025998295.1 Endomicrobiia bacterium
AATGAAACTAAAACAATGTTTGAGCATATTTATTGCATTTAGTTTTGTTTTAAGTTCTTGCGATAAAAAGAACGCTTTTCTTGTAAACAGAAGGACTGCTACTCCAGAGAAAGTAGAAGAAATAAAAAGAGCAAAAGTAGAAAAGGGAAAAGCAGCAGAAGATAAAAAAGCAGCAGAAGACAGAAATATACGTGAAGAGTACTATAAAGAGCGTACTGAAATGGATGAAGAGTATGAAAAGCTGGAAGAAAGAAAAATAGCGCTGGAAGAAGAGTGGAAAAAGCGGGAAGAGCTGGGAGAAGGCGTAGCATCGTCTTCATCTTTTTCTTCAAGCTCTTCATTACTCGAAGGGCTGGAAGAGCGGGCATATCAGCTGTGGAAAGATAATGAAGTGTGGAAAGAAAGATATGAAAAGGTGAAGGAGAAAGCGAAGAGAATTGGGGTGAGTTGTTGGGATAGCAAGGAAAAGCTGAAAAAAGATAAAGAAGCACGGGAAGAAGTGGCAGAAAAAGAGCTGGAAGAAACGTGGGAAATGGGCAAAAAAAAAGAGCAGGAAAAACTGAGAAACACTTGGGTGGAAGAGCACAAACAAAGAGGGGATAAAAGCAAAAACATACACGAAGATGACGGTGCAGGTCAAGGTGACAATGAAGGGTGGGAAGAGTGGGAGAAAGGATGGAAAAAGCTGCAAGAAGAGAAAGAACATCTGAAAAAAGAGGAAAAAGACCTGGAAGACGCACGGAAAGTGCGGAAAGTGCGGGAAGAGCTAGGAGAAGACGTATCATCGTCTTCATCTTCTTCAAGCTCTTCTTCTTCAAGCTCTTCATCATCATCAACCTCTTCATCACTCGAAGGTCGGGCATATCAGCTGTGGAAAAAGAGATAGCGTGGGAAGAGGATCGGAAAAATCTGAAAGAACGGCATGATATTCTGATAAAAATAGCACGGAAAGAGCGGGAAGAGCTGGGAGAAATAGAATCGTCTTCATCTTCATCTTCTTCTTCAAGCTCTTCTTCAAGCTCTTCATCTTCATCCTCCTCCTCAAGCTCTTCTTCTTCAAGCTCTTCATCTTCCTCTTCAAGCTCTTTTTCTTCAACATTTTATTATCCATTCTTTTTATCACTCAACGATTCGGAAGAGCCGGAAGAGCTGGAAAAGTGGAAACATATGAAGGAAGAACTTGCGAAAAAATGTGAAGAGTATGAAGAAAGTGATGAAAAACCATCACGGCAAAGATGGCTGGAAAAATGGGAAAAAGACTATGGATGGGCCGAAAAACATAAAAATTATGGAGTAGCATCGTCTTCATCTTCTTCTTCAAGCTCTTCATTACCCGAAGGTCTGGAAGATCCGGATGATCAGAAGGATCTGGAATGGTGGAAAGAAAGGCAAGGGTTGAAATGTGAGGAAGACTTTCAGAAAGCACTGGATGCGCTGAAGAAAGAGTTCGAAAGAGAGCTGGAAAAAAAACGGAAAGAGCTGAAAGAGGCGGAGGTAAAAGCGTGGGAAAATCGGGAACTACGGCGGAGAGCACGGGAAAAAAACCGGAGAACAGAGCGAACAAAGTGGAAAGAACAGATTAAAAAAAGCATAGGCGAAGGCAAAGATGACGGTACAGGTCAAGCTGACAATGAAGAAAAAGATGAGTTGGAAAAAGCATTGGAAGAGTTGGAAGCGCGGGAAGAAAAGAAGGCAAAGCAGGATGAGCGGGAAAGAGAGCGGGCAACAAGGATTAATAAAAAGTGGGTAGAGTGGCAAGCCATGGAAGCCCATCAGTTGGCAATACTGCGTTTCGAAGAACAGGAAAAAGTGCTGCGGAAAAAAGCAAAGAAAGCACAAGTAATTGCTGAACAAAACGCTAAAAATCTGGAATTGCGCAATGCAGGTAAACAAGTGATTGATTATAATAAAGATAGAAATGATAAACTTAAAACATACATTGATGAAGCAAAAGCAACGAGAGGTATTTGCCTTATATTGCAGAAGAAGAATTTATTAGAGAAGAAATAGGAAGATAAAAATATGGTGCTTCTATACTTACGATAAAATGCACACCTGCCATTTTTGGTACAAATCGCCTAGCGATACATATATTGGCGGAGATTGTGTTTTGTATGCTGCAGTAAGATTTTTACATCATGCGGGACAACTTGGCTATGTTGATAAAGGTTTATGGAACAAGTACACAAATCAAGAATTAAGAGATATGCTTATCGATCGACGCCTCCATATCACCCCCGATGATAAAAATGCAAATGACTATAAAGTTCCACGTAAATGGTTAGATCAGCTGGATATGGCCGCATTGCTGACTGCTCTAGGGGTATCCAGTAAATATATTTACTTTTTGTATGAGGATTATTGTACTAACCAACAACGAGACACCATCAATAAGGGGGTAGGAATGTATTTACAAACAAAAAGAAACCAAGTTTAGCAAAATAAAACTCACATATTGAATTAATGAGAGTCGTTTTCTCTACCCAGAAATCACAACCCTCAAGCGATAGCTCTTACGTAACTGCAAAGCTGCATGGGAGTACTACCATGTTAACAAGAGCTAAGACCCTCTGGAGCCTGTAGTTTGGCGACATGCTTAATATCTATTTTTTAAAGCTCTGCTGGACTACTCCACACTGTCGGATGGTTTGGTATAAAATAGAAGGTAATTGCAAGGTTATAAGCTGTTTATATATTACTACGCAAAGTAATCTATAGTTAGTAAGTGATAAAACTAAGCTAACAATGTGGTAATCTGCTTGTTTTTTGAGCTACATTCAGCTGTGGCAGAATATTGTTTACTCTCTTTGGTTAATTCTACTTTCAGATTATATTAGACCTCTTACATAACTTAAGTATTAAACTCTAGAATTACAAATACTCACAACCCAAGTTAAATCGCAGTCCAAAAGGTCTTTTGTAATTACTACATCTGTCTTTAGAGACTATTTTGAACCTTTTAACAAATACTTTGACATTTTCCACTATAATCATCTGATGAAATCTCCCTATTTAGCTCCTTATCTTCTTTTGTCACTCGAGTGCTTCTTTGATTGAACTTCTTATCTTCTTTTGTCACTCGAGTGCTTCTTTGATCTCTTTTTTTAGGGTTAGTGTGTTTGTATGTATTTTGCCTAAGTCCTACTAAATCTGTATTTGCTTAGAACTAGTGTGTTTGCATGTATTTTGATTTTGAGTTCTGTTAAGTCCTGTATCTGCTTTACTCACCTACTTGCCCTATCTTTTCTTTTCTTCTCTCTTCTTCTCTCTTCTTTTCTTCTCTTCTCTCCTTGCTATCCTTGACTCTTTTATCAAATGCTTTCTTTACTCCCATTAATACTAAATCCATTACATCTGACCTAACTGCTTTCTTTTTCTGTTTCATAGTACTTCTTTGTACTTTTATGTGTTAGCTATGTATGAGGTCTAATATAAGTTTTCTTTTGTTAAACATACCATGCTAGTATGCTACGAAAAAGATTATCAAAATAGAGACAAGTGGCATGAAAGGCATCTTTTTTAGATTGGCTTTCTTTGTAACTGTACCGCTTGGCAATTTACAGATTTTAGTAGCAAAGAAAGCTGTGACTACAATATCTTTGGTACCGGTTGTAATGTCTGTTTATGTTCCTGAAGGTTGAATCGAGGGCAAAATATCTTGCTGCAAGAGTTAGAGAACCAGCTTTTTTTGTTTTTGTTTATTATTTCTATCTTTTTCCACAAAAATTTTTGTTCCTGAAATATTTTTTTCAGTGTAGTACATAAGGGTAGCATTTGTTGATGGCGTCGGTGTAAATATTTGCACCTGCTTAGGATGAATTTTTAAATTTCTCCCTATAAAATATTGTAAATTTTTCATTTCTTTGTCGCCACATCCCGGATAAGCGGCAATAAAATAATAAGTTAAGAATTGTTTTTTGCTGTTGCTTTTGTTAAACATTTCAATAAATTGCATTAAAACTCTTGCCGGTGGTTTTCCCATAAGACTTAATACTTTGTCGTCACAATGTTCAGGGGCTATTTTCATTTGTCCGGATGTATTATTTTCAACTACATAATCAAGATATCTCTGTCCGTATTGATCGTCTGAACAAACCATATCGTATCTTATTCCTGATGAAATAAAAACCTTTTTTACGTTCGGTAGAGCACCTACGTTCTTTAAAAGTTCAAGTTGTTGGTTATGCCCTAAAGTTAAATTTTTGCATATTTGCGGAAACAAACAGCGTTTGCTTTCACATTTTCCAGACGTTTTATTAACAACGCACTTTGACTCAAACATATTTGCCGTAGGTCCGCCTAAATCTGTTATATATCCTTTAAAATCTTTTAGTCGAGTTATTATTTTTGCTTCGTTTAATATGGATTCTTTACTTCTGGATATAACCTCTTTGCCTTGGTGTAGAGCGATAGAACAAAAATTACATTCGCCAAAACATCCTCTATGAGTAGTAATTGAAAATTTTATTGTTTCTTGCGCTTTAACCTTCCCGAATTGTTCGTAATAGGGGTGCACTTCTCTCGTATAATCCAAATCATACACTTCATCAAGTTCTTGTGTTGAAAGAGGGGCTTGTTTGGGATTGTGTATCAGATATCTTTCAGCATGTTTTTGAACCAAAATCATTCCGTTTTGGCTGCATGCATTTTTATAAAAAGCATCAAACGCTCCAAAGAATTTGTCTTTATTTTCTTCACATTCTTCAAACGACGGCAGTTCTTGTGCATTTTGAGGTTTTTCTCTAGATATATAACAAATGCCGTTAATGTGTGTCCAATCTCTTTTGGATTGCATGCATTGAGCAAGTTCCAACGTGTTTTTTTCTCCCATGCCATAAGCAATAATATCTGCTTTTGCGTCAAATAATATCGAACGCCTTAATGAATTATTTTTATAATCATAGTGTACTATACGACGCAGACTTGCTTCTAGCCCGCCAAGAACTATAGGCTTAGTATTTTTAAAATACTTTCTTATAAGATTTGTATAGGCCATACATGCTCTGTCAGGTCGTCTGTTATTGATTTCGCCTGGTGTTAAATCATCATTATTTCTAAATTTGTTTAATGCCGTATAGTTTGAAATAAGAGAGTCCATTGATCCTGCAGACACTCCCCAAAACAGTTTTGGTTCGCCAAGTCTTGCCACATCGTTTGTCTTAACGTCAGGTTGCGCAATGATTGCAACTTTAAATCCTTTTGAATGAAGCCAGTTTCCTATAACTGCTATTCCAATAAATGGGCTATCGATATACGTGTCTCCTGATATTAAAATTATATCAGGCGCATTCCATGCAAGTTTTTGTATCTCTTCTCTAGTTGTTGGCAAAAACATAAAAATCCTTTAATTATTTGTTATTTCATATAAAATTATAAAAAGTGCAAAGCTGTCTAAAGTACACAAACTCACTTGAAAATATTTTTAATGAACTCTTGTAAGATCTAAACAAAAGGTTAGGAGTAAAATTTGACAAACACACAAAACAAACTATCGACGCAATGTCTTAAAAACATATGGTTTATACTTTGATCTGTATTTTCTTCTATACTTTACATTTGGAATTATTTTGGTTAAAAATAACATAAAAATATAATAATATTTATAAAAAAATTTCTCTAAATTCGAACTTTTACTGTATTTAATAAAATATTCTAAAAAATCATAACAATCATTTTTTTCAAAGTTACTGGGGAAATTAATCGTTTTTAATAAATTAATTACTGCGGGAGTAACAGTCTCAGTATTATGCGAGCGTTCAATGCTTTGTATGATCGTTTCTATAAAAGAGTTTTTATATTTATCAAATATTTTTTCTTCATTTAAATAAATATATATTTTTTTGGCTACTTTAAAAATATCTTCTCTTTTGTTTGATTTCCCTGTTTTATCGTTATGCAGTATGGAGTTGTCCCTGACTCTGTAAATATAAAGGGGTTGATCTATAAAATATAATGTTTTGGATTTTGTATAAAACCGATAATAAAATTCCATATCTTCATAAAACAATCCATTAGACCACAATACATTGTGAGTTTTTATAAAATCAAGGTTGTACAATTTATTCCATGCGTTAACAGGAAAATGGTTTATATTTTCAGGAGTAATATTGATTATTCCTTCACTGTGTTTACTGAGATAGTTGTCTTTCAAAAAATATTGTTTATTATCGTCAAAAATCTTCATATTTACCCAAACGCTGTCAAAACCTGTTTCTTCCAGTTTGTTGCAGGAGAGTTTGAACATATCAGGTTCGACATAATCGTCAGAGTCAATGCAAGCTATATACTTGCCTCCGGCCATTTTTAGCCCGGTATTTCTTGCCGCGCCCAAACCTTTATTTATTTCAAGATCAACAATCTTTATTCTGTTATCTTTTTGGGCATATTTTTTAACTATTCGCATTGAATTATCAGTACCGCAATCATTGACGCATAATATTTCTATATCTTGAAAAGTTTGGGCTAGAACGCTTTCAAGGCATTGTTGTATATGAGATTCAACATTATAAATTGGAATAATAACTGAAATCGTTGGCATTTTTTAGTAGCATACAAAAATAACATTAAAATTTTAGACAATACACTTAAGAAACATCCAAAATTGCCAAGTAAAAGAAGTAAAACATCGCAAAAAAGACACCGAAAGATAAGCAGGTTTTAAGAGCTTGGAAGATTTAAATCTAGAAACCGAAGAAGTGGAATTTCCCTGATTTAATGGACAATTTAATCCCTTAATTTTTATTGTTAAACTATTGCCCCGCGAAGCAAGCTGTGCGCAAACCGCTTAAAGTAGTAGAATTAGGCTATGGAAACGCTCAAAAAAGAACGGACAGCATAGTACATATAAGATACACTATCATTTTCTAACGCCCATAAAGCATAGAAAAGCTATATTTGGTAATGTTTGCGTTGTAATAGCCTAATTCAAATAACAAAAGAAATTTAATAACGCTACAAACATAGAGTTTGAGCAAGAACAATCACAGCTCTTCAATTTTCACTGCTGATACCGCGCGTCTTACTGTGCGGAGGTTCATTTCTTTAACTTCTCTAAAGCCAATGCCGTTTTGCAAGATATTCAAACACGACAAACGCACAAAAAAAGTTTCTTGAGATGGCTGATTTTAGACTCAAAGCAAATCTCACAGACTGCAATTTGGTAGTGTCCTGCGATAATCAAAAATCGAAGGAGCTTTAATGCGTTTGTCGTACTGCCTATGCTTACATGATTCTTTACTTTAAATTTAAAACGTCCAACATATCGTAGAGTCCCGGTTTTTTCCCTTTCACCCATCCTGCCGCTCTAACAGCACCCCTTGCAAAAGTATCTCTAGAGTGAGCTCTGTGAGTTAACTCAATTCTTTCACCAGGACCTGCAAAATACACAGTGTGTTCGCCAACAATATCACCGGCTCTTACGGAAAGAACCCCTATCTCATCTTTTTTTCTTACAGCATCTAAAGAATGCCTATCGTAAACGCCTATATCGTCAATATTTTTACCAATAGAAGAAGCAGCAACTTCCGAAAGTTTTACAGCCGTACCAGATGGAGAATCTTTTTTCTTATTATGATGCAGTTCTACTATTTCAATATCGTAGTCAGGAATTTTTTTTGCAACAACTTCAACAAGTTTAAACAAAATGTTTACACCCACGGACATATTTGGCGAAAAAACAACAGGGATGCTATTGGAAATTTCTGCTATTTTTTTTCTCTGATCCTCACTAAAGCCAGTTGTTCCAACAACAAAAGGCGTATTATATTTTTTTGCAGTTTCCAAATTTTTTAATGCACTTTCAGGATTTGTAAAATCTATTACAACATCTGTTTCAGCCAAAAATCTCTCTAAATTATTAACAGAAGTAATAACAGGGCACCCTGTCCCAATCGCTTTACTCCCGTCATATTCTAAAGCACCAGCTATTTGAATATCAGAATCAATCTTTGCTATCGAGACTATAGCCTGACCCATCCTTCCAGCAGCTCCACAAACAGTTATTTTCATTTAAAAACTCCATTTAATTTGTAGGCAAACACTGTATTGTTTGACTATAATAATCCAAAATCTTTCAAAGTCTTTTCCAATACCGCTTTATTTGTTTCTTCCATTTCACACATAGGAAGTCTAAGATCCGGTAGGCATATGCCAAGTAAAGCAGCGGCAGTTTTTATAGGTATAGGGTTTGTTTCTATAAACATTGACTTTGCAAAAGGCAAAAGTTTATAGTGAATCTTCTTAGCTTCGTCTATATTTCCTTTTTCAAAAGCTTTTACAAGAGAAATAACTTCGGAAGGAATAATATTTGACAAAACAGAAACAGCTCCTATTCCTCCTATTGACAATACAGGAAGCGTAAGAGCATCGTCTCCTGAAATAAGCTCTATATCAGGCACTAAAGCTTTTATAGCGCTCATTTGCACTAAAGATCCCGATGCTTCCTTTACACCAACAATATTTTTACAATCATTAAAAAGTTTTGCTATGGTAGCAGGTTCAATATTTATAGATGTTCTGCCTGCAATATTATATAGCACAATCGGAATATCAACAATATCTGCTATCTTCTTAAAATGCAGATATAAACCTTTTTGAGTAGGTTTGTTGTAATATGGAGAAACCAGCAAAGCTCCGTCGCACCCTATCTTTTTTGCAAACTGTGTAAAATTTATCGCTTCGCTAGTAGAGTTAGATCCTGTACCAGCAAGGACTTTCATCTTTCCTTTCGCACCTTTAACACAAAATTCCATAACTGATTCATGTTCTTCGTAAGACAAAGCAGGACATTCGCCGGTGGTTCCGCATGGTACAATGCCATCTATTCCGTTTTTAAACTGTTCTTCAATCAACTTTCCAAGCGACTCGTAATCAACTTTATCGTTTTTAAACGGGGTAATCAACGCCGTATATACTCCAGAAAACATAAACTCTCCTTAGTTGACCATGTATTATTTTAAACTATATTTCGACCATTCCCTTAAATGCTACAATGGCGGGACCTTCAAGAATAACATCGCTTACTTTTCCTCCTAAATTTTTTAAAGATACTGACAATTTATCTCCTCCTCTTGCAATTATATTTACAGGAGATTTAGCAAATCCCTTAAGTACTGAAACAATTCCAGAGGCCGTTATACCTGTGCCGCATGCTAAAGTCTCGTCCTCAACGCCTCTTTCATAAGTACGAACAATAAGTGTATTATCTTTTACAACTTCAACAAAATCAACATTCGTTCCGTCTGGCGCAAAAACTTTATGATGTCTTACCTGTCTACCATATTTAAAAACATCCATTTCTTCGGCACAGTCAACAAATATAACAGCGTGAGGAACACCTGTATTTATAAAATCCACATTAAGTTCTTTACCGTCAATTTCAATTTTCATATCTCGATTTAAATCTTTAGGATCATATAAGTCCAGCTTAACCCTATTGTGTAACAAAATTTCAGCATTTATAACCCCCGCGTCGGTTTCAAATACCATTTTCGAATTTACAACGCCTAACTCATAAGCAAACTGAGCGACTGATCGCCCACCATTACCGCACATCGAAGCATGAGATCCGTCAGAATTAAAATATTTCATCTTAAAATCTTTAGAGGCGCTTTTTTCAAGCAAAATCAACCCGTCTCCGCCTACTGAGTACCTTCTGTCACAAAGTTTTTTTGCAAGAAATTCACAATCTTTTTCCGCTATTATACCTTCTCTGTTATCTATTAAAACAAAATCGTTCCCCGCAGCCGTAAGTTTTGAAAAATTTATATTCATTTTACTCTCTCTTTAATACAAGCCGATAGCTATATTTCATTTAACGATAAATCTTTATAACTTGCTCTTTTTCTTATTAATACAGCTTTGTTGCCATCAACTAAAACCTCAGCAAGCAAAGGCCTTGAATTATACTCTGAAGACATTGCCGCACCATAAGCACCCGTACAAGTTACCAAAAGATGTCCACCTTGTTCTATTATCGGAAGCATTCTGTCTTTACCCATAAAGTCTCCACTTTCGCATATAGGACCTACAACATCTGTTTTAACTTTTTTAGCATTTGTCTTTTTTATAGGCATAATTTCGTGATAAGCTTCATACAATGTAGGTCTTATCAAATCGTTCATACCAGCATCAGTAATAAGGAAACTTTTTCCTCCGGAAATTTTTCTGTATAAAATTTTTATAAGCATATGGCCTGCATTACCGATTATTGAACGTCCAGGCTCAAAAATAAACTTTTTATCTTTATCAAACATCGGAAACAACTCAAGCATAAGCTGGCTAGGATCTGGAACTTTTTGTCCTTCTTCATGCTCAATACCGAGCCCACCGCCACAATTTATATATTCCAATTTTATACCATTTTTTTCTACAGCACCTACAATTTTTTTTATTTTTTGGGCTGCAAGTTTGAAAGGAGCAATATTTAGAATTTGCGATCCAATATGTGAATGTATGCCAACAATGGCAACATTCTTTTTTTTCTTCGCAACCAAATACGCTCTTACGGCATCTTCGTAAGGTATGCCAAATTTTGTTCCTTTTTTACCTGTAACTATGTAGGAATGTGTATCAGGATTAACATAAGGATTTATTCTGAACGAAATTTTAGCTTTAATCTTCATTTTACCTGCAATATTATCTATTGCGTCAAGCTCTTCAAAAGATTCAATATTAAACATAAAAATTTTGCTTTTTAAAGCATATCCTATTTCCTCCGAAGTCTTACCTACACCTGCATACACAATTTTTGACGGGTTAAAACCAGCCTTTAAACACCTGTATATTTCCCCACCTGAAGTTGTATCTGCTCCAGCGCCAATACCGGCAAGTAATTTTAGAATTGCACCATTTGAATTTGTTTTGCACGCAAAACAAATAAAACCTCCTTTAGAACCTAAGGCCTTTTTATAAGCTTCAAAGTTTTTTATTATCTGATTTTTTGAGTATATATATGCGCTTGTACCATATTGTTTTGCAATATCTGATAATTTAACTTGCTCAACACACAAATCATTTTTCTTAAAATGCAACATCCGATCCTCCCTTTTTTTAATTATCATTTTTTTTAATGAACCTCCGCACAAGCAAGACGCACGGTATCAGCAGTGAAAATTGAAGAGCTGTGATTGTTCTTGTCCAAACTCTATGGTTTGTAGCGTTATTAAATTTCTTTTGTTATTTGAATTAGGCTATTACAACGCTCTAAATTCCAAATATAGCTTTTCTATGCTTTTTTGGGCGTCACAAAATGATAGTGTATCTTAAGTATGCACTATGCTATCCACTTTTAAGCGTTTTCATAGCCTAATTCTACTACTTTAAACTATACCCCCGCAGTTTGCTGCGGGGCAATAGTTTAACAATTACTAAAACAAGCAAGGGTCTTGCAAAGCAAAAATTCAAAAAGACAAAGTTACAATGCGCAAAGTGCTTTGAATTTATACAAGGCTCGCAGCGACTTGCGTAGGGTTTTACGTACGCAAGTCGCTGCGTAACGAAGTATAAACTCAAAAAGACAAGTTCAACTAAAACGTATATTTAACCTTCAATGTCCCTCCAACACCGCTTCTTTTGCCAATATAGCCTTGTCCACTGAAGTCTACATCCAATTTCCATATTCTTGTACTTGCTCCTACTTCCAATATCACTATTCCG
>BNVT01000032.1 GCA_025998295.1 Endomicrobiia bacterium
GACTCTTTTATCAAATGCTTTCTTACTCCCATTAATACTAAATCCATTACATATGACCTAACTGCTTTCTTTTTTGTTTCATAGTACTTCTATTGTACTTTTATGTGTTGGTTATGTAGGAGGTCTATTAAGGCGGAAAAATTTAGTACTACTCTTGTTTACGTTACAAATAAAAAAATCGCCCATCAGACAGGCGATTTTTTTATTTTAGAAAATCCTTATTTTTTCTTCTTTTTTGCTGCTGCTGTAACAGCTTTTTTGACGATTTTCTTCACAACATCTTTCTTAGATGCTACTTTTTTTGTTTTACATCCACAAGCCATTGTTGGCTCCTTTTAGGAAAAGATTCCTTTTTTTTTATTTTCGTATGTCAGAACACGAAAAAGCTCGAAAGTCAGCACTGCCGACCATTGTATACAATAAAACAAAAAAAATCAAATTTTCCTGACTTGACCGTTTTTTGACAAAAGAGCAAAAAGACTCACATAAAAAGAGGTACGACAAACGCATGAAAGTTTTTTTGATCTTTGATTGTCATCTATAGAGTTACATAACAGTCAATCGGAATTTGCTCAAGTTTAAAATTAATGTAGCCTCAAGAAATTTTTTTCATGCGTTTGTTGTGATGAGATACCTTTTTTGATAAAAAAAAGATATAATTTTTTGAAAGAAGGATAGAGGTAGCTTGTACTTGGTGCAGGAAAAATGAAAGCGAAAGACATTTTTTAAAAGAGAGCGATAAATTAACTAGATTAAGCAAAACGGGGGGGTCTGCTTATTGATATAATACATATCCCATTGATCTTTTTCCAAGCTATTCGTAAATAACCAGAATAGAATAACCACAAAAACAGACTGACGCAAACGTTTTGAATAGATTTGAAGCAATATCTAACATATACGGAAACAGAGGAAAGCATTTTTGATTTTTTAGATTTAATTTAAAATTTGAAGTATATAATTTTAAAACTGTAGGTTTGGAAACAAGCCCAATATAATCAAAGAGAGGAAGTGGCATGGCAAAAAACAAAAATTTGGATAAAACAATAACCATTTTTGAAGATAGCAAAGATGTCAGCATGGCAGACTTGATGAAAATTACGATGAATCCACTAGCGTGATACTGGAAAAGAATTCGAGGGAACCATTATTGGAGAAAATTCAGATAGCTTTATGGTTGATTTAGGAATGAAATCAGAGGGGATAATCCCTAAGGAAGAGTTTGAGGAGAGCGCAATACCTCCTGAACTTAAAGTTGGCGCAAAACTAAAAGTAAAAGTTATAAGCACTTACGGACAAACTATCCTTTCTTATAGAAAAATTATTGAAGAAAAAAAATGGAGTTTGCTACGAGAAATTTTTAAGAAAAAGAAACGGGTTAAGGCAGTAATATTAAAAACCATAAAAGGCGGATTTACTGTGGATGTATGCGGTGTAAATGCGTTTCTGCCTATTGCTCAGGTAGATATGCATTTTGTCAAAGAAACGGAACAGTATATTGGCAAATCGTACGAGTTTGAAATTACGAAGTTTGACGCAAGAAAGAAGAATGTTGTTGTTTCAAGAAGAAAAATTATTGAAGATGAAATAAAATCTGCTTTGGAAAGTATTACCGAAGGCCAGATCTTAGATGGAACAGTCTCAAGAATTACAAAGTTTGAAGCTTTTATTAATCTTGGCGGAGTTGACGGGTTGCTACATATTGGAGAGCTTGCTTGGTATAGGGTTAAAAAAGTTGAAGATTTATTACATATAGGTCAAGTAGTAAGGGTTCAGGTTTTAAAAGTTGATAAAGCCGGCGAAAAAATTTCTCTAAGTATGAAAAATCTTTCTCCTCATCCATGGGACTCTGCCTCCGAGAGACTGCCCTTGGGCCTTATTACGAAGGGCACAGTAACATCAATTATGAGTTATGGTGTTTTTGTTGAATTTGAGCCAGGTGTGGAAGGCTTGCTCCATGCTTCTGAATATGCATGGAGCAACGGTGGAGCAGCATTGAAAAGAGATGTTAAGAAAGGTCAGGAAATAGAAGTAAAAATTATAGGTATGGATAAAGAAAATAAAAAAATTGCTTTATCGGTTAAGCGGATACTTACAAATCCATGGGACGAAGCATTTAGACATTATGCTCCTGGAACTGTTGTTAAAGGTGTGGTTCAAAATCTTACGCATTTTGGCGCGTTTGTAAAACTTCCGGAAGAAATAGAAGGTCTTATTCACATAAGTAATTTTTCTTGGACTAAGAAAATAATACATCCTGAAGCAGTAATTAAAAAAGGTGATGAAGTTGAGGTTGTTGTATTAGGAGTAAATCCTCAGAATGAAAAAATTTCTCTTTCGTTAAAGCATATGCAGCCTAATCCTTACAACAAATATGAAGTTGGAAGTATTGTAAAAGGGAAGGTTGTAAGAACTTCTGATTTTGGTGCTTTTATAGAAATTGAGGCAGGAATTGAGGCTTTAGTAAAAAATAATAGGGCTTCATCTGTGGAGGCTGACAATGACCGGTATGTTTTGAAAGAAGGAGAAGAAGTTGAAGCTAAAGTAACAAGAGTTGACATAAGAAACAGAAAAATAGAAGCATCTATAAAAAAACTTGAGGCTGACAGAGAAAAAGAACTTATTAAACAATACGCTAATCAAGATAGTAAATATACATTGGGAGAAATACTGTTTGAAGAATAAGTAAAGATTTAAAGTTTGTAAAAATTATTGTTTATTTCGTAGTTTGTACCGCAGGTGGTTTCTTATTTGTGGTTTTTAACATTTCAATCTCAACCGTTGACAGATTGCTTTCTTGGTGATAATTCTCTTCGGCTTGTTCCTTTAGAGCTTCTCTGGTATAAACACATTTTGGATTCCATAGCAGCCAATTGCTGACTTTATTGTCATAACATGCCTGCATCTGGGCTCTAACAGCATTTTTGTCGTATTTGTACCCACCATAACTAAAGTCCTGAAGCCACGGGCGGAGCTTTCTTTCGGGTATTCTTTTCAGAGCGCCTTCCATGGCATAACAAACAACTTTATATGGTTCTTTGTTAGGCTCTGCGATACCGTAGTTCCCCTTTTCATAATGAGACGGATAAACCATAGGACTTACATAATCTACCCACTCTGTCATTTCAACTATTTTTTGACCTATACCCATATCGTCTGCAGCTGTTGTCGTTAAACCGAAAACGTCAATAGATATTTTCACATCTTTAGCTTTAAGTCTTTTATTGGCTTCTTTTAAAAAACCAACCAAGGTTTTTGAAGCTTCCGCTGCGCAATGAGGTTTACTGTATCTGCAATTTTTCGTATTGCCGTCAGTAGGGAATCGTATATAATCAAATTGTATTTCATCAAATCCTATAGTTGCAGCTCTTTCGGCTATTTGTAAATTATAATCCCAAGCATATTTATTATAGGGATCAAGCCATGCGACATTTTTTCTATCCGTCCAAATAGTTCCGTCGGGGTTTTTAACGGCAAGATCAGGGTTTTTTCTTGCCATTGTGCCATCTCTAAAAACAACAATTCTTGCTATAGTGTAAATGCCTTTGCTTTTTAAATAGGGAATATATTCTCCAATGTCAGGTATTGCCACTACATAAGCTCTGTTTGCATCTACAATTTTTATACCGTCAATATAAACATGCCCTTCAGATTCTTTGATATCTATTACAGCAGTATTTAGCTCAGTATTTTCAAAGAGATCCATTGCAATTTTTCTATGTTTTTCAGAACCGCTTACCCATGCCGTAAGATGTATTCCTCTTATGTACCTTTCGGTTACTCTTTCCTCATGTTTTGTATCGCTTGTTGTTGTCGTAGTTACTACATCAGTTACATTTTGATCTTCTTGAGGATATTCTGATACCACTACTTTAGAATCCGCAGCAGAACTTACGCATCCCATGATAATAAAGAAAAATATTAAGAAAGAAATAAAGAAATCGGTTTCTTGTACCTTCACGGCGTCCATTGTACCTGAAATTAACAAATCTTGTCAAGAATGCTACAATAATGCGTTATGAAAACATTTATTTACACCGTGTTATTTCTATTTTTAAGCACTTTGGCTTTGGGCGAAAACAACAGATGTATAGTATTTTTTGCTGATACTTCAGATATTCCAGAGGCTGTTATTAATAAAATTTTATCATCAAAACGTTTTTGTATAACTGTACCTGTAAATTCTGCAATAGGAGTTCCTGAAAATTTAAAAACACTTGTTTCGTACGGCAGAATAGAACTGGCCCTTTCTTTTAATCCGGAGCCTATTTTGCCTGTTATTGCCATGCTTTCAAATACCCATTTAAAAAAGTCAAATAAGCGAAGTATTTTTGAAGAGTATATATCAGCCAATTTAACAGATTATAAAAATCATACAAACAAACAAGCATCTGGTATATTTTTAAATTTTGGGGAGTTATCGCATGATATTCTTTATTATCTATCAGGCTTAGGACTTACATGGATTAATTCTGATAATTTTGAAAAAAATCTTTATGGTGCTTGTAATATTGATGGTATTGTAGTATTTTCTATATATAAAAATTTTCCTTACAACCAAATTGATGTTATGAAATGGTTGGAATCAAAAAAAGAAAATAGCATTGTGCCTGTTTTGCTCACGAAAAAACATTTGCAGAATGTAAAATTAATGGAGTATTTGATAGATGCTTTTGATAACAGCAAATATATAATACCTGCGACCCCTTGGTATGTTTCAGAATTTAAAAGCAACTTGCCTGTGCAAAAAAATATACATTTTAAACAGTTTTTAATTAATCCTTCGATAGAAGAAAAGCTCTTTTTGGCGGTGGATTTGATTAATAATTATGCTAACAAACCTAATTTTAAGGAACACACTTATACTAATGCGCAAAGCAAACTTGCTTGTTTATGTAGCTACAATCTTTTAAAGGATGTTTTATTGGACAGACCAGATGGAAAAAGAATGTTTGATAACACTTATAAAAATATTTATCATCTCTTAGAAGCTTTAGAGCCCGAAGACGTGAAAGCACATAGTATTCCTGCTGCAAAAAAAATTTTTTCTTCAAATATTCAGACTTTTGTTGAAGCTGTTCCTAACGGAGTTTCAATATTAAATGAAGGGTTGTTAAAATTTGTACAAGTTCTTTCAAAAGATAACAACATAAAGATAGATTTTTCTTTCAAATCTGGAAAGTGGAATGACGATATTTCTTTTGTGGATTTTTATATAGATCTAAATAACGTTAAAGGAGCAGGGTCTACATCATTTCTCTCAGGCGTAAACGGTTTTTTGACTACGGACTCTGGATGGGAGTATTCGTTAAGGGTACATAAAAACAAAGCGGTTTTGTATAAGTATTCTATAAATGGCGCTTCTTTTGTTTCAAATCTTTCGGTTTGCGGTGGTTCTGTTTTGATACCGCAAAAATATATTAGAGGCAATCCTGCTAATTGGGGATTTCAAGCCATTGTTGTTTCTGAGATCGGAGGAGAAAAGGCTGTTATTGATTTCTTTAATCAGAGCAGTAATACTAAAGATAAGATTCTTTCTACAAAACCTTTTCAAGTTTCTGCTATAAGAATAAGGAGATAGTATCAACAAAAATCACAGCATGAGCGTTGTTGTAAGTAATTTAGCGAGTCTGCCTAAAAACTCTTAAAGCAAATCCGCTGTTATCATGAACTTGTTTCAATATTTAATGTTGTTTTTTACAACAAGATACTGCGACAAATTCAGCATGATAAATACAAGAACCTCATAAAACCATGGCATTGCTTTTTTAGTTTTGGCATTAAGAATTCTCCGATGTTTACCCGTGATAACTTTTTGATTTCTTATATTTTGACACATTTTGCAATTTTTTTTTGATAGACAAAGATTTTTGTGATCTTAACACCAAAACTAAAAAAGCAATGCCTATAGTAGTTCCATTTTTTTGCAAAAAAAGGAGTGACAGAGATGGTATTCGCTTTTTTCCAAGCTGCGACTTGCAAACGTCGCAAGTCTCTGCAAAGGTCAAAAAGTCTATTATGAAAAAAATTTAAATAAACATGTTTATGTGCTATAATAAATACTAGGTGCAGGTACAAAAACGTGAGCAAGAACGCAAAGAAAATGTTATGAAAGAGTCTCCCTAAAACTTCAACTAGTTGTTGTTGGTCGTGCCTTTGTTTTTTTTGGTGTCCAATGTTGTCTTTTTACGACAAGATGTCTACAAAACAAGATCGTCATAATGAATACGAACCTCCCAAAAAAACTATGAATCTTTAGATGGCATTGCTGTTTTTTCAAGTTTTTGGTTATGAAATGAACCTCCGCACAGCAAGACGCGCGGTACCAGCAGTGAAAATTGAAGAGCTGTAATTGTTCTTGTCCAAACTCTATTGTTTGTAGCGTTATTAAATTTCTTTTGTTATTTGAATTAGGCTATTACAACGCTCTAAATTCCAAATATAGCTTTTCTATGCTTTATGGGTGTTACAAAATGACAGTGTATCTTATATGTACTATGCTGTCCTTCTTTTTGAGCGTTTCCATAGCCTAATTGTACTAATTTAAGCAGTTTGCGCACAGCTTGCTTCGCGGGGCAATAGTTTAACAATTAAAATTTTTTGATGGTTACGCGGCGTGATAGTTCTTAATTTTTTATACTTTTTACACATTTTTGCAATTTTATATTGATAAGCAAAAGTGTTTTGTTGGTCTTAACACTATTAAAGACTAGCAGAAGCAGCGCCCGTAAGCAAAGTGAAAACAACTGCAAAGGATTCTTGTGATGATATCCGAATATTTATTATATGCCGTAGTTATTCTATTTTCTATTACGCTTCATGAAGTGGCGCATGCATATGTTGCTTACTTAAGAGGTGATGATACTGCAAAAATGTCTGGGCGTATTACTTTAAATCCTATTTCCCATATAGAATTATTTGGAAGTATTATTCTTCCAGTAATGTTGCTGCTTATGAAAGCACCTATTTTTGCTTGGGCGAAACCCGTTCCCATTGACTATCGAAAATTAAAAAATCCTAAATTAGATATTCTTCTTGTTTCACTTGCAGGTCCAGCATCAAACCTATCACTTGCTTTTTTTTCCGGACTTGTGATATGTTTGGTAGGAGCATTTCCTAATTTTACAGCGAGTTTTAGTGTATCAATAGAACATTGTTTTTCAATGATGATTAAGGTTAATGCACGGCTTTTAATAATAAACATGATACCAATTCCTCCTCTTGACGGTTCAAAAATTATGGCTTATTTTTTACCTGTGGAGTTGAGGACAAAATATTTAAATTTGAACCCGTATATTGGTTTTATAATATTGAATTTAGTATTGTTGTCAGGCATGACGAATGGCATCATAAATTTAATCATAAATTTTTTTGTGATGATTTTTACCAGCTAGACTTTTTAAAAAAATCAAGATAGAGAGAATTACATGAGAAAAAAAGTATTATCAGGAATGCGCCCTACAGGAAGACTCCATATAGGACATTATTTCGGCGCATTGCGTAAATGGATTGAACTTCAAGACGAATGCGATTGTTATTATATGTCATCTGATTGGCATGCTTTGACCACTGATTATGCTGATACTTTTAAAATTGATGAAAACACTTTGGAAATGGTTGCTGATTGGATTACCGCAGGTATAGATCCTCAAAAAGTCGTGATTTTTAAACAGTCAGAAGTACCTCAGCATAGTGAATTATTTCTAATACTTTCAATGATTACTCCTTTGGGCTGGCTGCAAAGATGCTCGACATACAAAGAGCAAATAGAAGCGATCAAAAATAAAGATTTAAATAACTACGGTTTTTTAGGATATCCAGTTTTGATGGCTGCAGATATATTACTTTATAAAGCTGATGTTGTTCCTGTAGGTGAAGATCAATTATCACACTTGGAGTTTAGCCGCGAAATAGCAAGAAGATTTAACAATTTTTACGGTAATGTTTTAGTAGAGCCTCAAGAAAAACTTGCAAAGTTCTCAAGAGTTCCTGGTTTAGATGGAAGAAAGATGTCAAAATCCCACAACAATTCAATTCTTATTGGTGAAAGTGATGACACTTTGAGCAAAAAGGTCAAAAATATGTTTACCGATCCTTTAAAAATAAAGAAAGATGATCCCGGTCATCCTGATGGTTGTGCTGTTTTTGCGTTTCATAAAATATTTAATAATGACCATAAAAGAAGAAAAGAAGAGTGTAAATCGGGCTTAATAGGCTGTGCAGCGTGTAAAAAACAGATAATGGAAATGCTTTCTGAATTTATGAAACCTTTGGCTGAAAAAAGAAAAATTGTAATCTCAGACAAGGCATATTTAAAAAAAATAATTGGGATAGGAAATCTGCAAGCTAAGGAAGTTGCTAGGAAAACGTTGATAGAAATTCGTCAAGCTTTAAAGTTTTGACACATAAAAAGTATTTTACGGTTAGATAAATACACTATTAGTCAAATCGCTTTAGATTGCACCGAAACAAATAAAAAGATAAACCTTTGTTAAAAAGGATGGAGAAATGGCAAGAGCATATTCGTTGGATATAAGATAAAAAGTAGTGGAGTGCATATTAATTTTAGTGCTTTTTCTACTCGTCTTACGGAAGAGGAAAAGTAATCGTAATAAATATTATGTATGAGGTTTATTACTTAAGCATTGCTTATGTGGGCAGATGGTTGATATTCTTCCATCTTTCCATTGCTTGCTTGGCGGCAGATTGTTGAGCTTCTTTTTTAGAACTTCCTGTACCTTTACCTAAAAGCCTCTTATGCACATATACAACAACCTCAAATTCCTTACTATGATCGGGTCCAGACTCTCTTACTGTTTTGTATTCAGGAAGTTCTCTGTAAACGGACTGGCTAAGTTCCTGAAGCCTGCTTTTATAATCTCGACTTATTATTTCTCCTTGAACGTCCAAAAATTTTAAAACAAATTTTTTTGAATTCTCAAAACCGCCATCTAAATAAATTGCCCCTACTACTGCTTCAAAAACATCGCAAAGCAAACCTTCTCTTTGCCTTGCCTCTCTTGTATTTTCACCCCTGCCTAAAAAAATGTAATCGCCCAAATATATTTTTTTTGCCCAAGCACATAAATTAGGTGCAGAAACTATTTGGGCCTTAAGTTGCGACAACTTCCCTTCTGCTTCGCGCGGATATACTTTATACAAAGTTTCTGCGACAATAGCCGACAAAACACTGTCTCCCAAAAACTCCATGCGCTCATTGTAACTTTTTGTACCAATTTCAGCGACGCAAGATTTATGCGTTAAAGCCGTTATTAAAATCTCGGGATCACTGAATTCGTATTCAATAACTTTTTGAAGTTTTTCATGATTTTTACTTAACATATTTTTTTATTACAACAGTTGCATTGTGACCACCAAATCCAAAAGAGTTTGAAATAGCGCATGTAACTTGTTGTATCCTCGCTATATTTGGAACATAATCCAAATCACAATCAATATCTGGAGTTTCATAATTTATAGTAGGATGGATAAAACCTTCCTGCATTGCAAGGACAGTGGCCGCAAGCTCAACACCGGCGGCTCCACCTAAAAGGTGTCCTGTCATTGACTTAGTCGATGAAACAGGTATTTTATATGCTCTATCGCCAAAAACTTTCTTTATTGCAAAAGTTTCTGTTTTATCATTTAACACCGTTGATGTACCATGGGCGTTGATATAATCAACTTCTTCTTTAGAAATACCTGCATCAGTTATAGCTTTTTCAATAGCCATAATAGCAGCTTTACATTCAGGCTCAGGAGCGGTAATATGATAAGCGTCATCCGCCGCTCCGTATCCTGCAAGCTCTGCATATATTTTTGCACCCCTGTTTAACGCGTGTTCCAAAGTCTCAAGAACAACTATACCGGCGCCTTCGCCTATAACAAAACCATCGCGGTTTTTGTCAAAAGGTCTTGATGCTTTTTGCGGTTCGTCATTTCTTTGAGAAAGAGCTTTGATTGAACAGAAACCAGCAACACCTAAAGGAACAATTGCTCCTTCAGAGCCTCCAGAAATTATTACATCCGCATCACTGCTACGAAGCAGTCTCAAGGCATCTCCCATAGCATTGTTAGAAGAAGCGCAAGCACTTGTAACTGCATAATTTGGTCCGGTAAAACCATACTTAATAGCTATTTCACCAGGCAACATATTCGTAATTATCATAGGAATAAGGAAAGGGCTTACCCTCCTAGGACCTCTCGTCAAAAGGACTCGTTCTTCCTCCTCTATTACATCTAAACCGCCAATTCCGGTTCCTGTGATAACTCCAATTTTTGACAGTTCCTCTTTGGAAAGATCAAGTCCCGAATCTTCGATAGCCATTTTTGCAGCTGCAAACCCAAGCTGCGTAAATCTTGCCATTTTCTTTATTTTTTTTTTGTCAATAAACTGCTCCGGATCAAAATCTTTAACAACAGCAGCAAATTTTGTAGTGTATTCGCTTGTGTCAAACGACTCAATGGCAGAAGCGCCCGACTTGCCGTCTTTTAAAGCTTTGGTAAATTCAACGTTACCTATACCTATGGGTGTCACAACTCCTATACCGCTGATAACTACTCTTCTATTCATTTTAACGCCTTATTTTACGATATGCGTTTTAATATAGTCTATTGCGTTTCCCACTGTCTGAATTTTTTCCGCTTCTTCATCTGGAATTTCAATATCGAACTCTTCTTCAAAAGCCATAACAAGCTCTACTGTATCCAAAGAATCTGCACCTAAATCATTAACAAACGACGCACCTGTTACTACTTCAACAGGATCCACACCCAATTGTTCAACGATAATCTCCTTTACCCTAGCCTCACAATCTGCCATTTTATGCATCCCCCCTCTTTTTTAATTTTGTGTCACACTCATTTTCTGCTTTTAAAAACTCCGCCGTAGCCAATCATTCCGCATTAACGCTCTTTTTGCACCTTTTCTAAGCAAATTCAGTCGTTTTTATTTGATTGATATCTCAAAATATCGCTTCTTATAAATCAGCTAAAATCCACTCTAAAGTCTAAACGACGCAATATGTCAACATGAAGTCAGTTAGCTACATTTATTTACTTTAAATTTTGTCGCTACATATACATTCCGCCATTAACTGCTAAAACATGCCCTGTTACATAAGATGAATCATCACTTGCAAAGAATAAAGCCGCTTTTGCTACATCGGAAGCCTCTCCAAGTCTTAAAAGAGGTACTGCTGAAGCCATGACCTGCTTTTGGTCTTCAGTTAACTTATCAGTCATAGCGGTACGAATAAACCCAGGAGCAATGGCATTTACCAAAATATTTCTGGAAGCAAACTCTCTTGCACAAGTTTTTGTCATTGATATTACGCCACCTTTCGATGCAGAATAATTTATCTGACCTGCGTTTCCCATCTGACCTACCACAGAAGCTATATTTATAATCCTGCCTCGTCTTTGTTTGCGCATTTGCTTGCCTACAGCTTTTATACAGTTAAATACACCTTTTAAATTAACTGCTATAACTGCATCCCAATCAGCTTCACTCATCCTTAAAACAAGGTTATCTTT
>BNVT01000033.1 GCA_025998295.1 Endomicrobiia bacterium
TTAAAAGGTTCAAAATAGTCTAAAAAGACAGATATAGTAATTACAAAAGACCTTTTATTAAAAGATTCAAAATAGTCTAAAGAATAGATAAGTAATAGCAAAAGACACTTTGGACTGCGGTTTAACTTGGGTTGTGAGTATTTGTAGTTCTAAAATTTAATACTTAAGTTGCGCGAGGGGTCTAGTTAAGTAACGTTCTATAAAAAGAACAATTCAAGCGAACCTCCGCACAGTTTGCTGCGCGGAGGTTCGCTATGTTGATCGTAAGTGATATAAATTAGAAGCTGGTTTGCTCTGAGCTTAAAATCAGTTGTCCGAAAGATTTTTTTGCGTGTTTGTCCTGTGAGATTTTGCGAAATTTGACAATCGTATAAGCATTTGTGTAGAATACCCACATGTGATAAGCAAAGTAGTTGATGGTAAAAGAGCAAAAAGAAGCAAGGAATAAAAAAGCAAAGAGTTGGTGCAGTCAGTGATGAAAGGAAGAGTGAAGGTTTTGAAGTTTGCGGGATGGACATGTCACAACCGACATTTCATAAATCTTACATAAATCTTTTAAAAGTCTTGCGCAAAGATTTTACAAAAGTTTTATAAGTTACTTGCGCGGATATCTCACAAAGACTTCATGGGTTCAAAGATTTTACAAGCATTATGTATTACGATAGGAATGGTTTGGCATTATAGGGATGACAGCGTTTATTGCTAATAGTTTTCGACTTTCCTTTGAGAGAAAAGAAGTCTTGAGTGGACAGATTTTAAGGAAGGAAGAAGAAGACAGAAAGAAGAGAGATGTAGTTGGAAACAAAGGGAGAAATTGCAATAAGAGAGGGTGTGGAGTATAGATTGATAGAGAGTTTAAAAATAAGGGGGAGGTGTATGCAGAAAGAAGGAAAGGAATGGGAATGGGAATAGAAATAACAATAAAATCCCATCGGAGGAAAGGGTGAAAATAATAAGGATAGCTAGAGAGGAAGGAAAGAAGATAGTGACATCGCTTGTAATGTTTGAAAAAACTATCAAAAGGATTCTCTAAAACTCGGCAGCGAAGTCACTGTTAATTCTTGAACTCATTTTGATGGTTGACGTTGTTTTTGCAGTTAATTTGGAAAGGAATGAAGAGCAAAAACATAGAAAACAATATCAATATGAAGAAACAAACTTACTAATCGATGTTGTGATTTTTGTCACACTAAAATTATTTAATAAAATTATGTATAATGAGCAAGCTTACTGGTGAGCTTGTTGTTTTAGACGTGCTTGTCTTGTTATTAGTTTGCAGTGGAGACTTACGAAATACTTACAAAAGAGGGAATCATCTGCGAGTTCAAGTCCCTCTGCCTCGCATTATTAGGGATGCAAATAGCTTTGGAAGATTTAACTCCAACTTAGACAAAATAAACCAATAATTATGTAATGTTGCACGATAAGATGTTCAGTGTGGCTCGATAGTGTTGATGTGAATTTAGAGGGGAGAAGTAAATGGCTCAAGAAAGGAAGACAATTGATTTTAATTCCTACGTCGTTGATAAAAAGTTGTGTTCGATAACTATGGATGTTGAAGTTGCTGAAGATATAGTTGCAGACGAAATTGAATCTATTTGTAATCAAATACAGCGACAGAATAAGATTGACGGTTTTAGACATGGCAAAGTTCCTATGAGTGTTATAAAGCAAAAGTTTGTGGAAAAAGCTAAGAATAGGGCTGTGGAAAACATTATACGAAAAACAGTTTTAAGTGCTCTTGAAAAAGAATCGTTTAATTTTATAGATTTCCCTGTGGTTGAAGAGTTTAATTATGAACTCGGACATGCTTTGAAATATCGTTTTACATCCGAATGCCACCCGAAAATTGATGTAAAAGATTATAAGGGCATTCCTGTAACAAAAGAAGTTTTTAAAATTACTGATCAGGGCTTAAAACAGAATCTTAATGCTTTAAGAAAAAATAATGCAAGGCTTGTGCCTTCCAAATCAGGAAAAGTTACAGATAAGAGTTTTGTTTTGGTTGATTATGACGCTTTTGATGCTGAGGGGAAAGCTGTTTCTGAAGTTGCAGCAAAGGGACGCATGCTCGATTTAAGTTCCAAGAGCACGTTGAAAGGTTTTAAAGATGCTTTAATAGGCGTAAATATTGGCGATGAAAAAGACGTAAAAATTGAGTATACTGCAGATCATCCTAACAAAGCTTTGGCAGGAAAAATAATAACTTTCAAGACAAAAGTTGTTGAAATAAAAAAAGAAGAACTTCCCAAACTTAACGATGATTTTGCAAAAGATATGGAAACCGAAAACCTTGAAGATTTGAAATCAAAAGTAAGAGAAGATATGGAAGCTGAAGAAAGACGTCGTCAGGATATGGAAGTTGAAAAACAGATTATTCGATATCTGCTTGAGAAAAATAAATTTGAAGTACCTGCATCTCTAGTTGAAGATCAGAAGAAATTTTTAGTTGAAAGAATGAAAGAACATATGCAAAATGTGGGCTTTTCTAAGGACCTTATTGAAGAACAAACGAAACTTAAAGATGCAAAGCTTAAAGAAAGAGCTGAAAAAAATGTAAGGCTTTCTTACATTTTAAATGCAATATATGTAAATGAAAATATTACCGTGAGCGATGCTGACATTGAAGCGGAAAAAGACAAAATGAAGGCTTCTAACATGGAAGGACAAAACGAAGTTGGCAAATATTTTATAGGATTGAAGGAACAAAAACTTCTTGGATTCTTACTTGAAAATGCTAAGATTAAAGTAGAAGAAAAGAATATGCCTTTAAAGAAAAAACAAGCGTAACTTAAAAAACCAATGCAACAGTTGTTTAACTGCTCTAAACCACACAGTAGTCCCTTGGCGATGTGAATGTTAGAAGCTAATTAAAAAAAGGGGGAGAGATGCCGTCGTTAATACCAACAGTAATAGAAAGATGGAATCAAGGATCAGCTGTAACATACGATCTGTATTCAAGACTTTTAAAAGAAAGAATTATATTTGTAGGCGGGTATGATGGAGCCATTGCCACGGACTCTGCCAATACTTTAATAGCACAACTTTTGTATTTAGATTCTGAAGATCCGGGTAAGGATATAAATTTATACATAAATTCACCAGGCGGCATGGTTACTGCTGGACTTGCTGTTTATGATACTATTCAGTTTATAAAGAGTCCTATAACCACAATGTGCATTGGAATGGCTATGTCTTTTGGAGCCGTTTTGCTTGCAGCCGGAACAAAAGGCAAAAGATATGCATTGACTCATTCTCGCATAATGATACACCAGCCTTTAATTTATGGAGGAGGTTTGTCGGGTACTGTTTCTGATATCGATATAGAAACGAAAGAATTAATTTCTACCAAACGAAAACTTTCTGAAATACTTGCAAAACACACAGAAAGAACCACAGAGCAGGTGTTGAAAGATACCGAAAGAAATTACTATATGTCTGCCCAAGAAGCAAAAGAATACGGTCTTATAGATGAGGTTATAGTGAAATTGAAGTGATTTCAAAAAAATATGTTATTTTAAAATGAGTATAGAATAATGAAAAATGCTGACACATTGTGGGGTAGAAGTTGTGAAGAAAAGTTCTTTGTAAGATCGCTAGAAATTACAGCTGCAGAAAAGCTTTTTTACAATGTTGATAAACATCTTATTGCATATTGGCCAAAATCATATGAGGGAGCAACTTCAACATTACAGAGTAGAAATGCATATATTGGAAATTTCACTGAAAAATGGGTAACAGAGCTAATTTCTAGTGTTTTACCTAAAAATTTGTATGCGATAAGTGGTGTTGAATGTGTTGATTTGGGATTAACTTCGCAATCAGCGGCAGATGTTGTTATTTCAAAAGTTAACAGTAAGAAACAAAGTAGCAAAATATTTTGGTTATTTTTGAAGTAAAAATGTCTATCGTCTGGAATTGGGAACTATAGAACTCAAAACTTCAGTGTCTTGGTGACTACAAGACTCATAGAGGAAATCCTAGTCTACTGCGTTCAGACTCAATGTTAAAAGCGATAGGGAAAAGTATAAATATTAGGACTTCTAGCGAAGCTGCAAGGCATATTCCCATAGTTATTATTGGAAATACGCCTATAACGGAAAATTATTATGAAAAGGTAGATCATCTAAAAATGTCTGGCATAATACAAAATGTTTGGTCATTGAATGCATGTCCTTTAGATGAAATTGCTGATAAGGATAATTTAAAAGAGACCAAAGGTAAAGGTTTTCTTAGATTTGATTCTTTAAACGAATTAGAATATTGTGTAAAAGATTTATTAAGTTGCGATTTAAATTTCTTCTCAAGCATGAAAACAAAAGAAGAAATAGGCAAATATATTACGATTGCCTGTAAAGAATCCACGAATGAAATGAAGGCAATTAAATTTTTGAGTTTATTAAATGAACATAAATAAAAGCACTAAAACGTCGTCTTTCGGGAATTTCGGAAGACTGAATCATGATTCGGCAATTTTTTATAATAGTAAAATGTATGAGAATATGAAAGTAAAAAACAAAAATAATAATTATGACGAGTTTGATCCTCTTCCTGAAAAAATTAATAAAATTTATTGCAAGTCGAGTATTAAAATGGGAGAATTACCCGACGATAGTATTCATCTTGTTGTTACCTCTCCCCCATATAATGTTAAAAAAGAATATGATAACGATCTTTCTTAGACGAGTACAGAAAATTACTGAAGGATGTTTTTTCTGAAACGTATAAAAAGCTTGTTGTTGGCGGAAGAGTTTGTATTAATATTGCAAATGTTGGCAGAAAGCCGTATATTCCTTTGCATTCTCACATAATGAAAGATATGATGAAGCTTGGGTATTCAATGAGAGGAGAAATAATCTGGAACAAAGCAGCAAGCGCAGGCACATCAACAGCATGGGGTAGTTGGAAATCGGCTACAAATCCGGTATTACGAGATGTGCATGAGTACATTCTAGTTTTTTCTAAAGAGAATTTTTCTCGTAATGCTAAAAATAAAGAAAGTACAATTTCTAGAGATGAATTTTTAGAATATACGAAAAGTATTTGGACTTTTTCGACTGTTTCTGCAAAAAGTATAGGTCACCCCGCTCCTTTTCCAGAGGAATTGCCTGAAAGGTTGATAAAACTATTTACTTTTAAAAACGATATAGTTTTAGATCCGTTCTGTGGAAGCGGGACAACGTGTATCTCTGCGATAAAAAATAAAAGACGTTATATTGGTTATGACGATGTTCAAAAATATGTAAATCTTGCAAATAAAAGGATAAATCAGTATTTATATGAAAGTTCATTGCTTTAGTTTAGCTTGAAAAAATAAAACATGAGTAAGTAAAGGATTAGAATGGGAAATATAAACGATAAACGACGGTGTATGTTTTGCGACAGAGGAGATCCAAGTAAGCTTATTGGTGACGATAATGGACATTATATTTGTTGGGAATGCGCAAAGAATGTAGCGGACATTCTTAATGGTTCTGGTGGTAGAGAAGAATTTAAAGCGCCTGCAAAACTGCTTAAACCAAGTGAAATAAAAGAAGTTCTTGATTCTTATATCATAGGACAGGAACACGCTAAGAAGATTTTGTCTGTGGCAGTGTACAATCATTATAAAAGATTAGAAACAGTTGCTACTGCTGTAAAAGGTGATGTTGAACTTCAGAAGTCTAATGTTTTGCTTATAGGTCCTACGGGCACAGGAAAAACACTTTTAGCTCAAACCATGGCAAGAATCCTTAACGTACCATTTTCTATTGCAGATGCAACCACTTTGACTGAAGCTGGATATGTCGGAGAAGATGCTGAAAATATACTTTTAGGGCTTATACAAAATGCAAGTTTTGATATCAAAAAAGCGGAAAAAGGTATAGTATACATTGATGAAATAGATAAAATTTCAAGAAAATCTGATACTCCTTCAATCACCAGAGATGTCTCCGGAGAAGGTGTTCAGCAGGCTCTTTTAAAAATTCTTGAGGGTACGATTGCAAGCGTTCCTCCTCAGGGCGGAAGAAAACATCCTCAGCAGGAATATTTGCAAATAGACACCACAAATATTTTGTTTATCTGCGGTGGAGCTTTTGACGGTCTTGCAAAAATAATAGAAACAAGGTTATCAAAGAAAACTTTAGGTTTCATAACTGATGGTAGTGACAATAGAGATAATTTTAAGAATGCAGATTTTTCACTTTCTAAAGTCGAAACCCAGGATTTAATAAAATTTGGATTGATACCAGAATTTGTAGGGAGAGTTCCTGTTGTGTCGACATTGAATCATTTATCGAAGGCAGATCTTGTCCATATTTTAACAGAGCCTAAAAATGCTTTGGTAAGACAATATAAGAAAATGTTTCAGATTGAAAATGTCGAGCTTGAGTTTGAGAATGACGCTCTAGAAGAGATTTCGGAAAAATCTCTAAAAAAAGGTTCCGGGGCAAGAGGCTTAAGGTCAATTGTGGAAGGCATTTTGCTTGACAGTATGTTTGATATTCCCAGCGATCCTACGATTGTAAAATGTAGGGTTACAGCTGAAACCGTACTAAAAGGCGAAAAACCGCAGCTTGTGCATAAAAACAAAGAGGAGCCTGCATGAGCAAATTGGATAGATTTATTGAGAATTTAAAGATTCCGGATTCATTACCTCTTCTTCCTGTAAAGGACATTATCTTGTATCCTACGACGGTTCTTCCTCTTGCTGTAGGCAGAGAAAAGTCTATAAGGGCTTTGGAGGAATCCATGTCGACAAATAGACTTGTTTTTGTCGTCGCTCAAAAAAATATTCAGGTTGAAGATCCTACGCCTGATGATATTTACAATATAGGGACGGTATGTGAGGTTTTTCAGATATTCAGAATGCCAGACGGTACCTTAAGACCTCTTGTTGAGGGCATAAATAGAGCGCAGTGGACGGATTTTAAATCAAATGATAAAGGCTATATTGAGGTAGGTATAAAAGTTTTTGACGAAAAAATAGAAACAACGCCTGAATCTGAAGCTATTGCAAGACGCACAGTTTCTCTTTTTGAACAATATGTAAAACTAAGTCCTAGAATGCTGCCTATGGAAATTTCTGTTTCTGTAAGTAATATTACAGATACGTCAAGACTTGCAGATACTATAGCATCTCATCTTGTCATAAGAAATAACGATAAACAATCAATCCTTGAACTTGTAAATCCTATTGAACGTTTAGAAAAAATTATACAGGTACTTAATTCCGAAATAGAAATATTAAATATTGAGAGACGTATTCAAAGCAGAGTAAGAAATCAAATAGGAAAAACGCAAAAAGAATATTATCTTACAGAGCAGATGAAAGCTATTCAAAAAGAGCTTAAGCAAAAGGACGATATTCAAAAGGATGCTGATGAACTTAAAAAAAAGTTAAAAAATATGAAAATGCCTCAAGCTGCAAGAGATGCCGCGGAAAAAGAAATATCAAGACTTGAAAAAATGATGCCCATGTCTCCTGAGGCTACTGTTATAAGGACTTACGTTGAATGGATTTTGGATTTACCTTGGGAAAAATTTACTGCCGATAATTTGGATTTAAACAGGGCAAAAGAAATTTTGGACCAAGATCATTACGGATTGGAGAAAGTTAAAGACAGGGTCTTAGAATATCTTGCTGTTTTATCAAGAGTGCAAAAAATAAAAGGACCTGTTCTTTGTTTTATAGGACCTCCAGGGGTTGGTAAAACTTCCATTGCTAAATCTATCGCAAGAAGTCTTGGTAGAAATTTTGTAAGAATTTCTATGGGTGGCGTAAGGGACGAAGCCGAAATAAGAGGCCACAGACGTACATACATAGGGTCGCTGCCGGGAAAAGTTATACAATCTATGAAAAAAGCTGGATCAAATAATCCTGTGTTTATTTTAGATGAAATAGACAAGATAGGTTCGGATTGGAGGGGCGATCCATCTTCCGCTCTCCTTGAGGTTTTAGATCCTGAACAAAACTATGCTTTTGGCGATCACTATCTCGATGTTGAGTTTGATTTGTCGCATGTTATGTTTATAACTACCGCAAATACGTTAGACAATATTCCCAATCCTTTACTTGACAGGCTAGAACTTATAAGATTTTCAGGATATACCGACGCTGAAAAGCGCTATATAGCGCAGGATTTTATAGTTTCGAAACAGCTGGAGGGTCATGGATTAAGTTCCCAAGAGCTTGTTTTTGCAGAAGGCGCGCTCGATATTGTAATTAAAAATTATACGCATGAAGCGGGAGTTCGTAATTTAGCCAGAGAAATTGCAAATATTTGTAGAAAAATCGTTAAAGAACTTGAGTTTAATAAAAAATTAAAATCTATAACTGTTACTCCTGAAAATATAAACAAGTATTTGGGAGTGGCCCATTATGAAAGAGAAAGAATATCTGAAAACGATGTAGGCGTAGTAACTGGGCTTGCATGGACAGAAGCTGGTGGCGAGACTCTTACAATAGAAGTAAATAAGATGAAAGGCAAAGGTGCTTTGATGCTTACCGGAAAACTTGGCGATGTTATGAAGGAATCTGTTCAGGCAGCTTTGACGTATGTTAAATCGTCTTCGAAAAGACTCGGCATAGATGGTGAAGGGATATTTTCAAAAACTGATTTTCATGTGCACATTCCCGAGGGCGCAGTGCCAAAAGACGGTCCCAGTGCTGGAATTGCTTTGGCAACAGCTCTTGCTTCAGTTTGTATGAACAAACCTGTGAAGAAAAAAGTTGCAATGACTGGGGAGGTTACATTAAGAGGCAGAGTTCTAGGCATAGGCGGGCTTAAAGAAAAAGTTCTTGCAGCTCGTAGAGATGGAATGGATACAGTGTTGTTTCCTGAAAGCAATAAAAAAGATTTGATTGATATACCTGAAGACGTGAGAAATAAGATTAAAATGATTCCAGTTGCCCATAT
Source organism: Endomicrobiia bacterium (assembly GCA_025998295.1). Lineage (GTDB taxonomy): Bacteria > Elusimicrobiota > Endomicrobiia > Endomicrobiales > Endomicrobiaceae > Endomicrobiellum. The sequence continues at coordinate 8,901 of BNVT01000033.1, forward strand.
GGATGATGTAATTTCTTTGGCGATAGAAACTTCTTAAAAATAATAGTAAAAAAGCATAAAAAAAATGAAAACAATGGAGGAAGTAAGAAATGATGAAACATTATCTTTTAACTCCGGGTCCAACACCAATTCCACCGGAAGTTGCTCTTAAAGAAGCTTTGCCTATACTCCATCACAGGACAAGCGAATTCGCATCTGTTTACAAAGATGTTGCAGAAGGGTTGAGGTGCGTTTTTCAAACAAAAAATGAAGTTTATATGCTTGCTGCTTCCGGTACAGGAGCCATGGAGATGGCTGTAGTAAGCCTTTTAAGTCCAGGAGATGAAATTATAGTTGCAAGTTGCGGCAACTTTGGCGATAGATGGGCTAAGATAGCAGAAGGATATGGTATAAAAGTTATTTCTGCTTCGGTTGAGTGGGGTAAGGTTGTAAAACCTCTCGAGATAGAAAAAGCTCTTAGAACAAATCCGAATATTAGAGCTGTTTATACTACATTTACGGAGACATCAACAGGCGTAGCAAACGATATAAAAACTATAGGAGAGATAGTCGCAAAGACAAATGCGGTTTTGATTGTTGATGCAATTTCAGGTCTTGTAGGTCAGGAATTTAGAACTGATGAATGGAAAGTCGATGTTGTAGTTTCAGGATCTCAAAAAGGTTTTATGCTTGCTCCGGGACTTGCTTTTATAACATTAAGCGATAAGGCTTGGAAACTTACGGAATCTTCAAGGTTACCAAAATTTTATTTCGATATAAGAAAATATAAGAAATCTTACGCCACAAATGAGACTCCTTTTACGCCTCCGGTAACTCTTATTGTCGCTCTTCAAGAATCAATAAAGCTTATCAAGGAAAGAGGCTTGGAGAATATCTGGAACGACAATAAACTTCTCGCAAAAGCTGCAAGATCTGGGATGAAGGCTTTGGGTTTAGAACTTTTTGGAGAGGTGCCTTGCGAAGTTGTTACAAGTGCATCAGTTTCTGTTGAAATTGGTGGCAAGATAGTTAAAATTTTGAGAGAAAAGTACGGGGTATCTATTGCCGGTGGTCAAGGTAATTTAAAAGGTAAAATTATAAGATTTGCGCATATGGGTTATATCGGTAAAGCTGATTTGCTTGTAGGACTTGCATGTCTTGAAATGGTATTAAGTGAACTTGGCGTAAAAATTGAAAAAGGTAAAGCGGTAGCTGCTGCCCAAGAGGAATTATTGAAAGCTTAAAACTTATTTTGCAGCAATGACAACAATGCCGTGTAGATCTTTGGAATATTTAAATTTGGAATTTTGGTTGTTTTTTCTAAATGACGATGATAGCAAAAACAAAAGGAGCAGAACATGTACAGGATTCTAATGACTTACGATAATACTGAAGGTTTAGGTGCATTGCTTTCAAACAAAGAATTCAAAGTTGAGATACATAACAAGCCTTCTCAAGAAGAATTCAAAGAACTTATAAAATACTATGACGGTCTTTTAATACGTTCTGAAGTAAAAGTTACGACAGATATAATAGAGGCAGCCCAAAATCTTAAATTTATAGGTAGAGCCGGAACGGGCGTAGATAATGTAGATAAAGATGCTGCAACCAAGAAAAACATAATAGTTGCTAATGTCCCTGGTGGCAATACAATCTCTGCTGCTGAACATACAATAGGGCTTATGCTCTCCCTTGCTAGACAAATTGCTGAAGCATGCAAATCATTAAAAAATAAAAAATGGGATCGTAAAAATTTTGTGGGCACGGAACTTTTTGGCAAAACTTTAGGTTTGATAGGTCTTGGCAGGATAGGAACTGAAGTTGCAAAAAGGATGAACTCTTTTGAAATGAAAGTTATAGCTTACGATCCTTTTGCAAGCCCTGAATCTGCAAAAAACAATGGGATAGAGTTAAAATCTCTTGACGATGTTTTTAGTCAGGCGGACTATATTTCTATTCATTCTCCTTTAAATGATACTACTAGGGGCATGATAAATGTAGATGCTATAAAAAAAATGAAAGATGGTGTTAAAATTATAAATTGTGCAAGAGGACCAATAATTAACGAAAAAGATTTGTCAGATGCTATAAAGTCCAAAAAAGTAAGCGGCGCGGCTGTTGATGTGTTTGCAAAAGAGCCTCCTGAGGATTGGACCCTTATAGAAACTGATAATGTGGTTGCAACTCCTCACCTTGCAGCTTCCACACAAGAAGCTCAAGTAAGGATTGCAGAAGAAATAGGAGATGTGCTTGTAGATTTCTTTACAAAAGGACTCATAAGAAATGCTGTTAATGCTCCTAAACTGTAGCAATTCCCCTTTTTTAAAAAAGGGGGTGTCCGAGCGTAGTGCGATGGGGTATTTATTCATCTTTTCCCAAACTGTTCAATTGTCATTTGCGCAAGTAGCAGGAATCTATTTAACATGAGTCCTCGCTTTTGCGAGTATGACAAATAACATGAATCCTCACTTTTACAATTAAGAAAATTCGTGCTGTTCGTCATAACATTGATAAAGTTTTAAGAAACATCTACAGTGACCTTATAGAAGAAAGAGATTCTTTTGTGATTGCGGCAGAAAAATGTCTGAATTATCAAAAAAAGACT